>JAJQAY010000129.1 GCA_021203515.1 Bacteroides sp. | reverse complement strand
TACAACTTTTATTTGAATTATGCAAGATTAAAACAGGCAATTCCGTTTTGTTTTATAAATACATCTGGATACAAGGACGACGCTGGGCGACGCTCGGCGGTCGATCTTGTTTACGGGTGGTGGTATCTTTGTCTCACCAAGCAGATGAAACCGGTGTCATAGGCTTGGATGTAATGACTGGAGTATTTACTTAAATTTAAAGGGAGACAAGATTATGGCTATTGTATTTAAAAAGACTTTGCGTAGAAATTTGTTGGATAAATCGGCTGCACCGCAGTATCATCCGCAGTTGCTCACGCTGGGACAGAGTGTGGGGATTGATAAGATTGCTTTTCAGATAAAGGAGAACAGTTCGTTGTCGAAAGGAGACATTCTGAGTGTGATTACCAACTTTGTGGAGTGTCTGCGCAGTAATCTCTATAATGGGCATTCGGTGAATATTCGCGATTTCGGGGTGTTCAGCCTCTCGGCACGCACCGAAGGGACGGAAACGGAGAAGGATTGCACGGCGAAGAAGATACGTGCAGTGCGCATCAACTTTCGCCCGTCGAGCAGCGTGAGACCCGACCTGTCGGCAACCCGTGCGGGGGATGCGCTGGAGTTTGTGGACTTGCAAACTTATCTGGCTGCGCAAGGTAGCGGAAATGGTAGTGAGAACGGTGGCGGGAGTGTAGGCGGCGGCGATGACGACCAGGAAGAAAATCCACTGGGATAACTGAACTGAAATCGGAGGATAGAGGATGAAAGTTATTCTGGAAAAGGTGTTGGAGTGCCTGATGACGCTCCTTCCGGTCTTGCTGAAACGCTGCAAGGCAAAGTTGAAGAAGATGGGCCGGTGACGGCATGATGGTTTCACCCCTGCAGTTCATTGATGGCTTGCAGGGGTGAAGCTTTTTTATTCTTAACGTGACGCTGCTTTTGAGGCGGAGTATCTTGCGTGTTCAGGACAAAAGAGGTATATTTGCCCTTATTAATAATGTATAGATATAGAAAGTATGGAAAATAAAGAAAATAACAATGGGCAGTTGCAGATTGAACTGAAAGAGGAAGTTGCCCAGGGTACGTATGCCAACCTCGCCATTATCACTCATTCCAGTTCGGAGTTTATTCTTGATTTTGTCCGGGTGATGCCGGGGATGTCCAAGGCCGGAGTACAGTCGCGCATTGTGCTGGCGCCCGAACACGCCAAGCGCCTGCTGCGTGCAATCGAAGATAATATCAGTAAATATGAACGCGCTTTCGGGCCCATCCGCGTGCCGGAGGAACAACCTTTGCCACCGCTGCCCACAGTGAAGGGTGAAGCATAAAATCAAAAAAAACGTAGTGCATTGATTATTCAAAACTTATTCGTATCTTTGCAGCTCAAAAGTGTATAGTTTTGAATTAAAATAAACATAAATATATAACTAAAAACAATTAAAATGCCTACAATTCAGCAATTAGTAAGAAAAGGACGCGAAGTGTTGGTAGACAAAGGTAAGTCTCCGGCATTGGATTCTTGTTCTCAAAGACGTGGCGTTTGCGTGAGAGTGTATACAACCACTCCGAAAAAACCGAATTCAGCTATGCGTAAAGTAGCTCGTGTGCGTTTGACCAACGGTAAAGAGGTGAACTCTTATATCCCGGGTGAAGGTCACAACTTGCAGGAACACTCTATCGTATTGGTACGCGGTGGTCGTGTGAAAGACCTTCCGGGTGTACGTTATCACATCGTTCGTGGTACATTGGATACCGCCGGTGTTGCTAACCGTACTCAAAGACGTTCTAAATACGGCGCTAAGCGTCCGAAACCGGGTCAGGCTGCTCCCGCTAAGAAGAAATAAGCAGGCGAATTAACTGGTAAACAGTAAAATTAAAAGTAACAACTTACGTTTTAGTTTGGTGGAAATGCTAAAGGTTGAGTAAATCTTCCGGTGGGAAGGTTGAAGAAGACAGAAGTAAACAACCAAGAACGAAAACATTATTCTTTCAGACAAATGAGAAAAGCAAAACCTAAAAAACGCGTTATCCTGCCGGATCCCGTGTTTAGTGATGTGAAAGTTTCCAAATTCGTAAATCACTTGATGTACGACGGAAAGAAGAACACTTCTTATGAAATCTTCTACGCTGCCCTGGAAACAGTGAAAAACAAAATGCAGAACGAAGAAAAAACTGCTCTTGAAATCTGGAAAAAAGCATTGGATAACGTAACTCCTCGGGTGGAGGTTAAATCTCGCCGTGTAGGTGGTGCTACTTTCCAAGTTCCTACTGAAATCCGTCCCGACCGTAAGGAATCAATTTCTATGAAGAACTTGATTATCTTTGCTCGTAAGCGTGGTGGTAAATCAATGGCTGACAAGTTGGCTGCTGAAATCATGGATGCTTTCAACGAGCAGGGTGGTGCTTTCAAACGTAAAGAAGATATGCACAGAATGGCCGAAGCTAACCGCGCATTTGCTCATTTCAGGTTCTAATACTATTAAGAGAATAAACCAGTTTAAAGATTGAAAACTTAAAGTAAAGGAAAGAAAAATGGCAAAGAATGACTTACATTTGACGCGTAATATCGGTATCATGGCGCACATTGACGCCGGAAAGACTACAACCTCTGAACGTATCCTGTTCTATACGGGTTTGACCCACAAAATCGGTGAGGTGCACGATGGTGCAGCTACGATGGACTGGATGGAGCAAGAGCAAGAACGTGGTATCACTATCACTTCTGCCGCGACTACAACTCGTTGGAAATATGCAGGTGATACTTATAAAATCAACTTGATTGACACTCCGGGACACGTTGACTTCACCGCTGAAGTAGAACGTTCTTTGCGTATTTTGGATGGCGCCGTGGCTACTTACTGTGCAGTAGGTGGTGTGGAACCGCAGTCTGAGACTGTTTGGCGTCAAGCTGACAAATATAACGTACCGCGCATCGGTTACGTTAACAAAATGGACCGTTCGGGTGCTGACTTCTTTGAAGTAGTACGCCAGATGAAGGATGTGTTGGATGCTAACCCGTGTCCTATCGTTGTTCCTATCGGTGCGGAAGAAACTTTCAAGGGTCTGGTAGACCTTATCAAAATGAAAGCTATCTATTGGCATGATGAAACAATGGGTGCTGACTATTCAGTAGAGGAAATTCCTGCAAACTTGGTGGACGAAGCTAACGAATGGAGAGATAAAATGCTTGAAAAAGTAGCTGAGTATGATGATGCTTTGATGGAGAAATATTTCGACGATCCTTCTACTATCACAGAGGAGGAAGTGTTGAGAGCTCTTCGTAACGCTACTGTACAGATGGCAATCGTTCCGATGTTGTGCGGTTCTTCATTCAAGAATAAGGGTGTGCAGACATTGCTTGACTATGTTTGTGCTTTCTTGCCGTCTCCGTTGGATACTGAAAACGTAATCGGTACAAATCCGGAAACTGGTGCTGAAGAAGACCGTAAGCCGGATGAGGATGAAAAGGCTGCAGCGTTGGCATTTAAGATTGCTACAGACCCGTATGTAGGTCGTCTGACTTTCTTCCGTGTTTATTCAGGTAAGATTGAGGCCGGCTCTTACATTTATAACTCTCGTTCTGGTAAGAAGGAGCGCGTTTCCCGTCTGTTCCAGATGCACTCAAACAAGCAGAACCCTGTTGAAGTGATTGGTGCCGGTGATATTGGTGCAGGTGTTGGTTTCAAGGATATTCACACGGGTGATACTTTGTGTGACGAAACTGCTCCGATCGTATTGGAGTCTATGGACTTCCCGGAACCGGTTATCAGTATCGCCGTAGAGCCGAAGACTCAGAAGGATATGGACAAGCTGTCTAACGGTTTGGCTAAGTTGGCCGAGGAAGATCCGACGTTTACAGTGAAAACTGACGAACAGACAGGTCAGACGGTTATTTCCGGTATGGGTGAGCTTCACTTGGATATCATTATCGACCGCTTGAAACGTGAGTTCAAGGTTGAGTGTAACCAAGGTAAGCCGCAGGTTAACTATAAGGAGGCTATCACGAAGACTGTTAACCTCCGTGAGGTTTACAAGAAGCAGTCTGGTGGTCGTGGTAAGTTTGCTGATATCATCGTAAACATCGGCCCGGTTGATGAAGACTTTACACAAGGTGGCTTGCAGTTCGTTGACGAAGTGAAGGGTGGTAATATTCCTAAGGAATTTATCCCGTCTGTACAGAAAGGTTTCACAACTGCTATGAAGAACGGTGTGTTGGCCGGTTATCCTTTGGATTCACTGAAGGTGACTTTGCTCGACGGTTCGTTCCACCCGGTTGACTCAGACCAGTTGTCTTTCGAAATCTGTGCTATCCAGGCATACAAAAATGCTTGTTCTAAGGCAGGTCCGGTATTGATGGAGCCTATCATGAAGCTGGAGGTTGTTACTCCGGAAGAAAACATGGGTGACGTTATCGGTGACTTGAACAAACGTCGTGGTCAGGCAGAAGGTATGGAGTCTAGCCGCTCAGGTGCCCGCATCGTGAAGGCAATGGTTCCGTTGGCAGAAATGTTCGGTTATGTAACAGCTCTGCGTACCATCACTTCCGGACGTGCAACGTCGTCAATGGCATACTCTCATCATGCTCAGGTTTCTAACTCTATCGCCAAGGCGGTATTGGAAGAAGTAAAGGGACGTGCTGATTTACTCTAAAAACAACTTGAAGTCCCGTAGGTTGGCGAATGACTCTTAACCTGCGGAACTTCATCTTATATATTATTATTAATAACAAAAACAGTAATGAGTCAGAAAATTAGAATTAAACTGAAATCTTACGACCACAACTTGGTTGACAAGTCAGCTGAGAAGATCGTGAAAACGGTGAAGACAACGGGCGCCATCGTTAGCGGCCCTATTCCTCTCCCTACGCATAAGCATATTTTTACCGTGAACCGTTCGACTTTCGTTAACAAGAAGTCGCGTGAACAATTCGAGCTCTCTTCTTATAAGAGATTAATCGACATCTATAGCTCAACAGCTAAGACTGTGGATGCTCTGATGAAGTTGGAGTTGCCGAGTGGTGTGGAAGTAGAAATCAAAGTGTAGTATTAAAAATTAAGTGAAATGCCAGGATTATTAGGAAAAAAAATCGGAATGACATCCGTTTTCAGTGCCGAGGGTAAGAATGTACCATGCACTGTTATCGAAGCAGGTCCTTGTGTTGTTACTCAAGTGAAAACTGTAGAAAAGGATGGCTATGAAGCTGTTCAACTGGGCTTCCAAGACAAAAAGGAGAAGCACACTACAAAGCCTCTGATGGGGCGCTTCAAAAGAGCTGAAGTAACTCCCAAGAAACACTTGGCTGAGTTCAAAGAATTTGAGACAGAGTTGAATCTGGGTGATACTGTTACTGTAGAGATGTTTAACGACGCAACTTTCGTTGATGTTGTCGGTACTTCTAAGGGTAAAGGTTTCCAGGGTGTTGTGAAACGTCATGGTTTCGGCGGTGTAGGTCAGGTTACTCATGGTCAGCACAATCGTGCTCGTAAGCCGGGTTCTATCGGTGCTTGTTCATACCCTGCAAAAGTATTCAAAGGAATGCGTATGGGTGGACAGCTTGGTGGCGACAGAGTAACTGTACAAAACCTGCAAGTATTAAAAGTAATCGCAGAACACAATCTTCTTTTGATTAAGGGATCGGTTCCGGGTTGCAAAGGTTCAATCGTAATAATTGAGAAATAATGGAAGTTAACGTATATAACATTAAAGGTGAAGACACTGGGAGAAAGATTACGTTAAACGAATCTATCTTCGGAATTGAACCCAATGACCACGCTATCTACTTGGACGTTAAGCAGTTTATGGCTAACCAACGTCAAGGTACGCACAAGTCAAAGGAAAGAAGTGAAATCAGTGGTTCTACACGTAAGATCGGTCGCCAGAAAGGTGGTGGTGGTGCACGTCGTGGTGACATGAATTCACCGGTACTCGTTGGTGGTGCTCGTGTTTTCGGTCCGAAACCGAGAGATTACTACTTCAAACTGAATAAAAAAGTAAAGGCTCTGGCACGTAAGTCAGCTTTGTCATATAAGGCTCAGAATAATGCTGTTGTAGTCGTGGAAGACTTCAATTTTGAGGCTCCGAAGACTAGAGATTTTGTTGCAATGACAAAAAATCTTAAAGTTTCTGACAAAAAGCTGCTTGTGATTTTACCGGACGCAAATAAAAACGTATATTTATCGGCTCGTAACGTGAAAGGTGCGAATGTGCAGACTATCTCAGGGTTAAATACTTACAGAGTATTGGACGCTGGAGTTGTTGTGTTTGCTGAAAGTGCACTTTCTGCTATCGACAATATCTTAATGTAAAAAGGAGGCTTAAATAATGGGAATTATTATTAAACCGTTAGTAACAGAGAAAATGACAGCAATTACTGATAAGGCGAACAATCGTTTCGGCTTTATCGTGCGTCCTGATGCTAATAAACTGGAAATTAAGAAGGAAGTTGAAGCTCTTTGCAACGTTACCGTAGTTGATGTGAATACAATCCGTTATGCCGGCAAGAACAAAAGCCGCTATACGAGAGCAGGCGTCATCAACGGACGTACGAGTGCTTATAAGAAAGCAGTCGTTACGTTGAAAGAAGGAGATACTATTGATTTTTATAGCAATATTTAAAAGAAATGGCAGTACGTAAATTTAAGCCCACAACACCGGGGCAAAGACATAAAATTATTGGTACTTTCGAGGAAATTACTGCACGGGTACCAGAAAAGTCTCTTGTATATGGTAAGAAATCTTCAGGTGGTCGCAATAGCGAAGGCAAAATGACCATGCGCTACATTGGTGGCGGTAGTAAGAAGATTGTTCGTATCGTAGATTTCAAGAGAAATAAAGACGGTATGCCTGCAGTAGTCAAAACGATTGAATATGATCCGAACCGTTCGGCTCGTATCGCTTTGTTGTTTTATGCAGATGGAGAAAAGAGATATATTATTGCTCCCAATGGATTGCAAGTTGGTGCGACTTTGATGTCAGGTGAAAATGCGGCTCCGGAAATCGGTAATGCACTTCCGCTTCAAAACATCCCGGTTGGTACCGTAATTCACAACATTGAATTACGTCCGGGTCAAGGCGCTGCTTTGGTTCGCTCGGCTGGTAATTTCGCTCAGTTGACCTCAAGAGAAGGTAAATACTGCGTTATCAAGTTGCCTTCAGGTGAGGTTCGCCAGATCCTTAGTACTTGTAAGGCTACTATCGGTAGCGTTGGTAACTCAGATCATGGATTGGAAAGTTCAGGTAAAGCTGGACGTTCTCGTTGGTTGGGACGTCGTCCGCGTAACCGTGGTGTTGTTATGAACCCGGTTGATCACCCGATGGGTGGTGGTGAAGGACGTGCTTCAGGAGGACACCCGAGATCTCGTAAGGGATTGTATGCTAAGGGTCTTAAGACAAGAGCTCCGAAGAAACAGTCGTCTAAGTATATTATTGTGAGAAGAAAGAAGTAATCTGATTAATTGAGTAAATTATGAGTCGTTCATTAAAAAAAGGTCCGTATATTAACGTTAAGCTTGAGAAAAGAGTGCTTGCGATGAATGAAGCGGGCAAGAAAGTGGTTGTTAAGACTTGGGCCAGAGCTTCAATGATTTCGCCTGATTTTGTAGGCCATACTGTTGCAGTTCACAACGGAAATAAATTTATTCCTGTTTATATTACCGAGAATATGATAGGACACAAGTTGGGCGAATTCGCTCCAACTCGTACATTCAGAGGACACGCTGGTAACAAGAAAAAATAAAACAGGATTTATCTGAAATAATAAAGTAATAATATAATGGGAGCAAGAAAAAAAATATCGGCTGATAAAAGAAAAGAAGCCCTTAAAACCATGTATTTTGCGAAATTGCAAAATGTTCCTACTTCCCCCCGTAAAATGCGTCTCGTGGCTGACATGATTCGTGGGATGGAGGTGAACAGAGCACTCGGCGTTTTGATGTTCTCTTCAAAAGAGGCTGCGGCTAGAGTGGAGAAGTTGCTGCGCTCTGCAATTGCTAACTGGGAGCAGAAAAACGAACGTAAAGCTGAAAGCGGCGAATTGTTCGTAACCAAGATTTTTGTTGATGGTGGTGCTACACTCAAAAGAATGAGACCGGCTCCGCAGGGTAGAGGTTACAGAATTCGTAAACGTTCAAACCACGTAACGTTGTTCGTTGGTTCTAAAAGTAATAACGAAGAAAATTAAGGTAAATGGGACAAAAAGTTAATCCAATAAGCAACCGTTTAGGAATTATCAGAGGATGGGATTCCAATTGGTATGGTGGAAAGAATTACGGCGACTCTCTGCTGGAAGACAGCAAGATTCGTAAATATTTGAATGCTCGTCTGGCAAAGGCAAGTGTATCAAGAATTGTAATCGAACGTACACTGAAACTCGTGACTATTACCGTTTGTACAACACGTCCGGGTATCATTATCGGTAAAGGTGGCCAAGAAGTTGATAAGTTGAAAGAAGAGCTGAAGAAGGTCACTGATAAGGATATTCAGATTAATATCTTCGAAGTAAAAAGACCTGAGTTGGACGCTGTTATCGTGGCTAACAACATCGCTCGCCAGGTAGAAGGTAAAATTGCCTACCGTCGTGCCATCAAGATGGCTATTGCCAATACAATGCGTATGGGTGCGGAAGGTATCAAAATTCAGATTTCAGGACGTTTGAATGGTGCAGAAATGGCTCGTTCTGAAATGTATAAGGAAGGAAGAACTCCGTTGCACACTTTCAGAGCAGATATCGACTATTGTCATGCAGAAGCATTGACGAAGGTTGGTCTTCTCGGTATTAAAGTTTGGATTTGCAGAGGTGAAGTTTATGGTAAGAAGGAGTTGGCTCCGAGCTTTACACAAAGCAAAGAAGGTGGTCGTGGAAGCAATAGCGGAAGCAATGGCGGAAAGAACTTCAAAAGAAAGAAAAATAATCGCTAACGAATTTGATTTTTAGGAATTATGTTACAACCGAAAAAGACAAAATTCAGAAGACAACAAAAAGGCCGTCAAAAAGGTAATGCCCAAAGAGGAAACCAATTGGCTTTCGGTTCTTTTGGCATTAAGGCTCTGGAGACGAAATGGATTACAGGCCGTCAGATTGAAGCTGCGCGTATTGCAGTGACGAGATATATGCAACGTCAAGGACAGATTTGGATTCGTATTTTCCCGGATAAGCCTATTACCAGAAAGCCTGCTGATGTACGTATGGGTAAGGGTAAAGGTGCTCCGGAAGGATTCGTAGCTCCTGTTACACCCGGTAGAATTATTATCGAAGCTGAAGGAGTATCTTATGAAATCGCAAAAGAAGCTTTGCGCCTAGCAGCACAGAAGCTTCCTATCACAACGAAGTTTGTGGTTAGACATGATTATGATATTCAAAATCAAAATGCGTAAGAAGTATGAAAATAGCAGAAATTAAAGAGGTGACTACCAATGACTTGGTAGAAAGAGTAGAAGCAGAAGTAGCTACTTACAACCAAATGGTTTTAAATCATTCTATTTCTCCTTTGGATAATCCTGCTCAGATCAAACAATTACGCAGGACTATTGCGCGTATGAGAACTGAATTACGCCAAAGAGAACTTAACAATAAACGATGAGCTCGATGGAAGCAAGAAATTTAAGAAAAGAAAGAACAGGGGTTGTGCTGAGCAATAAAATGGATAAGACCATTACAGTAGCAGCTAAGTTTAAGGAAAAACACCCCATATATGGTAAGTTCGTTAGTAAGACGAAGAAATACCATGCTCATGATGAAAAAAATGAGTGCACTATCGGTGATACTGTACGCATTATGGAAACTCGTCCTTTGAGCAAGACTAAGAGATGGAGATTAGTAGAAATAATTGAAAGAGCTAAGTAATTATGATACAAGCAGAATCCAGACTTACAGTATGTGACAACAGTGGAGCTAAAGAGGCCCTGTGTATCCGCGTTTTGGGCGGTACAGGTCGTCGCTATGCTTCTGTAGGGGACGTGATTGTAGTTTCTGTAAAGAGCGTCATCCCTTCAAGTGATATTAAAAAAGGTGCAGTGTCTAAGGCTTTGATCGTACGTACTAAGAAAGAAATCCGTCGTCCCGATGGTTCTTATATACGTTTTGATGATAATGCTTGCGTGTTATTGAACAACGCTGGTGAAATTAGAGGTAGTCGTATTTTCGGTCCTGTAGCTCGTGAACTTCGTGCTACGAACATGAAGGTCGTGTCACTCGCTCCTGAAGTACTTTAATTTTGTAAAAGATTTAAGTAATGAGTAAATTACATATTAAAAAAGGCGATACAGTTTACGTAAATGCTGGTGAAGACAAGGGTAAGACTGGTCGTGTATTGAAGGTTCTTGTGAAAGAAGGACGTGCAATCGTCGAAGGTATCAATATGGTATCCAAGAGCACAAAACCGAGTGCAAAGAACCCGCAAGGTGGAATCGTGAAGCAGGAAGCTTCGATCCATTTGTCAAACTTGAATCCGGTTGATCCAAAGACTGGTAAAGCAACGCGTGTTGGTAGAAAAGAAAGTGCCGATGGTACTTTAGTGCGTTATTCTAAAAAAATCAGAAGAGGAGATTAAGTAATGAGTAATACCGCAAGCCTTAAGAAAGAATATGCAGAGCGTATTGCGCCTGCATTGAAATCACAGTTCCAATATTCTTCTTCAATGCAGGTACCCGTACTTAAGAAGATTGTTATCAATCAGGGTTTAGGTATGGCTGTTGCCGATAAGAAGATTATTGAAGTGGTAATTAATGAAATGAGTGCTATTACCGGTCAAAAAGCCGTAGCAACCATTTCTCGTAAGGATATTGCGAACTTTAAGTTGCGTAAGAAAATGCCAATTGGTGTTATGGTAACTTTGCGTCGTGAGAGAATGTACGAATTCCTTGAAAAGTTGGTTCGTGTTGCTCTGCCTCGTATCCGTGACTTCAAAGGTATTGAAAGTAAGTTCGATGGCAAGGGTAACTATACTCTTGGTATTCAGGAACAAATCATTTTCCCTGAAATTAATATCGATAGTATTACTAGAATTCTCGGAATGAATATTACCTTTGTAACCTCTGCGCAAACAGATGAAGAAGGGTATGCCTTGTTGAAAGAATTCGGTTTACCGTTTAAAAACGCTAAAAAAGATTGATAATATGGCAAAGGAATCAATGAAAGCACGTGAAGTAAGACGTGCTAAATTAGTAGCCAAATATGCCGAGAAAAGAGCTGCATTGAAGCAAATCGTTAGAACAGGTGATGCTGCTGAAGCTTTTGAAGCTGCACAGAAATTGCAGGAATTACCTAAGAATTCTAACCCGATTCGCTTGCACAACCGTTGTAAGTTGACTGGTCGTCCGAAAGGATATATCCGTCAATTCGGTGTCTCCAGAATTCAATTCCGTGAGATGGCTTCCAACGGTCTTATCCCCGGTGTAAAGAAAGCAAGCTGGTAATTTTTGTTTTTTAAATATTGTCAGGGTAGGCCTGATTAATTTAATTTATTTTTATATGACTGATCCAATAGCAGATTATTTGACGAGGTTACGGAACGCTATTCAAGCAAAGCACAGAGTTGTGGAAGTTCCGGCTTCAAATTTGAAAAAAGAAATCACTAAGATTCTTTTTGAGAAAGGCTACATTCTTAATTATAAGTTTGTAGAAGATGGTCCCCAAGGTACAATCAAGGTTGCCTTGAAGTATGATCCGGTTAACAAGGTTAATGCTATCAAGAAGCTGGAGAGAATTTCTTCTCCGGGTTTGCGTCAGTATACCGGTTACAAGGATATGCCGCGTGTTATTAATGGTTTGGGTATTGCTATAATATCTACTTCCAAGGGTGTAATGACCAACAAAGAAGCCGCTGAACTCAAAATCGGTGGTGAAGTTTTGTGTTATGTATATTAATAGGAGGAATTAGCAATGTCAAGAATAGGAAAATTACCCATTAGTATTCCCGCTGGAGTAACAATTACTCTGAAAGATGACGTGGTTACCGTAAAGGGACCCAAAGGCGAAATGAGCCAATACGTAAATCCTGCTATCAATGTTACCATCGAAGATGGTCATGTTGTTCTGACAGAGAATGAAAATACAATGCTGGATAACCCCAAGCAGAAACATGCATTCCACGGTTTGTACCGTTCGTTGGTTCATAACATGGTTGTTGGTGCATCTGAAGGCTATAAGAAAGAGTTGGAACTTGTCGGTGTAGGTTACCGTGCTTCTAACCAAGGTAATATTATAGAGTTGGCTTTAGGTTATACTCATAATATCTTCATACAGTTGCCTCCTGAAGTTAAAGTAGAGACTAAGTCTGAAAGAAATAAGAACCCTCTTATTATTTTGGAATCTTGTGACAAACAATTGCTTGGTCAAGTTTGTTCTAAAATACGTTCTTTCCGTAAGCCTGAACCGTATAAGGGTAAGGGTATTAAGTTTGTTGGCGAAGAAATTCGTAGAAAGTCTGGTAAATCAGCCGGTGCTAAATAATCATTTAAATAGATAATTATTATGACAACAAAAATAGAAAGACGAATTAAGATCAAATATAGAGTACGCAATAAAATCTTAGGTACTACTGGATGCCCGCGTATGAGTGTGTTTAGAAGCAATAAGCAAATCTATGTTCAGATTATCGACGACTTGTCTGGTAAGACTTTGGCTGCCGCCTCTTCTTTGGGTATGACTGAAAGTATGCCTAAGAAAGAACAAGCTGCCAAGGTAGGTGAACTGATTGCAAAGAAAGCTCAGGAAGCAGGTATTACTACTGTTGTTTTCGACCGTAATGGTTACTTGTATCATGGGAGAGTAAAAGAGGTAGCTGATGCTGCCCGTAACGGTGGACTTAAATTTTAATCATTATGGCAGGACTTAATAATAGAGTTAAGATTTCAAACGATATAGAGCTGAAAGACAGATTGGTTGCTATTAATCGTGTGACTAAAGTAACCAAAGGTGGTAGAACTTTTAGTTTCTCTGCTATTGTGGTAGTAGGTAACGAGGAAGGTATCATCGGTTGGGGCCTTGGTAAAGCAGGCGAAGTAACTGCCGCTATTGCTAAAGGTGTTGAATCTGCAAAGAAGAACCTGACGAAGGTGCCTGTATTGAAAGGTACGGTTCCTCACGAACAGGTTGCTAAGTTTGGTGGTGCTGAGGTATTCATCAAACCGGCTTCTCACGGTACTGGTGTTGTGGCTGGTGGTGCAATGCGTGCAGTACTCGAAAGTGTAGGTATTACGGACGTTTTGGCTAAGTCAAAAGGTTCTTCCAACCCGCACAACTTGGTAAAGGCTACTATTCTGGCATTAAGCGAAATGCGTGATGCACGTATGATTGCTCAGAATAGAGGTGTTAGTATGGAAAAAGTATTTAGAGGATAAGGAGGAAGAATATGTCGACTATAAAGATTAAACAAGTTAAAAGTAGAATTGGTGCTCCTGCTGATCAGAAGAGAACTCTCGATGCACTGGGACTTCATAAGTTGAATCGTGTGGTTGAACACGAATGTACTCCTTCGATTCTTGGAATGGTGGATAAGGTTAAACACTTGGTTACCATTGTTAAGTAATTATTTGTTGAATATAAAACGAATTACAATATGAACTTAAGTAATTTAAAACCTGTAGAGGGGTCTACTAAAACAAGAAAAAGAATTGGACGTGGTCCGGGTTCTGGCTTGGGAGGTACTTCTACCAGAGGTCATAAAGGAGCTAAATCAAGATCTGGATACTCTAAGAAAATCGGTTTTGAAGGTGGTCAGATGCCTCTTCAACGTCGTGTTCCCAAGTTTGGCTTTAAGAACATTAACCGTGTAGAATATAAAGCTATCAACTTGGATACAATTCAGAAATTGGCTGAAGCTAAGAATTTGCAGACTGTAGGTATCAATGATTTTATAGCTGCAGGCTTCATTTCTTCAAGCCAGTTGGTAAAAGTATTAGGTAACGGAACTTTGACTGCTAAGTTGGATGTACAAGCGCATGCATTTTCTAAAACTGCTGTTGCTGCCATCGAAGCTGCTGGTGGACAAGTAGTAAAACTCTAATTCGATGAGAAAAGCTATTGAAACATTAAAGAATATATGGAAAATTGAGGATCTGAGACAACGGATTCTCATTACCATATTGTTTGTGGCAATTTACCGTTTTGGTTCGTATGTTGTCCTGCCGGGTATTAATCCGGCTATGTTGACACAATTGCATCAACAAACAAGCGAGGGTCTATTAGCCTTGTTAAACATGTTTTCTGGAGGAGCATTCTCCAATGCATCTATTTTTGCATTGGGTATTATGCCATATATCTCCGCTTCCATTGTAATCCAGTTATTGGGTATTGCGGTACCTTATTTCCAGAAATTGCAACGTGAAGGTGAGAGTGGTAGAAGAAAGATGAATCAATATACTCGTTATTTAACGATTTTGATTTTGTTGGTTCAGGCTCCTTCATATTTGCTCAATCTTAAAATGCAGGCTGGTCCTTCCTTAAATGCTTCATTGGATTGGACTCTGTTTATGTTTACTTCTACCATTATTTTGGCGGCGGGAAGTATGTTTATTTTGTGGCTTGGTGAGAGAATTACGGATAAAGGTATCGGTAACGGTATTTCGTTTATCATTTTGATTGGTATTATTGCCCGTCTTCCTCAGTCTCTGTTTCAGGAATTGATTTCCCGTATGTCAGATAAGGCTGGTGGTTTGGTTATGTTCCTGATTGAAATCGTAATTTTGCTGGTTGTTATTGCTGCGGCTATCCTTTTGGTTCAGGGAACCAGGAAGATACCTGTACAATATGCAAAGAAGATTGTTGGAAACAAACAATATGGCGGTGCAAGACAGTATATCCCGTTGAAGGTGAATGCTGCCGGTGTAATGCCTATCATCTTTGCTCAGGCAATCATGTTCATTCCTATCACTTTTATCGGATTTTCAAATGCGAATAATGTGAGTGGTTTCGTACAAGCATTTACTGATCATACAAGCTTCTGGTATAATTTTGTTTTTGCAGTGATGATCATACTCTTTACGTATTTCTATACTGCAATTACGATAAACCCGACTCAGATGGCTGAAGATATGAAGAGAAATAATGGTTTCATACCGGGTATCAAGCCGGGAAAGAAAACAGCTGAGTATATTGATGAGATTATGTCTCGTATTACTTTGCCTGGTTCTTTCTTCTTGGCTTTGGTTGCTATTATGCCTGCATTTGCCGGTATATTTGGTGTGAAAGCTGAATTTGCTCAATTCTTCGGTGGTACATCTTTGTTAATTCTTGTAGGTGTGGTTCTTGATACTCTCCAGCAGATTGAAAGTCATTTGTTGATGAGACACTATGACGGTTTGCTGAAATCGGGACGCATTAAAGGACGTAGTGGCAATGTAGCTGCATATTAATCTTTTTTGAAGAATGATATTTCTTAAAACAGAAGATGAAATAGAGCTGCTCCGCAAGAGTAATTTGCTTGTTGGACAAACGTTGGCTGAGATAGCTAAGGTTGTAAAGCCCGGAGTTACTACAAAAGAGTTGGGTAAAGTAGCGGAAGAGTTCATTAGAGATAATGGTGCTGTTCCCACTTTCAAAGGTTTTCCGAATCAATATGGCGATCCGTTTCCAGCTTCAATTTGTACTTCTGTGAATGAACAGGTGGTGCATGGTATTCCGAGTGATGATGTGGTACTGAAAGAGGGTGACATTGTGTCTGTTGATTGTGGTACTTACATGAACGGCTTTTGTGGTGATTCTGCATATACGTTTTGTGTGGGTGAAGTTGACGAAGAAGTTCGCAAATTATTGAAAGTTACTAAAGAAGCATTATATATAGGAATACAGAATGCCGTTCAAGGCAAGCGGTTGGGGGATATCGGTTATGCGATACAACAACATTGCGAGTCTAATTCTTATGGTGTAGTGCGCGAGTTTGTCGGTCATGGCATTGGAAAAGAAATGCATGAAGACCTCCAAGTTTCTAATTATGGAAAACGTGGTTACGGAACGATGTTGAAAAAAGGTCTTTGCATAGCTATCGAGCCAATGATTACATTAGGAAGCCGTCAAATAGTAATGGAGCGTGATGGCTGGACAGTAAGGACCTCTGATCGGAAATATGCAGCTCATTTTGAGCATACGATAGCGGTTGGAATTGGTGAAGCTGATATATTGTCATCATTCAAATTCATTGAAGAAGTATTAGGAGATAAAGCAATTTAAGTAATTAATATGGCAAAGCAATCTGCAATAGAACAAGATGGAGTTATAGTTGAAGCATTGTCTAATGCAATGTTTCGTGTTGAATTAGAAAACGGACATGAGATTACTGCACATATTTCCGGTAAGATGCGGATGCATTACATCAAAATCCTGCCGGGTGATAAGGTAAGAGTCGAAATGTCTCCTTACGATTTATCGAAAGGAAGAATTGTATTTAGATATAAATAAATTAAGATATGAAAGTAAGAGCATCCTTAAAGAAACGTACGCCAGAATGTAAAATCGTTAGACGTAATGGCCGTTTGCATGTTATTAACAAGAAAAATCCTAAGTATAAACAACGTCAAGGATAATATTATTATTTTTGCAAAAAAAATAATTTAGTATATGGCTATAAGAATAGTTGGTGTCGATTTGCCTCAGAACAAAAGAGGTGAAGTTGCGTTGACCTACGTATATGGAATAGGTCGTAGTAGTTCAGCAAAGATTTTGGATAAAGCAGGTGTTGACAAAGACCTGAAAGTAAAAGACTGGACGGATGATCAGGCTGCCAAGATTCGTGAGATCATTGGTGCAGAGTATAAAGTGGAAGGTGATCTTCGCTCTGAAGCTCAATTGAACATCAAGCGTTTAATGGATATCGGTTGCTACCGTGGTGTACGTCACCGTATCGGTCTTCCTGTAAGAGGTCAGAGCACAAAGAATAATGCTCGTACTCGTAAGGGTAGAAAGAAAACCGTTGCTAATAAGAAAAAAGCTACTAAATAATAATTGTTGATATGGCAAAGAAAACAGTTGCAACAAAGAAGAGAAATGTGAAGGTAGATGCTAATGGACAGTTGCATGTTCATTCATCTTTCAACAATATTATTGTTTCTCTTGCAAATAGTGAAGGACAGATTATCTCTTGGTCATCTGCCGGTAAAATGAGATTTAGAGGTTCTAAGAAGAATACTCCTTACGCAGCACAAATGGCTGCCCAAGATTGT
This sequence comes from Bacteroides sp., assembly GCA_021203515.1. Lineage (GTDB taxonomy): Bacteria > Bacteroidota > Bacteroidia > Bacteroidales > Bacteroidaceae > Bacteroides. Next base: position 20,781 of record JAJQAY010000129.1, on the reverse strand, counting down.
GCTAAAGTAGCATTTGATCTTGGCCTAAGAAAGGTAAAAGCCTATGTGAAGGGTCCGGGTAACGGACGTGAGTCTGCTATCAGAACTATCCACGGTGCTGGTATTGAAGTTACTGAAATTATTGACGTAACTCCGCTTCCGCATAATGGTTGTCGTCCTCCGAAAAGACGTAGAGTTTAAGATTTACCTTTAATAAAAGTGACACTTGATTTTGTTATTGGATTGTAATTTCTTCTCTGCAATCGCGGCTGCAACAAATTGAGTTCATGAATAAAACAATTAAATATTTAAAAAGAAATGGCTAGATATACTGGACCAAAATCAAGAATAGCCCGTAAGTTCGGCGAAGGAATCTTTGGAGCAGACAAAGTATTGTCAAAGAAGAACTATCCTCCCGGACAGCATGGTAATTCTAGAAAGAGAAAAACTTCTGAATATGGTGTTCAACTTCGTGAGAAACAGAAAGCCAAATACACCTATGGAGTTTTGGAAAAACAATTCCGCAACTTGTTTGAGAAGGCAGAAACCGCTAAAGGTATTACCGGTGAAATCCTCCTTCAATTGTTGGAAGGTCGTCTTGACAATGTAGTATTCCGTTTGGGTATTGCTCCGACTCGTGCCGCTGCTCGTCAGTTGGTAAGTCACAAGCATATTACTGTGGACGGTGAGGTAGTAAATGTACCTTCATACGCAGTAAAACCGGGTCAGGTAATTGGTGTTTGCGAAAGATCTAAATCTTTGGAGGTAATTGCTAATTCACTGGCTGGATTTAACCACAGCAAGTATCCTTGGTTGGAATGGGATGACAACGCTAAAGTAGGTAAGTTGTTGTACATACCTGAAAGAGCAGACATTCCTGAAAACATTAAAGAGCATTTGATTGTAGAATTGTATTCTAAATAATAATTAATTTCATGGCGATATTAGCATTTCAAAAACCTGATAAAGTATTAATGTTGGAAGCGGACTCTAGATTCGGAAAGTTCGAATTTCGTCCGTTGGAGCCCGGTTTCGGTATTACCGTAGGTAATGCACTGCGCCGCATCCTGCTTTCTTCATTGGAAGGTTTTGCCATCACTACTATCAAAATAGATGGTGTTGAGCATGAATTTTCCAGTGTTCCGGGAGTTAAAGAGGATGTTACTAACATTATCTTGAATCTGAAACAAGTGAGATTCAAGCAAGTAGTTGAAGAATTCGAGAGCGAAAAGGTAAGTATTACAATCGAGAATTCAAGTGAATTTAAAGCAGGTGACATAGGTAAGTATTTGACTGGATTTGAAGTGTTAAATCCTGAGTTAGTTATTTGTCATTTAGATTCAAAAGCAACTATGCAGATAGATATTACGATCAACAAAGGTCGTGGCTATGTTCCTGCTGACGAAAATCGCGAATATTGCACCGACGTGAACGTAATTCCTATCGATTCTATTTATACTCCGATACGTAATGTGAAGTATCTGGTAGAAAACTTCCGCGTAGAGCAGAAGACTGACTACGAGAAACTGATACTTGAGATTACTACGGATGGTTCCATTCACCCGAAAGAAGCGCTGAAAGAAGCTGCAAAAATTCTGATTTATCACTTCATGCTCTTCTCTGACGAGAAGATTACGCTCGAAAGCAATGATGTTGACGGCAATGAAGAGTTCGATGAAGAAGTATTGCACATGCGTCAATTGTTGAAAACTAAGCTCGTTGATGTGGATCTCTCGGTTCGTGCCCTCAACTGTTTGAAGGCTGCCGATGTAGAGACTTTGGGCGACTTGGTACAGTTCAACAAGACGGATTTGCTGAAATTCAGAAACTTCGGAAAGAAATCGCTTACCGAGCTTGATGATTTGCTGGAAAGTCTGAATCTGTCGTTTGGAACTGATATTTCTAAATATAAATTAGATAAAGAATAAAAAATGAAACATAATAAGAAATTCAATCATTTAGGTCGTACTGCCTCTCATAGAAGCGCTATGTTGGCTAATATGGCGTGTTCTTTGATTAAGCACAAAAGAATCGCTACGACCGTTGCAAAGGCTAAAGCTTTGAAGAGGTTTGTTGAGCCTTTGATTACAAGAGCTAAAGATGATACGACTAATTCTCGTCGTGTTGTATTTAGCAATTTGCAAGACAAGTATGCTGTTACTGAGTTGTTCAAAGAAATCTCTGTGAAGATTGCTGACCGTCCGGGTGGTTACACTCGTATTATCAAGGTTGGTAACCGTTTGGGTGACAACGCAGAAATGTGCTTCATTGAACTCGTTGACTACAACGAAAACATGGCTAAGGAAAAGGTTACTAAGAAAGCTACCCGTACCCGTCGTTCAAAGAAGGCTACAGAAGCTGCTCCTGCTGCTGAAACTGCACCTGTTGCAGAAGCTGCTGCACCGGTTGTTGAAGCTCCGGTTGCTGAAGAAGCTAAGGCAGAAGAACCGAAAGCAGAATAATTCAACTATTCTTTTTATATATAGGAGCCGTCCCAGTGATTGGGGCGGCTTTTTTTATTTGTCCTTCTCCATAAATCTTATGTGAAAAAGCAAATGATTACAGTATATTTTCGAACAAACATTAAAAGATGTATGTATCAAACAAATATATAAGGTAAACTGTTATATTTGCAGTACTTATGGTAAAATATCTGAGATACATAGGATTTCTTATTCTTGCTTTGGCATTCTGGCAAACAGCAAGTAATGCTTTCATCGGAAATGCTTCGGTGGATGGCGTGAAGGAATTTGCGGATACTTAGGATATTGCGTTGCATCATACTCAAGATAATACTTGTTTTACGAGTCCTCAATTGCCGCTTCTGCCGGATGCGGAGTTGGCGGGTACTAATGGGATTATGCAATCGCTTACCTTTTCCCGTATTCAGCGTGTTTATACGACTGAATATCTATTCTCAATCAGAGAGTGGGTTGATAAGATTGCCCAGTATGAAGCGGTGCTTTCCTTGCACCGGAAGAAACTGCATGATGCAACTGCCTACCGTCGTTGCCAGCCTGTGTGTGAGTATTATATTTTCACGCTAAGGCATATCTTGATTTAGTGTTTTATTGAAGTCAGACTTTTCCTCATGTGCAAAGCCAAAGAATGGCTGTTGCAGAGGAGAGATTGTATTATTTCTATTTCAATCATTCAATAAAACAAATAATATTATGGCAACTTAAACTATTGATACAACCCTTTTTGTATCTTCACGCCCTGATATTGCAAAGCGTACAAGTGTTTCCGGACTTATTTTCTCTGTGGCAATGCTGCTGATTGGTATTTTTATATTTGCCTCCATTTTCGGGGTAAATGATAAATCCTCTACCGTGAGTATGGGACTGATGGTGCTTGGCACTGCATTGTTTCTGTTAGGCGTATTCCGTCTGTTTTGGAAATCAAAAGAACTGGTTTATTTGCCTACAGGCAGTGTGGCAAAGGAGCGTAGTCTTTTTTTTGATTTGAAGTATGTGGGCAAATTGAAGGAAATGCTTGAAAGCGGTCAGATGGATAATGAGGCGGGAGTAAAGAGTGAAGGTAGCGGTAATGTACGTCTGGATGTAATGATTTCCCAAGATAAAAAGTTTGCGGCTGTGCAACTGTTCCAATTCGTACCCTACACCTATACTCCGATAACCTCTGCACGTTATTTCACCGGTGGTGATGCGGTGGCGGTATCTTCCTTCCTGTCAAAATGCAAGACGGCATAAGAACGGAGTGAAACTTTTAGGAGATGGGGATTAGTCGGTGACGGCAATCCCCATTTTTTTTTCATCAGGAAACAAGCATTCATATTCTGCGCTATGCCGGGGCGTAGGCGATAGGAGAAGGTCAATTCATTATCGGTGATGTCGGCTTCAAAACGATAATTGCTGATATTCTCGGGGAATAGGTCGATTAGTGAGCCCAGTAGTAGGTCGTGGGTGGCGATGATGCCGTTTGCCTGTAGCGCCATGAATTGCTTGATAAGCGCGAAAGACCCTTTCTGCTTGTCCATCGAATTAGTCCCTTTCAGGATTTCGTCGAGGATGATGAACAGTTCTTCACCCGCTTGCAGTTTGTCGATAATGAGTTTCAGACGTTTCAGTTCGGCGAAGAAATAAGATTCGTTGTCAGTAAGAGAGTCGGTGGTGCGCAGGCTGGTGATGAGTCGGGCGGGATATAGCTCCATTTGGCGGGCACAAACGGGCGTGCCGATGCAGGCGAGCAGATAATTGATGCCGATGGTGCGTAGGTAAGTACTCTTTCCTGCCATGTTTGCCCGGTGATGATGATGAAGAAAGGCCGTTTCTCCATGTTGATGTCGTTGCGTACGCAACGGTCACGATGCATCAGCGGATGGCCTAGCGCCTCGGCGCGGAGGCGGAAAGAGGGCGAGGTCGCTTTGTTGAGCAGGATAGGGAAGGCGTAGTCCGGATGGTTGTAGGCAAATGTGGCGAGAGAGTTGAGCGCATCAATCAGCCCGATGGCAGTCAGCCAGTGAGGCAGTTCGGCAGCGTATTGCTCTTTCCAGGCTTCGATACGCATGATTTGGCGTAACTCCCAGAAAAAGAAGCCGTTCAGGACAGTGTACATGAAAGCATTGTTGCGTTGATCCAGTTCGTTCATCAGCTTACTTAGTTGCAGGATGGAGTGCGAGGCTTTCCGCTTTTCTCCGCCGATTTTTTCCTTTATCTCTTTGAGCAAGTCCGATTGCATCGGCTGTTCGTCCATGAGGCGAAGCAGACCGGCATAGGTGGAAAGTATTTGCAGTTTCTTTCCATAGATGGCTTGTATTTTTGGTTATCCGTCCGGTGAAGCTGGAACTGGCGATGAATAGACATACCCAGATAATGCCATAAGTCTTTGCAGCTAGGAGGCCGGCAATGACAAGGCCGATACAGATAACATTTGTTGCCACTACCAGGGGCGGCAAGGCGCGGAGCAGTTTCTTGGTCCGGAAGACACTCGGACTTTTGACCCAGGCATTCAGTTCCGCTTCATCGGCCGTTTTTCCTTTGTGCAGCAAGCCCAAGATGCGGAAGCGTTGCCGGAATTTCAGTTCTGGTGCAAGCTTCTGCACGGCTTCCTGACGCTTTTGTATTTCCGCTTTCGCTTCCAGATGCTTGTTCAGCCAGGCGGCCAATCTGCCTTTTCCCAATTGGGTACATGTCCGGTTGATATATTGAAACAAGGAGTGCGGTCCGAACACGTCCAAATCATAGGTGTACAAATGTGCGGGGTCGATAAACTCTTCGCCGTCATCGAAGGCTGAAGTGTCATAATTCAGCGCTGCAAGCTCCTGCTCGTTGACTTCTATCTTCTTTTCCAGATAATCTTTTCGATGAAACAGACGGTTGTGAAATTTAATCAGGAGTACAAACGGCACAAATGTAACGAACGCGATGCTACCTATCACGGCCCAGTTTTCCGACCAGAAATAAATAATTCCCGCCACTCCGGTCACGAAGAGCAGCAGTCGCAGTGTGCCGATGCGGTAAATCTGTTGCTGTACTTTGTTTAATTCTAGCTTTGCTTGCTCTGCAATGCTGCGGTAAGCAGCGCTTATTTCTTCAATACTTTTCATTTACTTCTTTGTTCTGATGTGATAGCAAAGATAAAACAAAAGCCGATATGATTTATGAAATCATGCAAAACACTCTCTTTCGGATAAATATTTTGCCTTCTCCGAAAAAAAGCATACCTTTCTACCCAATAAATATTTTTTTGTTGAACACAAATAATCTCATTTATGAAAGGCTTGTATTTCCTATTGATAGCTATCTTGTTTTCCGTGCAGAGTTATGCGCAAACCTCCTTTTCATATGTATTGAAAGGAAAACTATCCTCAACTTCTTTTGATGGCACCACTATCAGGCTGCAACGCTACGACAATGGAATGCTTATAGATACAATAAAGATTATAGGTGATGTCTTCGAATACATCGGTGTTGCCGACAGTGCCATGTATGCCCGTATTGACGGAGTCGGTACCTATGCCAATTTCATTATAGAAAAAAGGAGAAATTCAGGTCGACATGCTTACTCATGGTTACCCCTCGGGCACTCCGCTGAACGAGGGGTATGCCCAAATGATCAAGGCGGAAGAGCAAAGAATTGCCAAGTTGGATTCCATACGCCAAAGCATCATTCATGATACTACCATCACTCGGGAGGAACGCATCAAACGGCAGAACGAGTTGGATGACATCAAGACGTTCAGGCAGTGGGAATGCCAGACTTTGAAACCCCTCATCCTTCAAAACAGTAATAATGAATTGGGAGTTGCCATGCGCCAAGCCTACTTTTGTATCGCTTCTCCCGAAAACCTGGATGACATATGCCCCTATCTGGGCGAATGGATACTTTCGCGACAGCAGATAAAGCAGCAGATAGCCAACATTAATACGGCCCGCAAGATGGCACCAGGCAATCATTTTATAGATTTCGAAGCAGAAGATTTGGACGGAAACAAAGTGCATTTGTCCGATTATGTGGGAAAGGGTAAATATGTGATAGTTGATTTCAGCGCAAGTTGGTGTGGTCCCTGTCTGGCGGAACTTCCTAATCTGAAGAATGTTTATGAAAAGTTCAGAGGCGATAAGTTTGATATGATAACGGTTGCCGTATGGGACAAACCGGCAAACTCGCTGAAAATGTTCAAAGACCATGAGATAAACTGGATTGGGATGATTAATGCCGGCATTAATCCGATGAAACAATACGGTTTCGATGACATCCTCCGGATTATGCTTTTTGCTCCCGACGGGACGATTATCGACAATGAACTTCGCGGTTATCGGATAGCCGAAAAGGTAGCGGAAGTGCTTGATAAAAATCCTGAACTTTGAAGCAATTCTCCTCTGTTGCAATGATATTTTTCTCCTTCTATATTTGCTGAATAGCGATAAAAAATGTAACTTTCGCTTGAGAAAACAAAGTTTCAAAAAGAAAGGATGGCTATATGAAAAGGTATTGGTTGTTAGGAATGTTGGCGCTATTGGCTTTCCCGTGTGCGGCGCAGCAGATAATGTATGCCAATCTGAAAGAGTTGGTGGAAGAGCGTGGCGACACGGTTACTATCTTGAAAATAGAGAAGCGTGCCCGAAATCGGATTTACCTAATGGGCGGTGCGGACTACCGCATCACGGCGGGCGATAATCCCGGGCTTTGCCGATACCTGAAATCCCGTTGCTATGCAGTGCGGATAGACACGGCATTATATGTCAACTGCCGGAAGATGCGCTACAAACGCTATCGTTTCGGACAATGGTATGCGCCCGCCATGTGGATAAAGGAGAAGATATATTATTGTGCACAACCCGTGGGACAGGCGGCAACCAGCACCGCGACGCCTGCCGATGCCACCAAGTTGGGGGGCGAAGTGGGAGACGCCATTGCTGCATCCGGACTGGCCCTGGCGCGAGTCTATTATGAATTAAATCCCGAAACAGGCCGATCGGAGTTTGTGGGCAAGGACAAGATGAAGGAACTCCTGGAAGGTTCCCCACAATTGCAAGAGGCTTTGGACAAAGAGACGAGCGAGTCGGCCGAAGTCATTCTTAAATACCTGAAGCAGCTAAAGTGACTAAATGATAAATAATCCCGGTGTTCTATTGCGAATATCGGGATTTATTTTTATATTGCGACAGATATAAACCCGTATCTGCTGACAATTTGTAACCCTTTTACCTTGATGCGCTATGGAGATTACATTAAACAAAACATTGCCCCTTATCCTGCCTTCGTAGAAGGCATCCGGCGGGCACCCGACCGTGGCTTCACCCTCACTCCTGCTCAGACGGCCACAGCGCTGAAGAATGCACTGCGCTATGTTCCAAAGAATTGCACGAGACACTTGCCCCCGAATTTCTGGAAGAACTCCGCACGCGCGGGCGTATCTACGGCTATCGCTACCGTCCTCAAGGCGACCTCAAAGCGAAGCCCATCGACGAATACAAAGGAGATTGCATCGAAGGCAAAGCCTTCCAGGTGATGATTGACAACAATCTGTGCTTCGACATCGCCCTCTATCCCTACGAGCTCGTCACCTATGGCGAAACGGGCCAAGTCTGCCAGAACTGGATGCAATACCGCCTTATCAAGCAATACCTCGAAGTGCTGACGCGCGAGCAGACCCTCGTCGTAGAAGCGGACATCCGCTGGGACTGTTCAAGTCGAAGCCCGAAGCACCGTGCGTCATCATTACGAACGCGCTGATGGTCGGCCTCTACGACAACCAGGAGGACTGGCACACCGCCATGCAGATGGGTGTGGCCAATTACGGGCAGATGACCGCCGGCGGATGGATGTACATCGGCCCGCAAGGCATCGTGCACGGCACCTTCAACACCCTCCTGAATGCCGGGCGACTGAAACTCGGCATTCCGCAATACGGCGACCTGCGCGGACGTCTTTTCGTATCCTCCGGCCTGGGCGGTATGAGTGGCGCTCAACCCAAAGCTGCCGAGATGGCGGGAGCCGCTGCCATCATTGCCGAAGTCGACTTGTCGCGCATCGAAACCCGCCACCGTCAAGGGTGGGTGGGACATGTGACGGACTCGCTTCCCGAAGTCTTCGCGCTGACATGCGAAGCGATGAATAACCGCACGCCCGTCTCCGTCGCCTATCACGGCAATGTGGTGGATTTATTGGAATTTGCCGTCCACAATACGATCCCGATTGATTTGCTTTCCGACCAAACCTATTGCCATGCTGCCTACGAGGGTGGTTATTGTCCGGTGGGGCTCACTTTCGAGGAGCGTACCCGGATGCTGCACGAAGCTCCGGAAGAATTTCGACGCAGGGTAGACGCTACGTTGAAGCGCCACTTCCTTGCCATTAAGGAGTTGGCCGACCGCGGCACGTACTTCTTCGATTACGGCAACTCCTTTATGAAAGCGGTCTACGATGCCGGTGTTCCCGAGATTGCGCGCAACGGCAGCGACAAAAACGGCTTCATCTTCCCCAGCTATGTGGAAGACATCATGGGGCCGGAACTTTTCGACTACGGATACGGGCCTTTCCGTTGGGTTTGCCTCAGCGGCAAGCACGAAGACCTGGTGAAGACCGACCGGGCCGCAATGGAGTGCATCGACCCGACCCGTCGCGGGCAAGACCTGGACAATTACAACTGGATACGCGATGCGGAGAAGAATAATCTGGTAGTCGGCACGCAGGCGCGCATCCTCTATCAAGACACCACGGGGCGCATGAAGATTGCGCTTCGTTTCAACGAAATGGTGCGCCGTGGTGAGGTAGGCCCGATAATGCTGGGACACGACCATCACGACGTCAGCGGCACCGACTCCCCGTTCCGGGAGACGGCCAACATCAAGGACGGCAGCAATGTGATGGCAGATATGGCCGTGCAGTGCTTTGCCGGGAATTGTGCACGGGGCATGAGCCTGGTGGCGTTGCACAATGGCGGTGGCGTCGGCATCGGAAAAGTTATCAATGGCGGTTTCGGCATGGTGTGCGACGGTTCGGAGCGCGTAGACGAGATATTCCGTTCGGCCATGCTGTGGGACGTGATGGGTGGTGTGGCACGGCGTTCGTGGGCACGCAATCCTCATGCTATGGAGACGAGCGAGGAGTTCAACCGGACGCATTCCGAAGGGTATCACATCACAATGCCGTACGTAGCGGATGATGAGTTGATTAACCGGACTCTTTCATCCGTAGCTTATAATCCTTTGAAATGAAACTCCCTTATCTTCGTTGCATAAGATGCCATCTTGAGCAGCATAAGATGCCATCTTGGACAACACAAGATGCCATCTTGTGCATGGAAGGTAGGCGAGGTAGACAACTAAGATAAGGAAGAAACCTCTTGTTCCTCCGCAAGGGGCAGGTTTTAAACTCTATAAAGAATAACTATATGAACAAAATCGTGGAATGTATCCCCAACTTCAGCGAGGGACGTGACTTGCAGAAGATAGACCAGATAGTAGCCCCTTTCAGGGGCAAGCCGGGTGTAAAGTTGCTGGACTATAGCAACGACGAAGATCATAACCGCCTTGTTGTCACCGTGGTGGGCGAGCCCGAACCGCTGCGCGATGCAGTGCTCGAAGCCATCGGAGTAGCAGTGCACCTCATCGACCTGAACAAACATCAAGGACAACACCCCCGCATGGGAGCAGTAGATGTAGTGCCTTTCATCCCCATCCGGAATACGACGATGGAAGAAGCCATTGCGCTCTCGCGCACGGTGGGCGAGGAGACGGCAAAGCGCTATAATCTCCCGGTCTTCCTCTACGAGAAGTCCGCCTCCGCCCCCCCCATCGCGAGAACCTTGCCACCATCCGCAAAGGCGAGTTTGAAGGTATGGCGGAGAAGATAAAGCAACCCGAATGGCAGCCCGACTTCGGCCCGGCCGAACGCCATCCCACCGCAGGAACAGTAGCCATCGGGACACGTATGCCGCTGGTGGCCTACAATATCAACCTCAACACCCCGAGCCTGGACATTGCGCACGACATCGCCAAGAAGATACGCTTCATCGGCGGCGGCCTGCGCTATTGTAAGGCCATGGGCGTGGAACTCAAAGACCGCAGCCTCACGCAAGTGTCCATCAACATGACCGACTATACCCGCACCGCCCTCTATCGTGCCTTCGAACTGGTACGCATCGAAGCTCGCCGCTACGGTGTTAGCATCGTGGGTAGCGAAATTATCGGCCTTGTTCCGATGGAAGCGCTGATTGATACGGCCGCTTACCATCTCGGACTGGAAAACTTTTCGATGCAGCAAGTGTTGGAAGCAAGAATAATGGAATAAACGAATATGACTGAGAACCTGATAATATTCAACGTCCGCGTCGTCACGCCCCTCGGTTTCTCCGCCCGTCGCGGCAGGGAGATGGGAGAACTGTACATCCTGGACGAGGCCACGGTGGAGGTGACCCGCGGCCTCATAACCTATGTCGGCCCCAATCGGGGCGAACAGCGCGACGGCTACTACCAGCGCTACTGGCACTACAACGCCCGCGGCAAGTGTCTGCTGCCCGGTTTTGTCGACTCCCACACCCACTTCGTCTTTGCAGGCGAACGTGCCGAAGAGTTCTCCTGGCGGCTGAAGGGAGAAAGTTACATGTCCATCATGGAGCGCGGTGGCGGCATTGCCAGCACGGTGAAAGCCACCCGTGCATGCAACTTCATCCGCCTGCGCGCCAAAGCCGAAGACTTCCTCAAGCAGATGAGCGCCCAGGGCATCACCACCGTAGAGGGCAAAAGCGGCTACGGGCTCGACCGCGAAACCGAGCTGCTGCAACTTCGCGTGATGCATAGCCTGAACAATGACGAACATAAGCGGGTGGATGTCGTTTCCACCTTCCTCGGTGCGCACGCTGTGCCGCAGGAGTATGCCGGACGAACGGATGAATATGTCGATTTTATTATTCGCGAGGTGCTGCCGAGTGTTACTCAAAATGAGTTGGCAGAATTTTGCGATGTCTTCTGCGAGCAAGGCGTCTTCTCCATCGAGCAGTCGCGCCGCTTGCTCCTCGCCGCCCGCAGCCAGGGCTTGGCCCTGAAACTCCATGCCGACGAAATCGTCCCTCTGGGCGGTGCCGGACTGGCTGCCGAACTCTCTGCCGTTTCTGCCGACCATCTGCTCCACGCATCCGATGCGGACATCCGCGCCATGGCGGAGAAAGGAGTCGTGGCAACACTGCTTCCGCTTACTGCCTTTGCCCTGAAAGAGCCCTATGCCCGCGGTCGCGAAATGATTGACGCCGGCTGTGCGGTGGCCCTTGCCACCGACCTCAATCCCGGCAGTTGCTTCTCCGGCTCCATCCCGCTGACTTTTGCGTTGGCATGTATCTATATGAATATGAGCATTGAGGAAGCCATTACTGCCCTCACCCTGAACGGTGCTGCCGCGCTGAACCGTGCCGACAGCATCGGCAGCATCGAAGTGGGGAAGAAGGGTGATTTTGCAGTGCTGAATACGGATAATTATTATTTTCTGCCTTACTATGTGGGGACGAATTGTGTGAATGCCACGATTAAGGAAGGAGTGATTTATACAATATAATAATGAGTAATTGAGCTAAAAAATATTGCGGTCTATCTGTCATTCAGAGCGAAGCGAAGAATCTACTCTCTCGGATGCAGTTACGTATAAAGGGAGAGTAGATTCTTCGCTTCGCTCTGAATGACAGATAGACTGAATTGATGCTTAGCTCTTAATACTTAATACCTGAAACATATGTTAGTCGATTTAACCCTAAAAGAATTTTTGGATAAAGTGGCGGGCAGTGACCCCGTCCCCGGCGGTGGAAGCATTGCCGCCCTCAATGGCGCCATCGCTTCAGCCTTGGCAACTATGGTAGCCAACCTCACCATCGGAAAGAAAGGTTATGAAAATCACGAAGAGTTGATGCAGTACATCTCCGGAATAGCTTTACGGGAGAAAAATAACTTCGTAGAAGACATCGACCGCGACTCCGAAGCCTACGACAGCGTGTTTGCCTGCTTCAAGATGCCCAAGGCCACCGATGAAGAGAAAGCCGCCCGCAGCGCTGCCATTCAGGAAGCCACCAAGTTTGCCGCCCTCGTGTCCATGCAGGTGGCGCGCAATGCCTACGAACTGATGAGCATCATCATGGGCGTTGCCCGCCTGGGCAATCGCAATGCTGTGACCGATGCCTGCGTAGCCATGATGTCCGCCCGTTCTGCCGTGCTCGGTGCGCTGATGAATGTGCGCATCAACCTCGGCTCGTTCAAAGACAAAGAGTTCGTAGCCAAGCTGCAAGCCGAAGCCGACGAACTGGAACGCCTGGCCTGCGCCAAGGAAAAAGAATTGTTGGACGAAATCAATGAGGAACTGAAATTATGAAGAACGTCTACTATGTCGGCTCGGGCGAACTGACTTTCGACCTCATCGAGCGTATCATCAACGAGAACCTGAAGCTGGAACTGGCTCCCGAAGCCAAACAACGGATACAGCGGTGTCGCGACTATCTGGATAAGAAGATTGCCGAGTCCGAAGAACCCTTGTACGGCATAACCACCGGCTTCGGCTCTTTGTGCAGCAAGAGCATATCGCCCGACGAACTGGGCACTTTGCAGGAGAACCTTATCAAAAGCCACGCCTGCAGCGTGGGCGAAGAAATCCGTCCCGTCATCATCAAACTGATGATGCTGCTCAAAGCGCACGCACTCTCACTGGGGCACAGCGGTGTGCAGGTCATCACCGTGCAGCGCATCCTCGATTTCTTCAATAACGACGTGATGCCCATCGTCTACGACCGCGGCTCGCTGGGCGCTTCGGGCGACCTCGCCCCGCTTGCCAATCTCTTCCTGCCCCTTATCGGTGTGGGCGACGTCTACTACAAAGGCAAGAAACGCGAAGCCATCAGCGTTCTCGACGAATTTGGCTGGGAGCCCGTAAAGCTGATGAGCAAAGAAGGCTTGGCACTGCTGAACGGCACCCAGTTCATGAGTGCCAACGGTGTCTTTGCCATCCTCAAAGCCTGCCGCCTCTCCAAGAAAGCCGACCTGATTGCCGCCCTTTCCCTCGAAGCCTTCGATGGTCGCATAGACCCCTTCATGGACTGCATCCAGCAGATACGCCCCACCGGGGACAAATCGAAACAGGCGATAATTTCCGCAAACTCCTTGCAGGCAGCGAACTCATCGCCCGCCCCCGGCAAACATGTGCAAGACCAGTATTCCTTCCGTTGCATCCCCCAGGTGCATGGAGCCACCAAAGATGCCATCCGCTATGTATCCTCCGTCTTGTTAACAGAGATTAACTCCGTAACAGACAACCCCACCATCTTTCCCGATGAAGACCGCATCATCTCCGGTGGAAACTTTCACGGTCAGCCGTTGGCAATTTCGTATGATTTTTTGGGCATTGCACTTGCCGAACTGGGCAATATCTCCGAGCGCCGCATCGCCCAACTCATTATGGGCCTGCGCGGACTGCCCGAATTCTTGGTAGCCAACCCCGGTTTGAACTCCGGTTTCATGATACACAAATACGCTGCAGCCTCCATGGTGAGCCAGAACAAGATGTATTGCTATGCTGCCAGCAGCGACTCCATCGTCTCCAGCAACGGGCAGGAAGACCACGTCAGCATGGGCGCCAATGCCGCCACAAAACTCTACCGCATCATGGACAACCTGGAGCATATCCTCTCCATCGAGCTGATGAACGCCGCACAAGGCATCGACTTCCGCCGTCCGCAGAAAACTTCGCCGATATTGGAACGCTTCCTGCACGAATATCGCAAAGAAGTCCCCTTTGTGCAAGACGACGTTGTGATGTACAAAAAATCCATAAAACCGTCACTTTCCTGAACCGCACCCAGTTCGATTACTAATATTCTTGCCAATAAATCTATTAGAAACCTAATATTTATTAATTGTTTAACAAAAGAAAGAAACTTAATCGCTAGATTGAGTTTTCTTTCTATCTTTGCTGCGTTTTATTCCGAAAATGAATAGAAAAAGGAATTCTGAATTTTAAGAAAGGAGGATAAATAAGTGAATATGTTAAGCATCTTGCACCCCCCCCGTCCGGAACTGAAGGAACGGATTATTGAGACAGCCGTAGAAGTATTCACGAAGAATGGAATTAAAAGTATCACAATGGACGACATAGCTGCTTCATTGGGAATTTCTAAACGCACTCTTTATGAAGTCTTTCCGGATAAGGAGACGCTGCTGGAAGAATGTATCTTGAAAAGACAGAGGAAAGCGGACGAGTTTGTGAAAGAGGTGCGGCTGAAATCCGAGAATGTGCTGGAAGTTTTGCTGAAATGCTACCAACTTAGCATCGAGACATTTCACACCACCAACAAAAGTTTCTTTGAGGACATCAAGAAGTATCCCAAGGTATATAAACTTTTGAGACAGCGCCACGACCACGACTCGGAAGAAGTGGTGAACTTCTTTAAAGAAGGAGTGAAGCAGGGCCTCTTCCGTGATGATGTGAACTTTGCCATTGTCAATCTGTTGGTTAGAGAGCAAATTGACTTGCTGATGAATACGGATATTTGCAAAGAGTATTCTTTTCTTGAAGTTTACGAATCCATTATGTTTACTTTTTTTTGCGGGGTGTTTCTACAGATCGTGGCGCACACGAACTGGAATCCTTCATACAGGAATATCGCAAGAAGAAGTAAGCAGAGTTTCAGAGAGAGATAGGTATAATAAAAACGATTAATTACTTTATAGAAATGCAGAGATTTTTTAAGGGTAAAAGACTACTCTTGACCGCTGCCATCGTCTTTGTTGGCGGCTATACACAAGCACAAGAAGTAAAAGAAACCTTGACTTTAGGCCTTGACAAAGCCTTGGAGATTGCCTTGAGCGACAATCCTACCATCAAAGTGGCAGAGGAAGAGATTGCACTGAAGAAGGTGGACTACAAGGAAACATGGCAGAATTTATTACCGGAAGCGAGTATCTCCGGCTCATTGAGCCATACGATTACCGCCTCGCAGTTCAGCATCGGAGACCAGACCGTGAAAATGGGTAAAGACAAAGCGAATACGGCTACCGGAGCGCTTAATATCAGTTTGCCCCTGTTTGCACCGTCCGTGTATCGGGCCATGTCTATGACGAAGACGGATATTGAACTGGCAGTGGAGAAGTCGCGCGCCTCCAAGCAAGACTTGGTGAACCAGGTGACGAAAGCCTACTATCAGTTGATGTTGGCACAAGACTCCTACGACGTGTTGCAAAAAAGCTACAAACTGGCGGAAGACAATTATAATATTGTCAATGCCAAGTATCAGCAGGGCGCAGTCAGCGAGTTCGATAAAATCAGCGCCGAGGTGCAAATGCGCAGCGTGAAACCGAGTGTGATTTCTGCCGGCAATGCCGTGACGCTGTCCAAGTTGCAACTGAAAGTGTTGATGGGGATTACCGCCGATGTGGATATCAAGATTGACGACAGCCTGATAGCTTATGAAGCGGATGTGTATTCCAATCAGTTGGATAATGAAGTGAACGAAGGTTTGGTGAACAACACCACCATGAAGCAGTTGGACTTGAGCTATAAGACTCTTCAACAGAACATCAAGTCATTGCGCACCAACTTCATGCCGACGTTGGGATTGGACTACTCTTATCAGTACCAGTCAATGAACAATGATAGCTGGAATGTCTTCAACTACAACTACGGAAGCAGTTCTTCACTGGTGTTCAACCTGAGCATTCCCTTGTACAAGGCGAGTAACTTTACGAAACTGAAATCCAACCGCATCCAGATGCACCAGTTGGATCAGAACCGCATCGATACCGAGCGAAAACTGAATATGCAGATAACCAGCTATCAAGATAATATGGCAGCCAGTTCCGAGCAAGTATCCAGCAACCGTGAAAACGTGATGCAAGCCGAAAAGGCGGTGCAGATTGCCGGGAAACGTTATGAAGTAGGCAAGGGCACGGTGCTCGAACTCAACACTTCGCAAGTGCAGCTCACCGAAGCCGAACTGACCTACAACCAGTCCATCTACGACTATCTGGTATCTAAGGCCGACCTCGACATGGTTTTGGGAAGAGATTATACAATTAAGAAATAGAAATAAAATAAGAACAACGATATGAAAAAAGGTTTTCAATTGATTGCCCTGCTTGCTGTTGTGCTGTTGAGCTCTTGTAGTGGTGGAAAAGACAAAGCTACTGTTGAGAAAGTGGACGAGATGCCAAGAGTAAAACTTGCAGACGTAAAGGCGCGTCCGGTAGAGCAAATTCACGAATATACAGCTACCGTAGAGGCAGAGGTGAAGAATAACATCGCTCCCTCCTCTCCGGTGCGCATCGATAAAATCCTGGTGGAAGTGGGCGACCGTGTATCCAAAGGACAGAAACTGGTGAGCATGGATGAGGCCGACCTGAAGCAGACCAAGTTCCAGTTGGACAATCAGCAGATTGAATTCAACCGCATGGACGAACTATACAAAGTGGGCGGTGCTTCCAAATCGGAATGGGATGCTGCCAAGATGGATTTGGACGTGAAGCAGACGGCATACAATAATTTATTGGAGAATACCTCTTTGCTTAGTCCTGTCAACGGTGTGGTAACTGCTCGCAATTATGATAACGGCGATATGTATAGCGGTGGCAATCCGGTGCTGACGGTAGAGCAAATCACTCCGGTGAAACTGCTTATCAATGTCTCCGAAACTTACTTTACCCAAGTAAAGAAGGGTGAGCCCGTATCAGTGAAACTGGATGTCTATGGCGACGAGCTGTTCGAAGGCTATATCAGCCTGGTTTATCCTACCGTAGATGCTACCAGTCGTACCTTCCCCGTAGAAATCAAGCTTGCCAACAAAGACCAGCGCGTACGTCCGGGAATGTTTGCCCGTGCCACGCTCAACTTCGGTACGAAAGACAACGTGGTTGTGCCCGATTTGGCTATTGTGAAGCAATCCGGTTCCGGCGACCGCTATGTATATGTGTATAAGGACGGAAAGGTTTCTTATAATAAGGTACAGTTGGGACGCCGCATGGGTACGGAGTATGAGTTGATTTCCGGTGTGCCCGATAATTCCCAGGTGGTGATTGCCGGACAAACCAAGCTGGTGAACGGCATGGAAGTAGAAGTGGAGAACTAATCACTAACCCCTAATCCCTAAACACTAAAAACATGAGTTTATACGAAAGTGCGGTTAAGAAACCGATTATGACCTCACTCTGCTTTCTGGCAGTAGTGATATTTGGGTTGTTCTCCTTGTCCAGGCTGCCTATCGACTTGTATCCGGACATCGATACAAATACGATTATGGTGATGACGACCTATTCCGGAGCCAGTGCTTCGGATATTGAGAACAACGTGACCCGTCCGTTGGAAAATGTATTGAACTCGGTCAGCAATTTGAAGCACATCACTTCCCGTTCTTCGGAGAATACGTCTTTGATTACATTGGAGTTTGAGTATGGTTACGATATAGATGTACTGACCAATGACGTGCGCGACAAGCTGGACATGGTAAGTTCTCAGCTTCCCGATGATGTGGAGACCCCCATCATCTTCAAGTTCAGCACGGATATGATTCCTATCGTGCTGTTGTCCGTACAGGCCAACGAAAGCCAGTCGGCACTCTACAAGATATTGGACGACCGCGTGGTGAACCCCTTGGCACGTATCCCCGGTGTGGGTACGGTGTCCATCAGTGGTGCGCCGCAGCGTGAAATCCAGGTGTATTGCGACCCCTACAAACTGGAAGCATACAATCTGAGTATCGAAACCATCAGCTCCATCATCGAGGCGGAGAATAAGAACACCCCGGGCGGTAACTTCGACATCGGTAATGAAACCTATTCATTGCGTGTGGAAGGTGAGTTCGACGACTCCCGCCAGTTGGAGAATGTAGTTGTAGATACTTACAACGGTGCTACGGTCTACTTGCGCGATGTGGCTAGAATTGTAGATACGGTGGAAGAGCGTGCGCAGGAAACCTATAATAACGGTGTGCAGGGTGCCATGATTGTTATTCAGAAACAGTCCGGCGCCAACTCCGTAGAGATTTCCAAGAAGGCGCAGCAAGCATTGCCCCGTCTGCAGAAGAACCTGCCGAGTGACGTGAAACTGGGCGTCATTGTCGATACCTCCGATAATATCTTGAACACTATCGACAGTTTGACGGAGACGGTGATGTATGCGTTGCTGTTCGTAGTCATTGTGGTGTTCCTGTTCTTGGGACGCTGGCGTGCTACGCTGATTATCTGTATCACCATTCCGCTTTCCTTGATTGCGTCGTTCATCTATCTCGCCATTTCGGGGAATACGATTAATATCATTTCGTTGTCTTCGCTTTCTATCGCCATCGGTATGGTGGTGGATGATGCCATCGTAGTATTGGAGAATGTGACGACGCATATCGAGCGCGGTTCCGACCCCAAGCAGGCGGCCGTTCACGGTACGAACGAGGTGGCAATCTCCGTAGTTGCTTCTACGCTGACGATGATTGCCGTGTTCTTTCCGTTGACGATGGTGACCGGTATGTCCGGAGTACTGTTCAAGCAGTTGGGTTGGATGATGTGTGCCATCATGTTTGTGTCTACGGTATCCGCCTTGTCCTTGACACCGATGCTCTGTTCGCAGTTGCTCCGTCTGCAAAGGAAGCAGTCGAAAGCATTTACCATCTTCTTCAAGCCGATAGAGCGTGCTTTGGACGGACTGGACAATGTTTATGCGCGTATGCTGAACTGGGCGGTTCGTCATCGTGGCGTGGTGCTTGCCGGTTGTGTGGTGTTCTTCATTGCAAGTTTGTTCTGTGCCAAAGCCATCGGTACGGAGTTCTTCCCGGCGCAGGATAATGCCCGTATTGCCGTGAAGCTGGAACTGCCTATCGGTACCCGCAAGGAAGTGGCGCAGGAGATTTCGGAGAAACTGACTAATCAATGGCTGGAGAAGTATAAAGGCATCATGAAGGTCTGTAACTACACCGTAGGCCAGGCCGACTCGGACAATACATGGGCTTCCATGCAGGACAACGGTTCGCATATCATTTCCTTCAACATCAGATTGGCGGACCCGGGCGACCGTGACGTTACGCTGGAGACCGTCTGCGACGAGATGCGTGAGGACTTGAAGGCTTATCCCGAGTTCAGCAAGGCGCAGGTCATCTATGGTGGTAGTAGTGGCGGTATGTCCGCCCAGGCCACTGCCGACTTCGAGGTCTATGGTTACAGTATGGAAGAGACGGACAGCGTTGCCGCTAAGTTGAAGCGCATGTTGCTCGATATAAAAGGTGTGTCGGAAGTCAACATCAGCCGTAGTGACTATCAGCCGGAATATCAGGTCGACTTCGACCGTGAGAAACTGGCGTTGCACGGACTGAACCTGTCTGCCGCCGCCACTTATCTGCGAAACCGTATCAATGGCGCCACGGCTTCCAAGTATCGTGAGGACGGTGACGAGTACGACATCAAGGTGCGTTATGCTCCCGAGTACCGTACCAGCATCGAAAGCATCGAGAATATACTGGTGTACAACGCCAAGGGCGAAGGTGTCCGCATCAAAGACCTCGGAACGGTGGTCGAACGGTTTTCACCGCCCACCATCGAGCGTAAAGACCGCGAACGTATCGTGACGGTATCTGCCGTAATCTCCGGTGCTCCGCTTGGTAATGTGGTGGCTGCGGGTAATGCTGCTATCGACAAGATGGATATTCCGTCCGACATCACCATCCAGGTGGCCGGTTCGTTCGAAGACCAGCAGGACTCTTTCAGCGACTTGGGAACGTTGGGTATATTGATTATCATCCTTGTGTTCATCGTAATGGCGGCACAGTTCGAGTCACTGACCTATCCGTTCATCCTTATCCTCTCCGTGCCGTTCGCCATGAGTGGTGTGTTGATGGCGTTGTTCATCACCAATACGACGTTGAGCGTAATAAGTTTGTTGGGTAGTATCATGTTGATTGGTATCGTGGTGAAGAACGGTATCGTGCTCATCGACTATATCATCCTCTGTAGGGAGCGCGGGCAGTCGGTGCTGAATGCCGTTGTCACGGCAGGTAAGAGCCGTCTTCGTCCGGTATTGATGACGACGATGACTACCATTCTCGGTATGATTCCGATGGCAATAGGTACCGGTCAGGGTGCCGAGATATGGAGCCCGATGGCGATTGCCGTAATCGGTGGTTTGGCGGTATCTGCCATCCTGACGCTGATTTACGTTCCGACGATGTACTGCATCTTCGGTGGTGCGGGCATCAAGCGCCAACGTAAGAAAATGCACAAGCAACTGGATGCTTACTTTGAGGAACAAAATAATAAGTAATCATTTAGCAAACTCTATCTTAATTCCCCTCCTCCTGGGAGGAGGGGTGCCCAAAGGGCGGGGTGGTAG
>JAJQAY010000133.1 GCA_021203515.1 Bacteroides sp. | reverse complement strand
AATTGCCCGAAAATTAATTAGCAAAATGTTTGGGCAAGTCATAGAAAACAGGATGTAAAAGAATTTACCTCGTAGTGTAACGCCTTTTACCTCGTAGTGTAACGGCCTTTACCTCGTAGTGTAAAAGCATTTACCACGAGGGGGAAACGGAGTTCCCTCCTGAGGTAAGGGACGTTCACCTGTGGGGTAAAGGACGTTCACCTACGAGGGAAAAGACGTTCACCTCGCAGGTAGAAAGCAGAAAGCCGTTCGCGGAATACTCCGGAACGGATTTCTCATTATAAACAATCTGTAGTCTTTCTACTTACTGCAATTCCACGGCTTCAGCTGCTTGAAGAAGTCGTTGCCCTTGTCGTCTACAAGGATGAAGGCCGGGAAGTCTTCCACTTCAATCTTCCAGATAGCTTCCATGCCAAGTTCGGGATATTCCACACACTCGATGCTCTTGATGTTGTTCTGCGCAAGGATAGCAGCAGGACCGCCGATAGAGCCGAGGTAGAAACCGCCGTACTTCTTGCAAGCGTCCGTCACCTGCTGGCTGCGGTTGCCTTTGGCAAGCATAATCATGCTGCCGCCGTGGCTTTGGAAGAGGTCTACATAGGGGTCCATACGTCCGGCAGTAGTCGGGCCCATAGAACCGCAAGCCATACCCTGCGGAGTTTTGGCGGGGCCGGCGTAGTAGATAGGATGGTCTTTGATATATTGGGGCAGGTCTTCGCCACGATCCAGACGCTCTTTCAGCTTGGCGTGGGCGATGTCGCGGCCTACAATAATCGTACCGTTCAATGACAGACGGGTGGAAACCGGATACTTGGTCAGCTCTTTCAGGATGTCCTGCATCGGTTGGTTCAGGTCGATTTTCACTACGCTGCCTTCGCCTGCCTGACGGAGTTCGGCGGGGATAAGTTCGCCCGGGTTGCTGTCGAGCTTCTCAATCCAGATACCTTCTTTGTTGATTTTACACTTGATGTTACGGTCGGCAGAGCAGGAAACACCCAGACCGACGGGGCAGGATGCACCGTGACGCGGCAAGCGGATGATGCGGATGTCGTGGGCCAGATACTTACCACCGAACTGTGCACCGAGGCCGATTTTGTGGGCTTCGGCCAATACTTCCTTCTCCAGTTCGATATCGCGGAAGGCGCGGCCGAACTCATTACCCGTAGTGGGCAGGTTGTCGTAGAAGTGGGTGGAAGCCAGCTTCACGGTCAGCAGATTCTTCTCGGCAGAAGTACCGCCGATGACGAATGCGATGTGATAAGGAGGACAGGCGGCGGTGCCCAGGGTCTTCATCTTTTCTACGAGGAAGGGAACGAGCATGCCGGGGTTCAGGATGGCTTTGGTCTCCTGATAGAGATAGGTCTTGTTGGCGGAACCGCCACCTTTCGTTACGCAAAGGAACTCATACTCCATGCCTTCGGTTGCTTCGATGTCAATCTGTGCGGGGAGGTTGCACTTCGTGTTAACTTCATCGTACATATTGAGGGGAGCGTTCTGCGAATAGCGCAGGTTCTCTTCGGTATATGTCTTGTAAACACCCAGTGAGAAGGCTTCTTCATCGCAATAGCCGGTCCATACTTGCTGGCCTTTTTCACCGTGAACGATGGCAGTACCCGTGTCCTGGCAGAAAGGAAGCACTCCTTTGGAAGCCACTTCGGCATTGCGGAGGAAAGTCAGAGCTACATACTTGTCGTTTTCGCTTGCCTCAGGGTCGCTCAAAATCTTAGCAACTTGTTCGTTGTGCGAACGGCGCAACATGAACGAAACGTCACGGAAAGCCGCATTGGCCATTGCGGTCAGACCTTCCTTTTCAATCTTCAGGATGGGTTTTCCTTCAAACTCGCTTACGGATACATAGTCTTTTGTAAGCAGATAATACTCAGTTGTATCTTTCCCCTTCTCGAACATGGGTTGATACTTGAACGGAGGTGTTGTTGCCATAATTACTTATTCATTTAGTGTTTAAAAGTTATCGAGTAGCAAAGGTAAGAAGTATTATTGAAATGTTTCTTTAATTAGGGTGAAAACTTACAAGGACATCCCCTTCCGCGAGCTATCACGGATGAATAATGCTAAGATGTTTATAAATGGGAATTTATTGAAACGCAGATTAACGCAGATTTTCGCAGATTATAAGAGGGTGTGTCCAAACGAATAATGGCTTACTATATGTTATAGATTTAGGCACGGATTACGCGGATTTCGCGGATTTAAATAACCCAGTTCCGTGAAATCCGCGTAATCCGCGCCTAAATGAAATTTATAAGAGAGTTTCGACACACCCTCCTATAAGATGAAAGCCTTTCAAGCTTTTACTGTACTTTCTGCATCCGGCGGATAAGCTCATCGCCCAACGCCGTCTTTACTTCGATATGCTTCAGCACCGCCGTGACGAACGGGTTGCTTTCAAAGTCACCGCGCACCTGCTCAAAGTCAAGTTCTTTCTCCAAGCGCGAGCCGTCGGCACCGAAGCCGGTCATGGAGGCGAGGGAAAATTCCTTCTTGGCATCGTCGTAGACCATGCGGTCGAGCCCGACTACCGCTTCTTTCCACTTCTCGACGATGTGGATAATATCTTCAGCCGTCATCATTTCGGGATTGACACCGTAGAACTCTTCCAGTTTTTCATACGCCCACGTCCATTCGTAGGTATAGTAATTCCGGTGCGTTCGCTCGAACTCGGCATTGATATACTTCAAGCGATTGACAGTGCCCGCCTCGATGCCGTCTATCAGCGCATCTATCTCGCTCTTCGGGGCTATCAGTCCGGAAACATCCACCCATTCACCATTGCCGATGGACGTATCGGGCTTCAAACGAACGCGTATCTCTTCGTTATTCTTAAAATCAATGCCTTCCAGACGCTTGATGACGGAGTTGCCAAGAAACTTGTGGATGGCAATCTCGTAGAAACGGATACCCTTGACCAGAGCGGAGTTGCGAATCTTGGCGCTATGGAAGGAGTAGATGTCCGACAGTTCGCCCGAAGCATAGCGCAGGTTCTTCAAAGTCTCCCTTCCCTTGAACATCTTCTGCACGGTGTAGGGACTCAGGAGGTTGTAGTTGATGAAGTCCAGTTTGTTGGTATCGGTGCGTTGGTCGCGCTTCGGCCACTTCTGCGCGTCGCGAATGGTTCCTACACTGTGCAGGTTGACACCCGGCACAAGGTAGGTGGTGTTGTTCTGCTCTATCAGATAGGAGAATGGCAGGTTGGACGTGTCGGAATGATTGACGTGGCGCCCCATGACCAGGGAGAATGCCCCGACCTTGGCAGGCCACAAGATATAAGAATCGGAAGCGGTCTTGGCACCGCGCTCCAATGTGCCTTGATGGATGGGGCCGAGCTTATACATGTGGTTGCTCTGGTTGGAGCCCGAACCGGCATTCATAAAGGAGAACATACCGGCAATGAGCAAAGTGGACTTGTGATGCGTCACCGTGAAGGGCCCGGCAAATATGGCGCAAGCCTCACCGTTCTCTCCCTGGCAATTGCTGAAGAACAGGGAGTCCGAAGCGGAATAGTTGTGCCCCAGCTTGCACGCCTGACCGATGAAGCAGCGGGATAGCATCGCCCCGTCGTCTACGTGAGAACCGGAAGATATGATGAAGTCGTCGCAGATTACACCATGCCCGATATGTACCGGAGCCGCTTCGTTGCTATTGATGCTTCCGTTGTACAACCGGCACGTGCCGCAGATGCGGCAATAATCACCGATGCGCACGTTCTTGATGGAGCCGGTGTTGAGTATCATCACATGGCTGCCGATAGTGCCGACGGCAGATGCGTGCTTATTGGAGTAGAAGTCGGTGATTTCCTTCATCCGGGCTATCAGTTCCGGACGATGACGATAGAGCGCCATGATATAGGCTTGGTGTGCAGAGAGTTTGTCACTGATAAGTACTTCGCGCCCACCCGTCTCGTTGAGAACGGCCACCTCTACCCCATTGCCGAACTTCGACAATCCGTCTACGAGCATAATGTCCACATTCTCGATGAACGTGTCGTGCCCGATTTCATAATTAGCAATGTAGTTCTGGATATTTTCGATGCAGCAATTGTCGCCCACCGTCACGTTATGGAGCGTCACATGGCGCAATCCGGCATGTTTCTTCATCCCTCCGGGCAACATAAACTCCGAATGGAATACCCCCAGTTTCACTTCACCCGAGAAACGAGTGTGGTGCACAAACTCCGTCGAGAACTCTTCGGCAACGGTTACTTTCCCCCAATCATCCGCCAGACACGACTGGCTCTTTAACCGAAGTATTTCATCTTCGGTCAGGTTTCTGTAAATCATAACAACTAAAATTTTAGGCAGGTATCAGGTATTAAGTATTAGGTATTAAGCTGCGCTATAATCTGCATAGCTAATACCTAATACTTAATACCTAATACCTAAATTACTCTTCCTCGTAAGTCTGATAAAGGAAATCATTGTAGGGGTACTTCTGCACGTGCAGCTCTTTTACGCGTTGATAAACCACACTCTTCAGTTCCTCCAGATTAATCCGTTCGCGGGCGGAGATAAAGAGGCAGTTATCCTCCATCTTTGCCATCCACGTCTTCATCAGTTCTTCGAGTGTTAAGTTTTCTTTGGTTCGGGGGGTAAGGTCGTCTTCCGCTTTCTCCACGTAGGTGTAAGCGTCTATCTTATTGAATACAAGTATCATGGGCTTACCGGCTGCGCCGATGTCCGCCAAGGTCTTGTTTACTACTTCTATCTGTTCTTCAAAATCAGGATGGGAAATGTCTACGATGTGCAGCAACAAGTCTGCCTCGCGCACTTCGTCGAGCGTAGACTTGAAAGAGTCTACCAAGTCCGTCGGGAGTTTGCGGATGAAGCCGACCGTATCGGACAACAAGAACGGCGGATTGTCGATGATGACCTTGCGCACCGTAGCGTCCAGCGTGACAAACAGTTTGTTTTCGGCAAATACTTCGCTCTTGGAGAGCGGCGTCATCAAGGTGGATTTGCCTACGTTGGTATATCCCACCAATGCCACGCGTATCATCCGCCCACGGTTCTTGCGCTGGGTGGACTTCTGCTTGTCAATCTCCGCCAGACGCTCTTTCAGCAACGACATACGGTTCAGAATGATACGGCGGTCCATTTCCAACTGCGTTTCACCCGGACCGCGCAAACCTACGGAACCCTTTCCGCCACCGGCACCGGAGCCACCGCCCTGACGCTCCAAGTGCGTCCACAAGCGTTGCAAACGGGGAAGCATATACTTATACTGTACCAACTCCACCTGGGTCTTTGCATTGGCAGTCTGTGCGCGCATGGCAAAGATATCGAGTATCAACGAAGTACGGTCGAGTATCTTGATTTTCAGCTCTGCTTCGATATTGCGTATCTGCTTGGCGGAAAGCTCGTCGTCGAAAATCACCATACCGATTTCGCGTTCGGCTTCCTCTTCATTGCGGATATATTCCCTTATTTCTTCCAGTTTACCCTTGCCTACATAGGTCACCGAGTGTGCTGTATCCAACTTCTGAGTAAATCTTTTCACTACTTCCGCCCCGGCTGTCTCAGCCAAGAATGCCAGTTCGTCGAGGTATTCGTTCGTCTTACGCTCATCCTGGTTTTCTATGACTTGCCCAAACATTTTGCTAATTAATTTTCGGGCAATTATCAAA
>JAJQAY010000037.1 GCA_021203515.1 Bacteroides sp. | reverse complement strand
TTTGAAACGGGCATATTTCAGTATTTCACTGACAATCTGTTGATTACAAAAATCCGTTCACATTTTTAAGCCTACAAGGATAGTCGGACGCAAATAGCGCATTCTGGCGCAAGTAGAAATGCAAAATGTCAAAATGAAACTTTTATTCATACCGATTATAGAAATAACTCGAAGTATCTCAATTCTCCTCCTTCTGGAAGGAGGAGTACCCGCAGGGGGGAGGTGGTAGAAAAAACTACGCCGCACCTTTAACAAAAGGATTTTCTTTTCTCACCTACCACCCCGCCCTCCGGGCACCCCTCCTTCCAGAAGGAGGGGAATTAAGATAGAACTGCTAAATTCCCATTTAACTCAAAACCGTACGAATACGAATTAAATATCAACCAATAGCAGCTAAAATCCACCAGGTTTTGCGACTGATCCGATTATCCCAATGACTGCATATCATTCAGCTTCTTGTAGTAGCCATTCTTGGCAAGAAGCTCTTCGTGCTTGCCGCGCTCCACGATTTCGCCTTCGTAGAGCACACAGATTTCGTCTGCATTCCTGATAGTGGAAAGGCGGTGGGCGATGGCAATCGTGGTACGGGTCTTCATCAATCGTTCCAAGGCTTCCTGAACCAGGCGTTCCGACTCCGTGTCGAGAGCCGAAGTAGCCTCATCGAGTATCAGGATAGGAGGATTTTTCAGAATGGCACGGGCGATGCTGATGCGTTGGCGCTGACCGCCGGAAAGTTTGCCGCCCCGGTCACCGATATTGGTATCATACCCTTTCTCGGTATCCATGATGAAATCGTGGGCATTGGCTATCTTGGCAGCTTCGATAACCTGATCCAAAGTGGCGTTCTCCACTCCGAAAGCAATGTTATTGAAGAAAGTATCGTTAAAAAGAATGGCTTCCTGATTTACGTTGCCTATCAGGCTGCGCAAATCGGAGATACGGGCGTCTTTAATATTCACGCCGTCTATCCGGATTTCACCGGACTGCACATCGTGATAGCGAGGCAAGAGGTCGACCAAGGTCGATTTGCCCGAACCGGACTGGCCGACCAATGCAATGGTTTTGCCTTTCGGAACAATCAGGTTGATATGCTTCAACACTTCGCGCGTGCCGTCATAGCTGAAGGAGATGTCGCGGAACTCAATCTTCTCGTTCAATCCGGCAAGCGGTTTCGGCTGTGCAGGTTCTTTAATAGGGTTTTCGGCAAGGAGTATCTTATCGATGCGTTCCATAGACGCCAGGCCCTTCGGGGTATTATAACCGGCTTTGGAGAACTCCTTCAACGGATTGATTACGCTATAGAGTATCACGAGATAGAAAATGAACGAAGGAGCATCAATCGTGGCACTGTTGCTGAGGATGAGCGTGCCGCCAAACCACAGCACAATGACAATGACACAAGTTCCCAGGAACTCACTCATCGGATGCGCCAACACCTGACGGGTGGCTACCCGGTTGATGGCATCACGATATTCGTTGCTGCACCCGTTGAAGCGCGCCATCATCTTGTTTTCGGCAATAAAGGCTTTGATGATGCGCAATCCGCCCAGTGTCTCTTCCAGTTGCGACATAGTATCGCTCCACTTCGCCTGCGCTTCGAGCGACTGACGTTTCAGTTTCTTGCCCACCGTGCCCATTATCCAGCCCATACCCGGCAGAACGAGGATAGTGAACAGCGTCAGTTGCCAACTGACGGCTATCAGCGTAGCAAAATAGGCAACAATCAGTATCGGGTTCTTTATCAGCATGTCCAGCGAACTGGTGACGGAGGTCTCTACTTCGGTGACATCACCGCTCATACGGGCAATGATATCTCCTTTCCGTTCTTCGGAAAAGAAGCTCAACGGCAGACGCAGCACTTTGCCGTACACTTGTGCGCGGATGTCGCGTACAACTCCCGTGCGAAGAGGTATCATAACGGCCGAAGAGGCAAAGTAGGCAAAAGTCTTGAAGAGCGTCATCACCACCAGGAAAACACCTAATATCAAGAGCGTCATAGAACCTCCCTGCGAGGCAATCATATCGGAGATATAGTAATAAAAGTTATTGATTGCCAGGTCCTTCATCCCTACTCCCGCCGTGTCCCACGGAATAAACTCGTAGGTCTTGTTGTCCATCTTGAAAAGTATCTGGAGAATGGGAATAATCAGCGTGAAAGAGAATATATTCAGGATAGCTGACAATAAGTTCAGAAATAATGCCCCTATCAGGTATTTCTTGTAAGGCGGAACGAAGCGCCGCAGAAGCTGGAAAAATTCTTTCATTCAGTTAACTGTTAAATAAACAAGTTCATTTTCGTTTCGAGGCATCATTTACCTTTACTTTTGGGTGCAAAGATAGGGATAAAAAGTGAAAAAGCCCTTAAATGTGGTTTCTTTCCATCTTTTATTGTAACTTTGCGCCCTGTAACTAAACTAATTCACAGAGAGATGAAGGGATATGATTATCTGATTGTAGGCAGCGGCCTGTTCGGGTCTATGTTTGCCCACGAAGCTCATAAAGCCGGGAAACGTTGCCTTGTAATAGAGAAACGTGCACACATCGGCGGTAATATTTACTGCGAAGATATAGACAATATCAATGTTCACAAATATGGCGCCCATATCTTTCATACGGACAATAAGGAGGTATGGAACTACGTAAACCGACTGGTTGAATTCAACCGATACACCAATTCTCCCATCGCCAACTACAACGGGAAGCTGTATAATCTTCCTTTCAATATGAATACGTTCTATCAGTTGTGGGGTGTGCGCACGCCTGCCGAAGCGAAAACGAAGATAAAGGAGCAGTGCAAGGAGTACGACCATATCACGACTCCCCAAAATTTGGAAGAGCAGGCTCTAAAGCTTTGCGGAAAAGATATTTATCAGCAACTGATTAAAGGATATACGGAAAAGCAATGGGGGCGTTCGGCAACGGAGCTTCCGGCGTTTATCATCAAGCGTGTTCCCTTCCGTTTCACTTTTGATAATAATTACTTCAACGATGCCTATCAGGGTATTCCTATCGGTGGCTACAACCGCTTGATTGATGCGTTGCTGGAAGGTATCGAAGTTCGCACGGGAGTAGACTATATGGAACACCGCGATGAACTGGATGCTTTAGCCGAAAAGGTGCTCTACACCGGTTGCATCGACGAGTATTTCAACTACGCATGCGGTCGTCTGGAATATCGCAGCCTACGCTTTGAGCACAAACACCTGACGGATGTGGAGGACTTTCAAGGAAATGCGGTCGTGAATTATACCGACCGGGAGACCCCGTACACCCGCGTCATCGAACATAAGCATTTTGAATTCGGCAAACAGCCTTCCACGATCGTTACCTATGAATATCCCGACGACTTCGAGCCGGGAAAGGAACCGTATTATCCGGTAAACGACCAGGCCAACACGAAGATATTCAATGAATATCAGGAGCTGGCGCAGAAACAGAAGAATGTATTGTTCGGCGGAAGACTGGCGCAATATACGTATGCCGACATGGACGACACAGTGGCGGCAGCATTGGAATTATGGAAAAAGAATAACTGATTATTATAAAACACATGAACTACAAGACTGAAGAGGCTATATCAGTTAGTGTGATCGTGCCTAACTATAATTATGCCTGTTACTTACCGGAACGCATCGCATCCATCCTAAACCAGACCTATAGCGATTTTGAACTAATTCTGCTCGATGATGCATCGACAGATAACAGTGTTTCCGTATTAGAAGAATATCGGAACAACAGCCATGTTTCCCATATCGTAGTCAACGAGCAGAATACGGGCATCCCTTTTCAGCAATGAATGAAGGGCATCATGTTGACTCGCGGCAAGTATGTGTGGATAGCAGAAGCCGATGACGTGGCGGAACCCACCTTTTTGGAAACTTGCGTGCGCTTTGCCGAAGAGCATGAAGATACATCCATCTGCTTTGCCGGCTCACTGCTGATTGATGCGGACGGAAATGTTTCCAAAAGGGATATAAACCATTGGGGAAGACGCAAGAAGAAGGAAGCGGCAAGTTTTGACGGAGTGCGGTATGCAGCCCACAATCTGTATTGGAAGAATTACCTCGTCAATGCCAGCGGTGTCCTTTTCTCTCGTCGCTATGCAATAGAGCTTGCAAATTCCGCTTTTCTGAATATGCGGTATTGCGGTGACTATTTATTCTGGTTTGAAATGTCCATGAGGGGAAAGGTGATAGAAGTTTATAAGAAACTGAACTATTTCCGCCAACACACTGCAAAAGTCACGAATATTTCCCGCAAACAAGGTGAAGGAGTATTAGAGGATATCCAGATTGTCCGCATCATGGACGATAGATTGCCCAATCTAAAAACTTACAAAAAAGCGTTACGGCACGGCCTGTTATATCGGAAAATCAAACGCTTGCCTATTGAATTACAACAAAAAAACAGACTTTATCGTGCACTGTCCGATACACTGCAGGCTGGATTCGTTGAATACAAAGTACAGCGGTATAATAAGTATTTCAGGTTATTAAATCCCACATTACTCACCGTCAAGCGAGACCGGCTATCTTAGCATTATTAAAACAAACTCCAACAAAGAAAGCAATAAATGGAAGAGATTAAGCTAGCCTCTTTTGATATATTCGATACTACATTAATACGCAAAGCAGGTAGTCCTGAGAATATTTTCTATATCTTGTCTAAGGCATTATATCCCAATGACGAAGCCTTGCAAAAGGCTTTCTTTATATGGCGGAAAAGGCAGAGAGAGGGGCTATAGAAAAACTGAACAACCAGCACCTCCCTTTAGAAGAAATATATTCTTTTGGAGGCTACAGTGATTTGGCCGATGTGCCGCAAGAATACGCAATTGCTTTGGAGTATGAAGTGGAAAAGAAGAACCTGACTGCTAATGCTGAAATACAAAAAGAAATTCTTAAACGAAGAACTGAAGGCTATACTATATGTTTTATATCAGATATGCACCTCAACAGCCGGTATCTAAAAGAACTGCTGATAGAACAAGGTTGCGCATACGAAGATGACCATGTATTCGTATCTTGCGAAGCAAAAGCAACCAAACATGAGGGAAAGCTGTATGACATCGTAAGAAATCAATATGAAGGAGTGAAAGCTTGGGTACATTATGGAGATAATAGAAAAAGCGATTATATCAGAGCTGCCGGAAAGGGATAAAAGCCTATTGGGTACATACTCAATATACAGCAGCCGAACAACTATTCATAGAGTCCTCCCGGAACTATCCCTCCAATATGGAGATGTCCATATTAGCCGGATTTCAACGGGCGGCCCGCTTCTCCTCCGGGTCTTCCGGTGCCAATATAGACAATGCGGCAGATTTTGTAGCTTCGGCATATGTGCCATACGTGATGTATGCATTAAAAACATCAACGAAACTTCATTTAGACCGACTATATTTCTTTCAAGAGATGGCTATATATTGCAGCAGATAGCAAAAATATTTTCTTTTAGCTTCCCGAACATAGAATGCCGCTATTTATTTGTACCCCGTTATTCTTTGTTTTTGCCAAGCCTTTTCACCCTTACAAAAGAGGAACTATACGAGAATTTAGGTGTCCGCTTTCTGTATAAGAAAAGGAAAAGAGTAAAAGAAATCTTCAAGTATCTCCGGATTACTCCGGCTGAACTAGGGAACGATGCTTTAAAATATATCGGAATTGCCTGTTTTAATCTTGCATAATTCAAATAAAAGTTGTATCTTT
>JAJQAY010000005.1 GCA_021203515.1 Bacteroides sp. | reverse complement strand
GACAAATATTGTCTTTACGGTACACACAAGATTAAAACAGACAATTCCGTTTTTTAATGAAGGATGTGTTTGAGTAAAGTTTATAATTGTTGCATTAGGTATGGCTTTTGTTATAACAGGGGAGTATCTTGCTATTTTTGTTAATTTTCTTGCAAACTTAACATCATTGATTAAGTCTGTTAATATTTCAATGTTACTGATAATATTCATATTCTGTATCGCATTTACACCTAGAGTAGCTTCTCGCTTAATTACATCTACAAAACCGAAAATTTTTCAAGTAAATCTAAATCTAATATGATAGTTTTTCCATTGATACTTATTATCTGAAAACTTGGGCTGATTCTTAAAAGATTATCTTCAAATTTTTCAAATCTGTGATTTGATTTATACATTAAGAAATTACCTTGCCCTATTATTTTTCGACAGGCGTCAACTTCTTGAACAAAGTTATGATGCTGTCACCTGAAGAGATAACAATGATTAGAGACTTTATTTGATTTATTTTACTCGTTCTAAAGTCAAAAACTTGTAGACTGTCATTTCCTACAACTGTACTCAAGAACTCTATTTCTGCAGGTAATTCGTCTAAATCATACTCATAATAGCAATTCCCTCTTTCGTCCGCTGTTGACAGAGAGACAATAGTATATTCTTTTTCAACTATTCGCTTATTTATACCATTTGAAAATACCTGAATAAGTTCTGGTAAATTTTCATTTTTAATATCCAATTTTTGAGGATATGCGTTGTTCTCCAATAATGCATAGATAATGATTTGTTTTTCAATGTTATTTTGAAAAAGAAAATTGATACTTTGAATTAATTCATCTTTACTTATATGTTGATTTTTTTTTGCATAGTAAATGCGATTATCTAATATTATATATTTTACTCGATCATCTTTTGCAACTTTCTCTCTTATTATTATTATAATATTTTTGCGAGTGTCTCCATTAATAAATGCCCCAGAAACTTTGTATATTCTAAATTTTAGTATCGCTAAAGTTGGATTTGCATAAAATAAATTGGTTTTTACATATATGATGCCTGTCACGATTAAGAGAATAAATAATACGATTTGATACCTGATATTTTCAAAATCAAAGCACACCAAAGGTATTATATAAGTAGTAAGAAATGTTAAGTGTTCGTAATTTATATCTTTAATCTCTGTGATAGTGAAAGCTAATTCAGGAGTCCCTTTTAGAATAAATTTGAAATCATAGTATGAAAGCATACCAATAGCTAATGAAAGTAACTTATTATCGAAATAATGTTTTGTGATATAAGATTCCACGTTCCAATATATATCCAATTTTCATTAAGACAAATTGGAATATTAATAGTAATTACTATTGCAAAAATGAATAGTAGCCATAATGATAAAAAATAGAATCCTATTTTTCTTAGCATATTATGATTTAAGATGTTAACTTATTTGCAAATGTATTGAAAGTGTATTTATTATGCAAATATTTTTGTGTTATTACATAATCTTTGCATAGGACATTTTCTTGCATCATTATAATTGTTATATTTACCGCAAAATATACGGAGAATATGAATGCTATTTACATTTGGCAACAAAAAGACTGGCCTAACTTTACTTGGGGCGATGCAAGGTTATCCTATAAGTTGGGCAGAGTGCGAAGCCTGCAGGGTAAACTTGTAGGTAAAATGAGTGTACTCGGTTTTGATTTGAAAAACAACGCTATGCTTGATGCACTTACGGCCGATATTACAAAATCATCTGAAATAGAGGGTGAGATATTAAATGCAGAGCAGGTGCGCTCTTCGGTGGCTCGTCATTTAGGGATGGAAATAGAGGGATTGCCGGAAGCGGACCGCTGTGTGGACGGAGTGGTGCAAGTGATGATGGATGCTACCCAAAACTATATGCAGCCATTGACGAATGAACGGCTTTTTAATTGGCATGCTGCCTTATTCCCTACAGGAAGAAGTGGTGCGCATAAGATAACGGTTGCTGATTGGCGGCAAGGCTCAGAGCCGATGCAGGTTATATCAGGACCAATGGAAAAAGAGAAAATACATTATCAAGCGCCTGATGCGACAGATGTACCTAATCAGGTAAATTTATTTTTAGATTGGGCGAATGATAATCAGGAAATAGATCCGGTTCTGAAAGCTGCTATTGCCCATTTATGGTTTGTCACAATTCATCCGTTCGATGACGGAAACGGACGCATCTCCCGGACCATAACCGATTTGTTTTTAGCCCGTGCAGATGAAATGCCACACCGCTTTTATAGTATGTCTGCCGAGATACGCAAACAACGTAAAGGCTATTATGAGATATTGGAAAAGACCCAAAAGGGCGGTTTGGCTATTACTGATTGGCTTGAGTGGTTTCTTGATTGTTTGGAAGCAGCATTGATGAATACGGAGAACTCCATCAGTCGTATTTTGCAAAAAGCTACATTCTGGGAAAAGCACCGTTTTATTTCCATGAACGGGCGGCAAATAAGAATGGTTAATTTACTTTGGGATGGTTTTGATGGAAAATTGACTTCTTCCAAATGGGGTAAGATAACCAAATGTTCTGCCGATACGGCTCTGCGTGATATACAGGATTTAATAAGTAAAGGTGTATTGTGCAAAACAGATGAAGGCGGGAGAAGTACCAATTATGAACTGACTCTATAATGATTTTGCGGAGAATAGACGATTATTCACCGCAAATCATGCGGCGATAGTGCTGTTGCAATTCTCTTATAGCTACTTCTCTTTCGTAAATAGTTGTCAAGTGTGCTAACCCTATTACCTTGAAAGAGGTTGTAAAGGAAATTAATAGGGCGGTTGGTATTAGTGAAGGAAAGGATTGGCATAGGTGTACTTAAAGACTTCTGTTCCTCGCTGAAAAAGGCACTTCTTACCGAGCATTTTTCAATATCAATAGCTTGGATTAAATCTATCTTGTCGTCAAGAGTCGTGGGCTGATACATTTAATAATTTGCTAAAAAGGCTTTGCATCTGCTTCCGTGCAAACAATAACATACGTATTCATGCTACCGACACCGTCTGTTCTGCCGGACTTTTTTTAAGATCTCGACCACCCGAAAGACAGCGTTTCTGCTGTCGATGACGAGAACAGTAGTGGTAGCGGTGAAAACAAGCCCGGCAATGATGAAGAATAAGAGGAGAACTCTCTCAACTACAGTAACAAGCAAATTTATTATGAAGTAGAAAAATAGATTGAAAAATCCTCAAAGTAACCATTGCTATCGCTCCTGCAACTTTAGGTGCATTAGGGGGGAATGCGCTGAATGTATAAGATGATATATGTAAGAGCTAAGGAATCGGTAATTGCTTATTGACTTAGAAAAATAAAGGGGAGGCTTGAACTTTTTATGCAAGTTCAAGGGATTTTTTGTATTAGCTAATTAACTTTCCGATAATAGATTATTAACTAAATATATTCCTTACCTTTGTTATAAATTTAAAAATGGAATATGGATAATAGAATAATGGAAGATAGTTTTAGTAGGGATGGAATCCAATTACCACAAGCGATTGATGTGGAGAAGGCCTTATTAGGTACGTTGATGGTAGAAAGCCATGCTTATTGGCAAATTTATGATTTACTTCATTCTACGATGTTTTACAGTGAACAGCATCAGTTAATTTATGTGGTAATAGAACAATTGAGTGAAATAAATTCCTACATAGATGCTGTAGTCGTTTTGGATTATCTAAAAAAATAATACTCTGGAGAAAGTAGGGGGAAAGAAGTATATAAAGGAACTAGTTGCCAAAGCAGTAGCAATATCTAAGCTTGAACACTATGCTGATATTATCTCACAAAGATACAAGTGCCGTAAACTTATTGCTCTTGCGTCCCAAATTCAAACAGATGTAAATGATGGTATAAATATTGGGGAATACATTTCTCGCATCAAGAATGAATTAACAGAAATAGCTAAACCTATTACTACAAAAAATTGCACTCAAATAAATCCCTTAATAGCAGAAGCATATAGCGCAATTCAAAAAGCAGCTACTGTTGGATCTGATGGCCTAAAATCTGGATTTAAGGATTTGGATAAATTGACCTATGGATGGCAAAATGGAGATTTAATAACTATTGGTTCACGCCCTGCCATGGGAAAGTCAGCTTTTATTGTATCTATGCTTAAAAAATGGCTATTGAGTATAAAACTCCAGTCGCATTATTTTCACTTGAAATGCCGAAAGCTCAAATAATGAATCGCCTTATATCCAATGTTAGTGAAATTCCCAGTGAGAAATTAAAAAATGGCTCGTTAGCTAGTTATGAGCGGGAACAGTTAGATTTTAAAATGAAGGATTTGATTGATGTGCCTATTCATATTTGTAATATTCCTATAATGACAATAGATGATTTGTGTGAAAAATCTTATCAACTGGTAAAAGAGCAAGGGGTAAAATTGATCGTTGTTGATTATATACAATTGCTTTATAATAATCATGTGCGTTATGGCGATAATAGTAGATATCCAGATATAAACTATTTCACAAGGAGATTGAAATCATTAGCAATGGAATTGAATATTCCTATAATTATTTTATCGCAAATGAAACGTAACTCAGAACTACGTGTGGATTCTAAAGAAAAGCGTCCCCAATTAATAGATTTGCGTGATAGTGGAACTTTGTGTGATGATTCAGATATTGTGATTTTTATTCATAGGCCAGAATATTATAAGATATTTACTGATGATAAAGGAAGGGATTTACGTGGTATTGCTGAAATTATAATAGCAAAACATCGTAATGGTGCAGAAGGAGAGGTTAAACTGAGATTTATTCCTCAGTTTACACAGTTTTCGGATTTAGATGATGGACCTTTTTTTATACCTTTACCTGATGGCACATATAGTTCTCGAATAAATTCTTTGGATAAAGATAATTCATTTTTGTCAGATTCAAAAAATTCATTACTATTTTAACTTCGAACAAAATGGTGCAAAAAGCATAGGGATATATTCTTAATTGTTTCTGATACCTTAGGAGTAGGGGAAACGCGCTGAATGTGTAGAATGAGTGTATATATTAAATTAAAAAGGTCTGCCCGGAATGGCAGACCTTTCTTGTAGTGCTATTTAAAGCATGCTTATCATTTCAGATACCTATTGAAGCGTATATCTCAACGTAAAGTTGGCGCTGCCATTAGGAGTCACCGTACTTGGATTGCCTTCTGTAATAGTCACTCCGTCTTTTAAATCGACGCTTATCTTGTAGTATCCTTCGGTGGTCGGCAGTGAGAAGTGAGTGGAATTACCGTTGAGGATACTGGAGTTTGCATCGAAGTTTGCATTCGGCAGTTCTATTCTTGTGCCGGCAGTCGGATCGGTCAGGATGAATGCAATGTCTCCGCCCCAGGTAAATACGTAGCAAGTGCCTTCATATACGAAGCTGTTTCCTACACGTACCAACGGGAGGGCGCTGTCTGCCTGCCAGTTCTGGGCCATACCGCTTTGGGAGTGTGCCCAACTCCATCCGTACATATAGATGGCATCCGGATAACCGCTGGCAGGACGGGCATAGGAACTGCCGCTGAAAGCATCTAGCTGGATGAAGTATTTGCCGGTAGAGCTTGCCAGCGTCCAGTTGGCATTGCCGCCGCCGGTGAACAGATCCTTATTTGGAGTACAAAGCGACAAGTCTATCGTATTGGAAGTGATGGATGCTCCCTGGGTCAACTCTACTTCACCTTCGTAAAGATAGTTTGTTCCGCCCTTCAGTTGCAACTGTGCTCCGGCAAAGTCGATACTATTGCCCATGACTACGCCATTGGCTTTTACTTGCTCGTCGGTAAATTCAAGTGTACGTTCATTGCTCATGACGGATACTCTGATACATTCGTCTCCGTCGAAATAAACACGGATTTCAAAAGCACCTCCTGCCGTCACCGGGAAGCTCTTGCCTGCATCATAGGCAGAACCAGTTGTGAACTCTGTTCCGTTCCACTGGACAAATACATCTTCGCCTGCTTTCTTCAGTTGGAAAGTTCCTGCGGCAATAGAGCCCCACATACCGGTTTCCACATCCTCACCTTCCGGCGGAAGCCAGGTGTAGTAGCGCAGATTACCGCTTTCGTAGCCCTGCATACGCATTTTGTTTTTCTCCTGCTTGATTTCCCCGTCTTGCCAGTGGCCGGAGATAGTGCCGAGAATGTAATAGCTGTCCGATGCGGGAAGCGAGGTCCAGCCATGTCTTTCACCAAAGGTCAGTTCAAAGGTTTTGGGGTTGAACGTGACCTTGCAAGAGGCCTCGATATTGCTGCCGATTAAGATGGAATCTTTTGCCATCGTCTGGATTTCGCCGTTGTTTGTTCCCCAATACAGCCCGGTGTTGGTGGGAGTGGGAGAAATGATACCTTTTATATTGGCGGGGAAAGTCTCTTCGGCCTCAAATACGTCTCCGTTCGGAGATAGTTCCACTACCGATTTGTTGCCCAGCAAAAGGTACAGCTTGTTGAAAGTGGGTACTTGCAGGGAAGTCAGGTCAAAGCTCTCGATGGCTTCTCCCTTGCGGCTGTTCTCCAGCACCACTTCGACTTTGAAGTTTCCCACTGTCGCATTCTTAGGCAGGGGGGGGATGGAGAACTGCTCACTCATCTGGAAGCTCTGTCCCAACAGCATTTGCTCTTTACGATAAAGCTCCGTCTCGTTCGCATCTTTCAGGAGGATGGTGTACATCTGGAGGTTCTTTTCATCCGTCAGCGTACCGGTGATAGATACTTTATCCCCGTAGTGGAGCCCGGTTTGCGGGGATACGGCAAGGCTCATCTCCGGCTTCGGCGCGTTGTCGGTACCGACGGAGTCGTCGTCATCGCAACCGCAGAAGAATAGCGGCAGGAGGCCTAATAATAGTATGGATAATTTTTTAAAGGACATAGTCATATGTTTTTTAAGGTTATGCTTTCAAGAAAATTTTATGGTCGTACATCCATTTGACAATCAGCAGCACAAAGGCCGATTGGAAACAGATGCCTACCAATGGATAATACACTCCGATCCATTGCTCCAGTCCGAAGAACAGAGAGTCGGCTATGCAGCGGAAGTTCACCACTTCAAACAAGCAATAGGCAGCGATGGAGTTCATGCCGTAATATTTGAGTCAACCTATCCCCCTGGTCCATCCTTTGATGTCTATCAGGTAAT
This sequence comes from Bacteroides sp., assembly GCA_021203515.1. Lineage (GTDB taxonomy): Bacteria > Bacteroidota > Bacteroidia > Bacteroidales > Bacteroidaceae > Bacteroides. The sequence goes on along the minus strand of JAJQAY010000005.1, from coordinate 32,007 downwards.
AGAACAAGCCCATCAGCAGGAAGCAGACTCCGCCGTAAAAGAGCGTCATCGAACTGCTCCATATCCGCTTGACAATGGGAAAGAACGGATCCATCACCAAAGCGGCAACGACAAGGGCGAGGCCCACCAGCAACAACACCTTCAGGCGTTGCACCGGTTCTTTCCGGAGCCGGAGAACGTGTCCGGCAAAGCTGCCGAGCATCACGGTGACAATGAAGTTGAGGCTGCTCAATATCCAGATGTAATGGTAGGACGGGTCGAAACTCCATGCACCGTTCGTCCAGATGACCCCATCGCGCAGAGGGCCTAAGACGCAACGGTCCACCTCCTCTGCGATATTGCTCCCCGGCTCGTAGTTCATCCCCCCCTGCCGTTGCGAAAATCAGCAGGTAGGCGATGAAGCACAAGGCGGTGATGCCGATTTGCGTGCGGAATGAACACCAGATATAGAGCAAGGCTGCCACTACATAGCCCACAGCAATTGCCTGGAGTGTATTTGCAAAAATATGAAACTGCCTGATGTCCAACGCCAATAAGTTGCCTTGCACCACCCAGCCCAGGAAGAACAGGACGAAGAAGCGCTTGAATAGACGCAGATAGAAATGGCGGTCTACTGTCTCTCCCTGCCTGTACTTTGACATGGCAAATGGAATAGTGATGCCCGACATAAACATGAACAGGGGCATTATCAAATCCCAAAATGCGACTCCTTGCCATTCTACATGCGTGAATTGGCGGGCGACAGGCTCCAGTGCCGCACTGTTCTCTATCTCCAGCCGGGTCATGAGAATGGGCTGAAGCATCAACAGGCAGAACAAGTCGAAGCCTCTCAGCAGGTCTAAGGATGCCAGACGTTTATTAGCGGTTGCCATAAGGTTTTATTTCTTTAGAGTGAATTTAACGGATGACTGGCTTGCCGGCAAGTCGGAAGAGGCACTGACCTGAATGTCTACGCCCAGGTCATTGTATCCCGTCGTTTCTTCCCAACAATTCTGATTACCCAACCGGATGGCATATTCCGGACGGTCGTGTATTGCGCTTTCCGGGTCGGGTAAGAACAGATACAGTTTGTAATCACCCGTAGGCAGATTGGTAGGCAGCGCCACTTTGGCGGTGATAGTGGTCGGCTTATAGGGTTTCCATGTCCGTGGGTCGTCGGACAGCGGAGCCACATAAGTGGTTTTCCCGTCTTTCGAGCGCAAAATCAATTCTACTTTTCTCGGATTGAAAGGAGAAGTATAGCCTAAGTTCTGTACGGTGATAGATGCGTAAAGCTCGCTGCCGGGAGCGTGTTTCTCGGAGAACTCGCCTTTTTGCAGTGCGAACCGATAGCCCATTTCACGGATAATGCCGTCCATACATCCTTGTACTATCCAGTTGTCATTGACACCTCTGTAATAATCCTCGTTCAGGTAAGACCAACGCAGGTTGCGCATTTCCGCTTGTGCCTTGTCGCAATCGGCGGGGTCTACTCCGTCCGGCGGGCAGATTTCTCCGCCTATCGGCAGATAAAGGCCCTCTGCGTTCAGGTAGTTCTTGTCTACGGTGGCATCCGTGTATGCTCCATAGTCGTCTATACTTGTCATGAAGCAGTCATTGTGGTGTCCGATGCGGGAAACGGGCTTGCCGCTGTATGCGTCTTCGGCCTGGATGGCTGTTTTGGCTCCTATGTAGTTGCGTTTGTAGTTGGGTGTTCTCACCTGCACGGTACGTTCAACGGGCAACACATTTAAAATCTTGTCCAAAACGGCTTTACGGGCAGCGTCATTGTTCAGGTTGTTGGTGGTGTAGTACCACTCTCTCCAGGCACCGATGAAGCCGGCTTGCAACAATGCAATCACGTCTTTATCCTCCTGAAGGATGGGTTTCACCTGCTCCAGATGCTGCAAGATGATTTCCAACAGTGCATCCGGTTCGTCCATCGCCAATGAATAGGCAAAGCGCAGGATGATTTTGATACCTGCCTTGCGGACCACTTCCATGTCTTTCTTTATCTGTGAGAGGAATGCATCGCTGATGGGGGCATTCTTGAAGTCTTTCAGATAATAGAGACGATAGATAAGGGTGACGTTATTCTGCCTGTAGCTGCGCAAGGTCTGCTCCGAGAGTGCAGGTGTGCCTTTACTGTCAGTGTACTTGTAGAACCCGCGTTCCGGATTGGGGAACAAATCATTGGTAGAGACATAGTTGACGGTCTTTGTAGGCCCGACTACATTTTCACTTTCACCACCATCATCGGTACCACCGTTGTTGTTGCCCGAATGGTTGTCACTTCCACATGCCGTAATTCCCAGTATAAAGCAGAAGGGAAGATGGCAATTAAACTGTTTTTCTTGAATATTTTACTTATCATAGTCTGGATTTTGTTTTACTTGCCCTTTACCGTCTGTGATAACGGAAAGAGGCAATGGGTATAATTCTTTGTATTTATTCGCATAAGGAGTTTGAGACACGTCGATGGCGCGTTGCGCAAACTTGTCGTGACGGATGAGGCCTGCACGATATTGTCCGTTCTCGCACCAGAATTCATGGCTCCGTTCGGTCAAAATCTGATTGATAAACTTCTCCTGCGTATTGACATCGTCTGCCTTCAAGGCTTTGAGTTTGGCACGTTCGCGTATCTTGTTGACGTAGCTCAATGCTTCGGCATAGTCGGCCTGGCTTGCTCCCGGTTTCATTACAAGAGCCTCTGCCAACGAGAGATATACGTCGGCATAGCGGTAAATGATGGCGTCTATATCCGAATAACCGCCTGAACCTAATACGGCAGGGTCATATCCGATTTTCAAAGGAATAGGGCCTGTTGCTATAGGAGAACCCTGGGTGTTGCGGTCTATTGCTTCGCCGGCAGCGTTGGTGTAGTGGTCGAGCAGATAGGTCTTTCGGCTATCGTTGGCCTAGAAAGTCTCGTAGAACCACCATGTGCTGGTACATATGCCCCAGCCTGCACCCATACCGTTTTGGTTGAAGTCGGTGGGAAGTGCACCCATGTGCCATTGGTTCATGTTGGGGCCCTCGCCGGAACAGGGGATAGCCCAGATAATTTCCTTATTGGCACTGCCTTGTCAGCCGATTTCGAACATCTTGGGATAGTCGGCCATCAATTGGTAACCGTATTTGGAGTTCATCAGTTCGCGCGCCAACGTTTCTACTTTGTTGTAATACTCGATGTTGTTGACGGTTTCGTGGAAATAGAGACGGATGAGCAGCATCTTGGCTAATCCTCTGCTGAACTTACCGTATTCGGTGGCTCCCGGATAAGGAAGATGGTCGGCTGCAAACAAAAGGTCGTCTTCTATGAATTTCACCATATCGTCGTAGGGCATACGCGGCAGGGGAGCTTCTTCCAGCGGGTTCAGCAAGACCTCGATAGGAGCAATGACCAGCGGCCCGTACATATTGAACAGAATGTAGGAAGGCATACCGCGTGCGCACCTTACCTCGGCGCTATAGCGGGTCTTCAGGTCATCGGACAAGGCACTTTTTCGATTTGGTCGAGGACGAGTGTATAACGGCTGATTTTATTGGCATATCCGTAAGGCTCTTTGTTCTCGTAATAGAAGAAAGTCACCCCTTCGGTTTCCGGAAAGAAATTCAGCAGCGAACAGTCATAGGCCGGTCCCCAGGTCTGGGTCAGGATTTCTGTGGTTGCATCGTTTACAAACATCACGCCTCGCTCGGAGGGAGAATGTATTCCGTCCCACCAGTTGCCGCGCAGCGGATAGTAGCAGGAAAGAACCAGGGCTTTTAGGTCTTCCTCGCTTTGTGGGAAGTTTGAAGGGTTGATCTCGGAATAATCCACCGGATTGAGATCAACACAACTGCTCAGACACGTACCGATAAATACGATGGCTGCAATATATGTTTTAATGGTTCGTTTCATAATTCTTAGTTTTAACATTAAAGGTATCAGAATGAGATGTCTACTCCAAAGCTGAATGTGCGTGCATTAGGATAGGAAGCGGTGTAATAATCCGTTTCGGGGTCTAAGCCGTCGTAAGGAGTGATGATAAATGCGTTGTTCACGCTGGCATGTATGCGAAGGTTGGAAATCACCTTGATCTTTGCCAACAGTCGCTTGGGCAGTGTATATCCCAGTGTGATGTTCTGCATACGGATGAACCAGGCCTTTTGATAATAGAAGTCGCCGGAGCTGTACGTATTCTCCCATCCCTGGAATGTACTGGGGCTCGTCGTAGACGGATTGTCCCATGTCCAATGATCCTTGATGGAGCGAAGGGCATTCAAACCGTATCGTGCGATGCCGTCACCGGAAATTCCGTACTCCATAGCCGTGGGGTCTTGCATGATGCGGTCGAACATTCCGTTCAGGTGGAAGCTGAGGTCGAAGTCCTTATATTTGAATGTATTGGTCATACCTGCCAGCCAACCGGGGTCGCTGGTTCCTATCAGTTCCATATCGGCATCGTCGATGATGTTGTCGGGATGTCCCAGTACTGGAAGCGTCCGTTTTCGTCCACTACCGGGTCGCCGTTTGCATCGCGCACGTATCCGTTGATGTCCTTGATAACCAACTGTCCCGGAAGCAGCAAGGGCTGTGCATCGGGCACTTTCTCGCCGATTTGCAGGATGTGGTCGGCACGGCGGGAGTAGATGGCCCGGATGGGTGCGTCACACTGTTCGTATACGGCAGGTTTCCAGTCGGGAGTACGTTCCTTCCAGCAGTCTTTGTACTTCGTGAAGGTGAGGTCGGTAGACAAGAAGAAATCTTTGCTTACGATATTCTTGGTATTTAAGGTTACTTCCACACCGGTACTTTTCGTCTTACCTATGTTGGCAATCACCTGGGTAATTGTCTGGTAAGAATTCAGAGGCTTGTAGTTCAGAAGGTCTGAAATGACTTTATAGTAGTATTCCACCGAACCGCTGATGCGGCTGTTCAGGAAGCCGAAGTCGAGTCCCACGTTCCATTCGGTAGTGGTTTCCCACTTCAAGTCCGGATTTTCGAGACGTCCATGGAACACACCGATTTGCTTTGATTTATCCTCTTTGTTGTAGGCTTCCTGCGCATAGTAGCTGGCAAATGCGTTGGTAGTGATGTCGGCATTACCGGTTTGTCCCCAGCTAAGTCTCAACTTTAACATGCTCAACCAGTCGGAGGCTTTCTTCATAAAGTTTTCCTCACTGATTGTCCATCCTAAGGCTACGGAAGGGAAATATCCCCACTTATGGTTTTTGGCAAACACGCTGGCGCCGTCCGAGCGCAGGGTAGCTGTCAGAAGATAGCGGTCTTTCAGGATGTAGTTGGCACGGAAGAAGTAAGAAAGCATCTTATTCTCCGAACTGCCGGAACCTACGATTTTATTTCCCGCACCGGCTCCCAGATTGTTGTAGATAAATCCGTCCGTTAGGAAGTTGTTGTTGCCGGCGTTTATCCCTTCGTAATTGAACTGCTCGTAGGAAGTTCCTGCCAGCAGGTTAATCTTGTGGATTTTGGCTAATGTTTTCAGGTAGGTGGCCGTTGCTTCGAGCAGGTATTGATTATTGTTCGTGCTGTAGGCGCTGGCTACTCCCTGCAGGTTGTATCCGTTCAGGGTGCTTTTGGGTTGATACGTCTTTCGGGTTTGGGCGGCGCGGTCGATACCTGCATTGACGCGCAGGGTCAGTCCGTCCAGGGGGCGAGCCTCGATAAAGATATTACCCAGTACGCGGTCTGTGTTACCGCGGTCGATGTTATTCAGCAAAGAATAAGGGTTGGGACGGGTATCTACCAGCGGGTTGGTGGGATACTTTCCGGTTGCAGGGTCGTAAGCCTGGATTTGCGGTCCCATTTCGACGGCGGAACGGATGAGGCCGGAGTTTTCCCATCTGTCCGAACCAAGTTGCGTATTGTCATTGATAATACGGGTCATGGTCAGGTTCAGTCCGGCTTTGAAGATATTTAAAAATTCCTGGTCGATATTTGCTTTTAAAGTATAGCGGGTCAGTCCGGAGTTACGTATGATACCCTCGTGATTGAAATAGTTGAACGACAACATATATCGCGTTCCCATATTTCCGCCTTGCAGGTTGACGTTGTGCTCCTGAACTTGACCGTTGCGCGTCACCAGTCCCAGCCAGTCGGTTCCTGCGCCTGCATTGGCGATGTCTTGCTCGCTGTAGGGACGGTTGTACCTGATACCGTTGACGGGAGAAGCCAGCGCCTCTTCCAGGGGTTTGCCTCCCCAGGGAGTCACCTTATTGTTCCATATCCACAGTTCCCAGATTGTCTTGTTCTTCTCTTCCATCCATTCCGGAAGGGAAAGCAGGTCGTACTTGTCGGAATACTTCTGGTAAGAATAGTTGTAGAAATAGCTGACTTTGGCTTTTCCTTCCTTTCCGCGTTTGGTGGTGATGATTACTACACCGTTGGCGGCACGCGCACCGTAGATAGAGGTGGCGCTGGCATCCTTCAATACTTCAATGGACTCTACGTCATTAGGGTTCAGGAAGTTGAGTACGCCTTGTGTGCCCGGGTCCATCTTGCGGTCGGAGGAAACAATCTGGTCCAGCTTGGCTATCGGAAATCCGTCTACAATGTACAACGGGTCGTTGTTGGCATTGATAGAACCGGCTCCGCGCACCAGGATGTCGAGACCGCCACCGGGCTGTGCACTGTTCTGGCGGACGTACAAACCGGCCGCTTTTCCTTCCAGTGCATGTCCGATGGAGGAAACACCTGCCAATCCCATTTCATCCGCCTTTACGGTAGAGATGGCTCCCGTCAGGTCTCTCTTCTTTACGGTACCGTAACCTACCACGACAACAGCGTCGAGCATATTAATATCCTCTTTCAGGATAATCCTCTGCCAATTGTTGTCTTTTAAAGTAATCTCCTGGGGTACATAACCGATGTAGGAAACCACAACGGCATCGCCATTGGCGGGAAGTGTCAGTCGGTAATTACCATTCACATCGGTTACCGTACCCACACCTTGCCCTTTGACCTGGATGCTGACGCCTATCATCGGCACACCGTCTTCTCCAATCACACTACCGGCAATCTCTTTAGGGAGTGTTTTGCCTTTTTGGGCTTTGGGGGCTTCTGCCTTTTTCAGCAGAATTTTCTTGTTGGCGATGGTGTAGGTAATGTCCGTACCACTCAACACTTTGTCCAGCACCACTCTTATATCCTGACTTTGTGCCTTCACATTCACCATCCGGTTTACATCCACAGTCTTTTCCTCAAAGAAAAATTTGTAGTCCGTCTGTTGTTCCACCTGTTTGATAAAGGCAGAGAATGGCTGGTTGGTTAGATTAAGAGTAACTACTTTTGGGCATACATAGGTAAAGCAGCCCATCCACTGAATAGAAGCAACAAGCTTAGGCATAGTCCTTGTATAAGACTTGCTGATATAAGCCGCTTCTGTCGTGCTCTTTTCATACGCATAAGATTTTAATTGTTTAACTAAGGCTTTTTATGATAATCTCGTTTATATTATATAAAGAGGCGGTTGCGCAAGAAAATACTCATACATTTTTATGTTGTAAAACATATGGGCTATTCTGTTTTTTCTACTTATTTTTGAGGAACAGATAAAGCTATTTTAATGGAAAATTTTGCCGCCATAGATTTTGAAACGGCCAACGAACAGCGTACTAGTGTGTGCAGTGTAGGGGTCGTCATCGTACGCAACGGAGAGATTGTGAATAATTACTATCACCTGATTCGGCCCGAACCGGAGTATTATATCTATTGGAATACCCGTGTACACGGATTGACATTGGCCGATACGGCCCGTTCTCCTATTTTTCCTACCGTATGGCAGGAAATTGCTCCCCGTATCGAAGGGCTGACGTTGGTTGCCCACAACAAAGGTTTTGACGAAAGTTGCCTGAAAGCGGTGTTCCGTACTTACAGCATGGACTATCCTGATTATGAATTTTGTTGCACCTTGCAGGCGGCCCGCCGCGCGTTGAAAGGATTACCCAATTATCAACTGCATACGGTGGCGGCTCATTGCGGCTACCTGTTGGAACAGCATCACCACGCACTGGCCGATGCAGAGGCCTGTGCGTGGATAGCTAGGCAGATTATCTAGTGTTCTATCGGAAGAACTCGTAATGTCCGGCAGTTCCCTCGAAAGAGAGAATGCCATTGTCCGAGCACACTTCCATAGCCGGAATATAGACCTTTCCGTCTTTTTTTGATTTGCCATGTTCCCGGAATTAAGTCGGTGATGACATATTTCATTGTTCTATCTCCGGTGGTTTTCATGTCGAATTTGTCAAATAGAGGCTGGCTGTTCTTGCTGAAAGTCACGATGCGGTCGGCTATCTGTACGCCCACTATCTTGTCGGCATCAATCCGTTTCACTTCGTTCATTTGCTTGCAGGAGTTGTCCGCTACCTGCATCACATTCAGGAAGTAATTCTCCGCAGCAGCGGCCTTGGGAGATATTTCTATGCGCCATGCCCCTTTCTCATTGGCATCGTCAGGGCGATTGGGCGATGCTTCGTTGGGATAGTTGGTGCCGAACACCCAAAACTCCTTGCCTTTGCCGCCCACCTTTTCTATCTGTGCATCGCTGATTTCGGGCAATAACACTTGGTTTTGCAGCATACCCGTATCTCCGTTCTTGGTGCGTTTAATGGTGAAGCGATTATTTTCTATCACCGGCTCTTCAATGCAGTGCAGCAACCAGAACTTCTTGAATTGTGGGTCGGAAGAAACCACCTTGTCGAATACGATTAGTGCGGCGGGCACTTCTTCGGAGTGCAAATTCAGGAATACGAAAGAACGCTTCACTTCCTTTACTTTCTCTGTATATGCCTGCGTGATGTCACCTTTCAGGTAGGAGTAGTCCGGTGTGGTGTTGTCGGGGCCGAAGCCATGTCCCAGTACTTTGCCGGTGGTATAATCCTTACTAAGCAAATCCTTGAATGAACGGCATGTCTCCCAGCGGTCGCCCGGCATCCGTTGTCCGCCGTCATTGTCGGCAAGCTCGGTTTTGTCTCCTCCGCCATAGTTCCAGCAGGCAAATTTTTCCTCCGGATTGTAGATCAGCAGAGAGTTGTGAGCAATGGTGCGTTTAAAGAAATTCTTATTGTGCGGGCTGTTATATCCGCCGGAACTTCCCTGATAGGCTCCTGCGTCGATGGCCAAAGACCCTCTGTAATACAGTTGGAAAGAGCCGCCGTCCAGGTGCTGGTGGTTGCCTACAAAATGTTCGTTGATTTTCATTTCCGCAATTACGCTGTTCTTGTCCCAAACCGTGCGGGCTATCATCCATCCGAAGGGAGTTCCCGAATAGCGTGTCAGGGGCAAGTCGTCGGGCGCTTTGGCCTTCAGGTCTAAATCCCTCCACAGTATATCGAAGATGAGGCAATGGGCTTCGAGTTTCGGCTTGCGTTCGTACTCATAGGCCAGATAACTGTCTTTGTAATAACTGGAAGCCAACATGGCGGGCAGCGAATAAGAAGGACTGCTCTTTCGGATTGGATTCGTGTCGCCCGCCGGCATCACCTGACCGTCCGGACGGCGGCGATACAGAAAGTCGTATGGTACGAATTGTTGAGATGAGTTATAGATAGCATCGGCTCCCATGCGATCTAGTATCCATAAGGAAAAAAGGTCGTTGCTGAAGCGTACATTTACGTAACTCGTTCCCTGATGATAATTATGCCCAGCATAAATATAGTTCCTCACGGGCACATAATCTTTGAACATCATTTTGATTACGTAGTTATACATGTCCGGATATTCGTCGTAGATGGCAATACCTGCCGAAAGCATATCCCGCAGTATCATCCATTCGGAGGAGTGTCCGGCAATCGGCTCCCTGTTGCGCGGAGGATAGCCGCATTCCATCGTTTTGGCAATCCGGACAAATGCATCTATGTAGGCTTCCTTTTCCGTGTCTTTCATCTGGTCGTAGCACCAGTCGTACACCATGGCGCCGCACATCAGCATCACCCCACTGGCGCGCGACAAATCTTGTTTGGTTCCGAAGTTTACGTTTTGCAGTGTATCCAGCATAGCGGTGATGGCGCTTCTTGCCTGCTTCTTGTCGCCATATACCAGATAATCTAGCGCCTGTGTCTGTACGCGGCTCGTCACTCCGCGCATTTTAAAGTAATAGCGGAAACCTCTGTCCGTTTCTTGGGCTTCTTCCGCCGGAGTACGGTCTACACCCAGTTTGCGCAATGTTTCGAGGCCTTTCTTTATCTGCGGATTATTCAGCCGTTTCTTTAGCTCCGGTATATCCGCCGCGCGTACATAAAGCCGGGGGTGTACTTGCGGGGGGGGATGGGGACTGTAACATCTTCAATCTTTTCCCAGGTAACTTCGTTTCTTTTCTGTGCGTTGGCATTTACGCAGAGAATGAGAAGAAGGTTCATCAATAGCAGAGTGAATTTTTTCATGTTTCGCCTTTTTGTTGATTAATAAAGTTGCTGTTTCAGCTTGTTTTTTTGAGATAGTATGTGTTTCTCTGTGTGTAAATGTAGGGCATTAAGTTTTTATTCGCATAGAGATAAGCCGATAAAATTATTCCGCTTCTTTATTTTTCGACAAATGTGATAGGGAGCTGAACAATATTAGGGTTTCCGGCTTATATGGGTATAAAAAAGGCTATCCGTCACGGACAGCCAATTCTTTTATTAACCTTCAATCTAACCGATGCAAGCGGTATTCTTATCCGAGCGGGTTCTCTTCCTGGTCGTCGTCTCCCGAACCGGAACCTGACCCTGAACCTGAACCCGAACCGCCGGTATTACCACCGTTCCCGTTGTCCGACGGGATTTCTTCACCATTTGTCGATATGCGTGTCACTCCGGAGCTTTTAATCATAGCTTTCAATAGTTTTCCCGAAGTGAGGATAATCTTCTGTCGATAGATGCTATCGGCAGTCACCTTTTTTGCCTCTTCCTGACTTTTGCAGTTCAATCCCGGGCGGATAGTGCCGAAGTCACCCAATTTCACGGTTGTTCCTATGCTTACATAGGTGCAGAGTGCATCAATCAGTCCGTCCATCACCATTTTTACGACGCCACGGGGCGCCATGCCTTGTTTGGTTACCTGATTGCACAATGTGTCGAAGCCAATTTCTCCGATAGAGAACGATGCAGCTACGTACTTTTCTGACTTGGTTTCATCAAAACCGAAAACTCTCTTTTTAATTACATAACGAAATGCCATAATTTTTTTAGTTTTTAATGGTTATTACTTCTGAAATCATATTTCTTTGTGATCACGATGCGAAGATACAACACCCCAAAACGGACAGGTGCTTTAAATGTACTTAGACTGTCGTATTTGTATTTATAAAGCGCTATTTTTACTTAGATGGATTTATGATAATCAGCAGGTTATAACTTTTTTCAAAAAAAATGCAGAATTATGGAAATGAGTCGGAAAACAGTTAAGCGCCTAAGGCATGGGCGGCCTTTCGTCTGGCAAAGGATGTTTGGAATGAAAAAGAAATGACCGGTGACGCAAAAGCGGCATTTGATGCAGATTATAATAAGCTATAATCTGCTATTATCATCTCTTGAAAACGTGGCGAAGAATGACCCAAAGGCGATTATTTCTTCTATGAGTAATACATTCCATGTTATGGGCCATTTGCGAACTCAAACTTATAATTTTTTCGGCTAAGCAGGTCAGTCGTTTTATATCTTTTTTAATGCCGCTTCTTTTTGGGTAAGTAGGCGGATTTTTTCTAACAACTCATCGTTAACTTCTTCCAATCTTTCATTTTCTCCATAAAGCCAGTTTAGATGATTGTTGGAAACTCTTTGGACGGACTCATCATCGGGATAAGATGGAATTGAATTGAGTCTTAGAAAACTTTCAAGGTCATCAGTATCGACAAGCCCTTCGTCATAATATTCATCGTCATAATCTATACTGGAATAAGTAATATATCGAAGCTTCATCAGTTTACAGACAGCTTCTTCTGTGATGCCGTATTTTTCGGCGGTGGATTTTACGGAAAGCCAAGTAACCATATCGGGATTAAATTTAAGTTTCTCGATTCATCCCCATACGGCTATTAGTATTTTATATAATAGAAGGTACGGGCATTACTCATTCCCTTAGGTCAGGTATGTGGCGCACCCTTAACGCAGGACGAGTAAGCCCGTACCAATGCTGATACAGGCTACCTCTCATCCAGTCGTTAGATATCAATTGCCACATTTTAATCTAACCGCGAGAGGACATGATATACGTTGATATATTCATGCCATTTTGTCCTGTTGCAAAGATACGTTTTTTTTACGTTCAACAACAAAATTCTTTGTTTGTTTTTAATCCAATCATCTTTATAAAAGGAAATAAAATAATATCTCACTAATTTGATATATTTGCATAAAATAGAGACAATATGCAATCAACAAAAAAGTAGCTGGTATTTCGATAATCATTTTGGTGATTATAGGAAGCATTATTTTGTTGTTGCTGCATACTAAACAAACCATGCCGCAAATTATGAAACCTATGATAATTAATACACAGGAAGCAATGCAAATAGTTGTGGATTGGCAACGATGGTTGGTGGAACGTGGTATTACTGCAAGGGTCTCAGAGGAAGGATTTACATCTCGCAATCATTCATTGGAAGTTTTAGACTATGATGCACCTTGCCGGACATTAATTATGTATATTGATAATTTGGAAGTTTACATTTTATGCTTCCCCGATGGTGCTACCGCCCAAGAAACATTGGAAGAAGTTGCGCATATATATGCGTGTATAGATATACTCCCTGGCGGAGTTTGCTATGAATCTTTCGGCGCTTATGGAAATTTTGTTATTATGCTTCCCCTGAATGAAAACAGCGAAAGGATAGAACCGCTTATCACTGATTTTTGGAGTAAGCAAAGATTCTAAATAGCGACGTACAATATGAAACGTATAATACTGTTCGCACTATGAACCTGAAAAAGAGGCTATTAATCTTGCTTAATCTATTGGCATGGTGCTATGAGGTATTCTTTCTTGCGGCAGTCTGCGGAAAGATACCTCATGCAGATGTACACTTTGAAGGAGGTTTAGGTGATTTATTGTGCGTCTTGATTTTGTTCGGGCTGATAATAAGTCATATCATCGCATTAGGTATTATGGCTTTCAAGGTGTCGAAACCTGTTTATTTCCTGATACTTCTTGTCATTGTCAGTATTCCTATGGCTGATATGCACTTCACGGCTGCCCGGGGAAACGCATCCAACGATTACATGGCAATGGGGAATCTTGTCGGATTATATTACGACTCTGAAAAAAAATCCATTTGGAATGAGAGAAACAAAGAAAAATCGAGGAGGATTTAAAGCCCCGGAAACCGGAATTCGCTACGGAATTTGAATCATTGCTTCACGATGCAGAACATGGAGACTCGTGGGCGCAAAATCATATCGGAATATGCTATATGGAAGGTGAAGGCGTTGAAAAGAATGATACACTGGGCGTAAAATGGTTTCGTATGGCGGCAGAGAACGGGGATATTATGGGTGCATATAACTTGGGCAGTTGTTATTATAACGGTGAGGGAGATCTTAAAGTAGACTATGCTGAGGCTGTGAAATGGTATCAGAAGGCAGCCGAAAAAGGACTGGATATTGCCCAATATCAATTAGGGTTATGCTATTTGGAAGGCACGGGAGTTGAGCAAAACAAAGAAGAAGCCTTCCAATAGTTGCGCAAGGCGGCCAGGCAAGAACATCGGAAGGCACAGGAACTTCTTAAAACGAATAATCAGAGATGGTAGTACTTTAGACGGCAAAAGTTTGTCTCTACAAGGTCAGTCCTATTTGCGGATTGCTTGGCGTAAAGTGACAGCTAAACTCTATTCCTCATTTGCGTAAATAATATTTCAAAATTACCGGATTGTCTTCGTCCTTTAACCGACTTATTTTTTCTATCTCATCAGGCGACATCAAATCCATACTTACCAACTCTTGCACATGATAAGCATCTGCAATAGCCATCAATACATTATCTGCGATTCCAAAACAGATTTGCATCACAAACGGTTTTCCCTCATTCAACAAAAAGCCTTTCCCTTTTTCCTATTATAAATATAATGGCCGCCATATTTACCTGTATATTTGGAGAAAAAGATATAAACAAAATCATCATTAAAGAACTTTATCAATGGTACTATAAAATCTGATTCTCGTAAATATTGCCCTCTTTCCTGCCGACCTTTGATAAACGATTCTCTCTCATTGTCCCGTTCCCCTTTTTCCTTTTTGGTTCGCTCACCGGTTGCGCATCCAGGCAATCCTTTCTCGGATATTTCCGCATCACCAAAATCAAGATAGACAACTGGGTTGAGCATTTTATTTTTTTTCGTCTATCTCATAAAAATAGTAATGTACTCCGTTAGGTATAAAATAAAATTTATTTCCCACTTGATAGAAACATTCCCTAGCCACTGAGTTACTGGCGGAAATCATTCCGCTGTATCGGGCTACTTCTTGTTGCTTTGTCTCCAGATTAGCGAAAGTAACTTCTTGTCCGGTCCAGAAATCAGGCGTCGTAAAAATATAATTATCACGGTCCAACGGCATCAGAGCATCAAAAACGAATTCAGGTTTTATCTCTCTTTTTGCAATAAACTTAAATTCGGGACTATACGTGAATATTTGTCCATAAGGACTCAACAAATCTATCCCTTCCAAATAAGGATTAAATTTCAAGTCCAACGCCATTCGGTATTCTTTCGGACCCTCTCCTTTCACTTTCTTGGAATTGGCTATATAGGTACCGTTGCCCGAAAAGGTATGTACAATCTGATCTTTACCATATATGGCAAAGACATTCATCTTCTGATCATATACGACTTTCTTATAACGATTTACCAAAGCTGAATCATTCGTTTCCAAAGGAACTATTTCTATTTTTTCAATAAAAGACGAAGGATCGGAAGTGATATGATGAACATCAACCGGTATCGTTTCAATGCTACTGGAAATCGGAGGGTGGTTTGACGTGCATGCGCTTACTATCAATGTTAATATGATAATGTATCTTTTCATTTTTCTACAATCATTCAATTAGCCTGACTGATAAACAGTGGCAAGTTAAAAAACATCGTAGAAACCAAAGCAAGGGAACGGAAACATTCTTTGCAAGAGAAGATATTCCGGCTGGCAGTAGTTTTGCGTGGGTGATATTCCGTTATGCAAAAAGCACCCACCAAGTTTTACGACTGCCCCAATAGGAGCAGCACAGAATAATCGAGGAGGATTTAAAACGCCGGAAGCCGGAATTATCCAGTACAATACTACTGGATAGGATGAATCACAACCCTGCTGTTAGGCAAATCCGGAATAAATAGCGTTCCGTTTATTAAAGTCATGTCTGCGGGACCTGCCAGTCCTTCTCCGACGGGGAGAGTCGTTTGCTTTTTGCTCTTCATATCAATGGCGCTGACACTTGCGGGCGTCCAACTACTAACATACAATGTCTTTTTATCCGCAGACAATGCAATGCCATCATATTGGCTTGCCACATTGAAGAACTTTTCCGCAGCCGGCTTCTTCAAGTTCGCAACTTTATAGATGACATTGGCATCCGTGGTGTTTCCGTCTGCGGGATATGAGGCTATATACATTGCATTTCCATCAATAATTATCCCGTTAAGACCTGTGACATCCAGCCATTTCGCTAAAGAGGATTTTGCTATGTCTGCCGGATTGCTGATGTCCAGTGTATAAATGCGTCCGCTGTTGGTTACAGAAATATAAAGTGTATTTCCGGATGCGGCAAGGTCGTTCAAGAATAAATCATCGGCGGGGAAGCGGACTATCTGCGGGTTCTTGTCCAATGCTTTCAGATTGTATATCACTAATTTGTTGACATCACAAATATACAGATAGTCATCTCTTTCGAACATGCCTTTCGGAGCCGAAAGATTGCCGTCGGCAGGAATGAAAGGCTTTACTTCGTCATTCTTATAATAAAGAATATAACCTTTATTCTCATTGTTTAGCGGGTTCAGATGTTCCGTGCCAAAGTTGGCAATCAGTATGCCACCGTTATAAGGATAAGTACTTTCACAGAAACGGATTCCTTCCGTTATTACTTTTGCGGTTTCGCTTTTCGGCTTATTTCCGGCATAGGTGGGTGCCAGTGCTGCTGCCAGGGCTACTAAACCAGTGTTCTCAAAATCAATTCTTTCTTCATAACTTCTGTCTTTTAAAATTTTATGCAGCAAAGATAGGGGCAGAAAAGAGATTGATTCTTACCTGTTTGGCTCAAATGTCTGTCTGTTTGGCTCGATACGCACTTGGAGGGACGGAATATCGTTCTTTAAACAGCCGGGCGAAGTGTGAAGCACTGACAAAGCCACTGGCCTCGGCCACTTCCTCAATACTTTTATCCGACTTTTCCAGTAGGAAAGCCGCATGTTCCAGCTTCTTCTTCCGTATCCACGTCATAGGCGCTTCACCGTATAGCTGTGTGAATTCACGTTTGAAGCCGGACAGGCTGCGTCCTGCAATCTTGGCCAATTCTTCTACGGTTTGTGAAGAGTAAAGATAGTGTTCCAATACAGACGTGATGGACGGATTCTCATAACGTGCGGCATCCAGCAGGAAAGAAATGATAATTCTCCGGTACGGGCTATCCAGCAGCAGATAAATCAGTTCCATAAATTTCAGGCGTACTATTTCACTGAGGAAAGGATTGTGTTCTTCGCTATAGCCCACCAGAGGGCTGAATAAACTTTGGATGGCAGAATTATTAGGGATAATTTTGATGACTTCTTTCTTCTTTGTTTCAGTCAGTGCATCCGGAATGGTTTCGTTCAGTTGCTCCACTACGTAGCGGGCCACTTTCTGGTCGAAGAATAGCATCATACTCCGAAAACCTTGTTTTCCTGCGATGTATTCGGACATGACGTATTCTCCTTTGGGAATCAAGAACAGTTCTCCGGCATTGATGCGGAAACCAGAGTGGGATACATTGATTTGTTTGACTCCGGTCAGGATATATACCAGAGCATGTTGAGTGAGGAAAGCATCGAAGTTTTCCGTATTGTCGGCATTAGTATACTGCAACAAGCAGACATTGTTGCTTTGTCTGGAATAGGAGGAAATGATATCATCCGGAACAAACAAACGCTTCATAGGAATATGTTTTTTTGAAAGATAGATACAAAGATAAAGTTAAATTTGTCGTAATCCAATCATCTTTATAGAATAAAATAAGTACAACAATCGTAGATTTTATTCTTTCGTTTCGTGTTTATTAGCACCTTTGGCAGTGAAAAGTAATTCGTTAAACAGTTGTTTCCATTTAGTTAAACAACTGTCTAACGAAAGGGGACATCTGTCTAACGAAAGGATGACAACTGTCTAACGAATTAAGGTTGGCAATAGAGATGTTTCTAATTTATGAACGCATCGGTTAATACTGCCGAACTAATACTTTATTATATATGAGTACTTATTACGATTTATATCAAACCCCAAATCCTGACGGAGAAGATGGCGAGGGAAAGGGGCTGCACGCCCGCATTCTCCCTCGTGGAACTATCTCTGCAGATAAGTTCCGTGAATTAGTCTCCAAGGCCACCGGTTTCAGCCCTGCGATACTCGACGGAACCTTGCAGGCCATTACGGACGAGCTGCACAGTTGACTGGCAGAAGGCTGGATTGTGGAGGTGGGAGAGTTGGGCTACTTCTCCGTTTCATTGAAATGCGAGCATCCGGCAGCCGATAAGAAAGAAATCCGCTCTCCGTCCATTCGTTTTCAGAATGTCAACCTACGCCTGGGAAGTAAATTCCGTAGCCGCTTCGACACGATGGAACTGGAGCGTAAGGCGTCTCCTTATGCGTCCCGTTCTTCGCTGAGTGAAGAGGAACGCAAGGAGCGATTGATGCGGCATCTGGACAAGCATGGTTGTATTACCCGCGCGGACTATGAAGCAATGACCGGGCTGGCAAAGCATCAGGCGGTGGCCAACTTGAACCGTTGCCTTTCGGATGGAGTTGTGCGTAAGTATGGTAGCGGTAAGACGGTGGTCTATCTTACACGGTAGTGAGCCACTGCTTCAACTCTTCCAGATAATTCTCTTTATAAGGAAAACTGTCATTGAAACCGAAACTGTGCCCACCATTGGGATAGATATGCAGGGATACCGGAATGCCGTTCTTCAATAGTGTTTCTCCGTAGATGAGGCTGTTCATCGGATTGACGGCGGGGTCATCCGCTGCTGCGGCTATAAAGGCGGGGCTGTTTCCGCATTGACCTGATATTGCAGGGAATAGGTGTGCTCTTCTTCTTCGGTCAGTTCTTTGCCGAACATTCGCAGGCGGGATGGCTGATGCGTCCACACACTCTCCATGCTGACAACGGAATAGAGAAGTGCCTGAAAATCTGCCAGCCGAGTAACGCCTGCATAGGCTGCCATATATCCGCCAATGGAGGCGCCGAGGGTGCCTACTTTCGCAAAATGTCTGCCTTCTATGCCCTGACGCAGAAGATGAATGGCGCGGGTTATGTCTTCTGACGGTGCATGGCAGTTGCCTTCGGGCAGACGATACTTCAAGACGGCGTATGTGATGTTTTGTGCATCAAACCATTCGGCATAATCACATCCTTCGTGCTGCAGGTTTACTTGGCGAAATCCGCCGCCCGGGCACATGATAATCACCTTTTCGGTAACCGTTTCCGGCAGGAAGACGAGGAGCGTGCCTTCGGGAGACTGCTCCATAAATTCTACGATTTGATTATGACCGCTTGCTGTGAGGTCAAGTTCCCGACGGTCGTCGTTCTCTAGGGTGATGGCTACTAATTTCTTCAACATGATGGTCTCCTTTTCTGATTAAGTACCACAAAAATAGGTTTTTATCGGATACATTGTCTATATAAAAAAGTTATCCTGGATTATAAGTGGAATTATTCTTTTATTCATCTTGTTTCTGTTTTTTATGTTGTTGTTCTCGTATTTCTCTGTATGCATCTCTCTCATTGGCGGCAGCTTCATTGGCTACGCTTTGTACTTTCTTTGCTTGTATTTTGGCATAAGCGCTGAATTCCTGAAAAATGTATGCGGAGATAATCAGCACAGCCAATACTCCCAATATCTTTCTTAGAGGCTTGTGGCGCAACATATAGCCGGAAAAGGCAAACAGGATGTAGGCGATATATATCCATGCGGTATTCATGGTTCGACTGTACTTTTCAAACGCATATCGCTGTAGGGACTTTGAAGTTTCCATCAACTTGAGGGCCTGCTGATAGAGCAGTGATTGTTGCACAAACTCCAAGCTGTCTTTGCCGGCAGTCGAGGTTGTTGCACATTGGTATGCAATTCCCAAATCCTCCAGTCTGTAAGCTCGATATGCTTCTGCCGCCATACTGTCGGGCAGGCATGAAAGCATCCGGCTACATGTGTCGGCGTCCGTTCGATAAACTGCTTTTAGGGAATCCAGACGGAAGAGAAGTTTGTCTTTAGGCAACGTACCCGGCAGTTCCGACAAGAATTGCTCTATATCGATACTGAATTTGTTTTCAATTTCTTCCGGCAAGCCATACTCTTTCATCTCTATGAGATTTCTTGTGGACGCAGTTGTTAGTTGAGCCTGCACATGCCAGTCATAGTAATAAACTCCTGCAGACAAAGGCACTACAATTATCAGCCCAATCGCGAAAGAGCGGAAGAAATCACTCCATTTCTGGTTGTTCATATTCCAGAAGGTGAGAAAGGTTGCAACGGACAGGCTATAGCAAACTAATGAAGTCAATATTGCCAGTACAAGCAAGGTGCAGATAGACAATATCCTGCTTACAGGCAAAGCTATCAGCTCGTCCATTTTATTGTTTGCAGCCCATATGAAAGCAACGGTGAAGACAATCAGAAAGGTGATTGCGAAGTATTTCCCGAATTTATTAAAGTTTCTCATGTCGTTTGTGTTTTTACTAAGAATAATGTCTGATACATAATTCACTGTGCTGCAAAGATAGGCATTTATCTTTTTTAATTCTTCCGCTTCGTATTTATTAGCACCTTTGGCTGTGGAATTCTTTATGAGCTTAAATAAACGTTAGTATGGAAAACACACTTAAAACCTGGTTTTTGTCTTTTCTTCATTTGCTCTTTCCGCGTCAATGTGCCGTATGCGGCGCTCCTTTGCAGGAAGGGGAGGAGGCTGTTTGCTTGAAATGCAATATGGACATGTCTCGCACGAATTATCACTGCCGGGAGGATAATCCGGTGGAACGGACGTTTTGGGGAAAGTTCCCCTTGGAGCGTGCCACTTCTTATTTCTTCTATCATAAGGGGAGCGACTTTCGCCATATCCTTCATCAACTGAAATATGGCGGGCGGAAAGACCTTGGCGAGGCTATGGGACGCTTTATGGCGGCGGAACTGGTCGGTTCCGGCTTTTTCCGGGATGTAGACGTACTCGTGCCCGTTCCCTTGCATCCGCGCAAACAGCGGATGCGTGGGTATAATCAGAGCGAATGTATCGCGCGGGGTGTTGCCGGTGTAACGGGGATTGCTTTGGATGCCTCTTCGGTCATCTGCCGGAAGCATTCGGAGATGCAGACGCGCAAGTCGGCTTACGAGCGTTGGGAGAACGTAGATGGTATTTTTCATCTTCGACGCCCCGAACGTTTTGCGGGGAACACATCTTGCTGGTGGATGATGTGCTCACCACCGGCGCCACCACTACCGCTTGTGCCGATGCTTTCAAGGGAGTGGAGGGCGTCCGTATTAGTGTGCTGACGCTGGCGGTGGCGGATTGAGGGATTAATCAACCGTACCGGTTGACTCCGTTCTGAATATTCTCGCCGCACTCTTTCAGTAACAATTCCTTCATCTTTTTCACTCTTTGGGGTTGTTCTTTCGAGAGGTCGTGGCGTTCTTGCGGATCTTCGGGCAAATAGAAGAGTGCCCAAACATTCTCTTTCAGGTAGCAACACAACTTCCAGCCGTTGCTCATGATGATGGCCGGGCCTTCATTGGAACCGAAAATGAGATAGCGCTCTTCCGTTGCCGGCTTTCCGTTGAGCAGCGCAGGGAGAAAAGAACGGCCGTCTTTATGGCTGGAAAGAGGAATGCTCAGCAAATCTGCCATAGTGGGCAGAAAATCATAATTGGAAACAAGGTCGGTGCATACTTTACCTTCGGGAACGACGCCCTTGCAATAAAAGGCTAGCGGAATGTGGATGCCTCCTTCCAGGTTACTGCGCTTCATTCCCGCCATGCCGGCGTTGCCATTGAATATATCCCCACTCTTATCGCTGTAATATTTATCCTTGTAGTTGTCAAACAGTTGCCCGGTGCTGAAGTCGCGATAGGGCTTTTCGCAACGTCCGGTCTGGAAATAATAAATCTCGTGCCCGTTGTCGGAGGAGAAAACAACGATTGTGTTCTCGGCTATTCCTTGACGTTCCAGTTCGCAGAGAATGGCGCCCACCGTTGTGTCCAGCAGTTTCACCATCGAAGCATACTCTTTCTTCAGGGTGGTGAGATTGGAATTGTTTGCCAGCTCGGGATGGATGGCGGGGATGGCTACCGGTCCGTGGGGAAGCTGCGAAGGATGATAGAGGAAGAACGGGCGGTCTTTGTTTTCACGGATGAAAGACAAAATCTTATCAATAAAGATTTCTTGCGAATAGACTTCCTTGCCTTGGCGGTTCCAGCGCTCGGCTAGTTTCTCCGGCGTTTCGTTCTCCATACTCTTTCCTCCGCTGCGGATGGTATTTCCTTCGATAGGAACAATCGTGCCGTTGTCGAAGAGGAAAGGAGGATAGTAGCCGTGGCAACGGACATGGTCCAGATAGCCGTAATAATAATCCCAGCCATGCTCGCGCATTTGGCGGCGGGTAGCGGTGAAGCCCCATTCCAGCTTGCCTATCTGTGCAGTGACATATCCCGCTTTCCGGAATACTTGCGGCAGATAGTAATCTCCTTCGGGCAGGCGCATATCGTCTTCGTCCAGTTCTCTTTCTATCGGGGCGATACGGGCAGTGTCCTTTACGTCGAACAGAAACTTTACTCCGTCGGTAATTCTCCATTTATCCGTGTGACAGTCGTGGTAGTCAGTCAGCAATGAAGCCCGGGAAGGGGCTGACAGCATACAGCCATAGGCATTGGAGAATGAAGTTCCCTGCTGTATCAGTCTGTCGATGTTGGGGGTGGTGAACTGCGTCTGTCCGTAGGCGGAAAGCATCCATTTTCCCATATCGTCGGCATAGATATAGATTACGTTCATTTTTTTTTGCGTCTGTGCGCTGAGCGCAAGTGGACACAGCATGAGGTATGGTAATAAATTAGTCGGTTTCATCAAGATACAAATATAGGTGATTAATTAAAACGAAGAATAAAACCTGCCCGTATTATTCCTGAAAATGAGGGAATTGACGGGCAGGCTTACATTAATAAATATTTATTCTACTGAAAATATTTATTATTCCTTGTCCCAATCGGGATTTTGTTCCAGTTTGTCGTTTAAGGTTAGCTGAGATTGTGGAATCGGGTTCAGATAATAAGTGTCTTTCCAGCCTTTACCTTGCTTCATAAAGTCGCCTACACAAACCGCACGGCCTATGTCTTCGGGGAATACGGAAGCTGCCGGGTTTACGTCACTTGCCTGAATAAATTTGGAACCTTCGCCAAAGTATTCGTTTACCTCGGTGGCTGCCACTTTTACGCCAAGCGGCCGTTGGTTCATGTAGTAGTCGGCACGTTTCCAGCGTCGGATATCATAGAAGCCGAAGCCCTCGCCCAGTAACTCTGCCATACGTTCGCGGCGGATTTCCAAGGCAATCGGATCGACAGCCGGGTCTCTGTCCGGGTCAAAGGATGATGTAATATCAGAAACGGTCATATGTGCTACATGGGCACGGTCGCGAAGCATGTTAATGGTGCGGTCGGCCACCGACTGGTCGAACTTGCCCAATTCAAACTCTACTTCTGCATAGTTCAGCATGATTTCTTCGATGTGGAAGATGGGGCAATCGCTTACAGCATAGCGTCCACCGGCCAGGATAGCCGTTTCATTGTAAGTGCTATACGTCATATAGAGATAATAGCCGCCATAATTTCTCATCGGTCCCCACGAATACTTTGAAGTCTGAATCATCGGTACTCTGGATAGGAACTGAGGTTGCCATGTACGCATAGGGAACTGGTGATAAGGGTCTCCTTTGTTGACCACATTATTCATATAGTCAATGTAATACCTGTCTTTGGGATCCATCGAGTCATCCCACCAGTCATTTTGATTAGCATCGGTGATAGCCACTCCATTTCCAATTTTTGTTTTATAAGGAGGAATGCAGCGCCAGTAGAGGCAGAAGTCGCGATTTTTGAACTCGTCATTCACGGTAGCGTCCACTCCCTTGCCCTCGTATTCTGGGCTGGCGGAAACCGGTTTGCCATCTTGGCACAGGTAGCGGGCTACCGTACGGGCATGCAAACCATATTTTTGCGAACCGCCTCTTTCGTGGCGGGGGAAGGTGGACATGATGAGATCGGGCAGACATTCCTTATAAAGTATCATTCCGTCCACTTTTCCCAAATCGTCGGAGCACCACACGTCCGTGTAGCGTGGGGTAATAGACGGATACTTCTGTAACAACTCCTTGGAAACCCGTTCGCATTCATTTAGATAAGTCTCTGCACCCGACAAGCCGTGATATTTGCGCCAAGTTCCTTCAAAAAGGCAGAAGCGGGACATCAATGCACGAACAGTAGCCTGATTGATTGTATTTTGTCCGTCACCGTCTATCTTGATATGGGTTTCGGCAAACTGAAGGTCACGCAGAGTATTGGCAGCCACTTCGTTGCGTGGGGTACGCGGGCTATAAAGGATATCCATATCTTCATCACTCACTACATCTTCCAGCCAAGGAACATCGCCATAGCGTGCCAGCAAATCATAATAACGATAGCTGCGGAAGAAATAACCGACTGAACGCCAATGGTCTTTCTCGCCATCTGTCATTTGAGATCCGTCGATATTGCGCAACATCACATTCACTCTCCGGATGAAATCGAAGTTCCAACCGTTATCATTATTCATGGAAGGAGTGATGTTATTCCATTGCCAGGCATTATTCTGTACATCTGTTCCATCACTTTTAGATAAGTAGTTGGCCTGAAAATCTCCATCAGCCATCGTCAGACGGTCGGCAGAAGTGTCAATAAACTGCTTCATTACGCTGTTGCTAAAGATGCCGTATAACCCCCATGAATAGGTTTTGAAATTGTCATACGACACAAAAGCCGTCTCTTCCGTTGGGTTCGTTTTCGGAGCATAATCCAAAAAAACTGTCATCGCAACCGGTTAGCAGTGCTGCCGGGATGCATAATAAATACAATATATACTTTTTCATGTCTTCCAGTTTTTATTATAAAGTAAGGTTAATACCAAATGAATAGGTCTTTGAATGAGGATAACTCCAGTTCAGATTTTCCGGATCTACACCATCGGGCAAATGGTTGAACGTAAACAGATTTTCTCCACTAAAGAATACTTTCAATCCTTTCAGGCACAAGGGCTGTATTAGTTTCTGTGGGAAGGTGTAGCTCAGTGAGATATTCTTCACCCTCAGATAAGCAGCGTTATACAGGAACTTGTCCGATTTGCACTGATTGGCGCTTTGAGAACTTCCTGCATTTTCATAGATGCGGCCGTAGAAAGCGTTTGGATTATCTTCCGTCCAGATTTTGCCTACTTGATGAGCATAAACCACACCATATTGGTCGGTCATGGGGAAAGTGATGGCACCGTCCAGCCATGCATCGCGTTTGCCTACTCCCTGTAACATAAATGAGAAATTGAATCCTTTCCATTCTACAAAACCGTTGGCTCCATACTGGTAACGAGCTTTTTTATTACCAATTCTGACCATATCACCGGGGTTCAGGGCCGAATTGTCACCGTTGGTTATCACATTGACATGGGTGTCATCATCACGTAAATTTTTGTACTTAATGTCGCCCGGGTGTGAAGTGACACCGTTTATGCGTACTACTCCTTCTTTCAAGGCACCGTTTGCATCGAAATCGTCTGCCGTATAAAAACCATCGGTCAGGTAACCCCAGATTTCTCCCATTTACTTGCCTACATAGAAAGTCTTATCATCTTCGCTGGCAAAAGCTTTGTTCTCGTTTTCATAGCGAGTGATTTCGGAACGTGAGTCATAGATATTGAAACCGACACCATAATTTACTTTACCGATGCGGTCTCTCCAATTGATGCCTAGTTCCCAACCGTTTGTTTTCATGTCAGCCGCATTTTGCTTGGGTTCAGTGGCGCCTGCCACAGCGGGGAAATCACGAACGGGGCCTAACATGCCGTTGGTATTGCGGCGATATACTTCGAAAGAACCGTTCAACTTGTTTTCAAGGAAGCCGAATCCAACCAATATTGAAGGTCTTTACCTTTTCCCATGTATAATTGGCGCGTACCATGCCGGGCGCATTCAATGTTACGGGCAGAGTGTCATTGTATATCCACTGCAGGTCTTTCTTTTCCACAATGCCCAATGTAGGCAGATAACCGTAATTGTCAATAGCCTGATTACCTAATACACCATATGAGCCTCTTATCTTTAAAGTAGATACGATATTGGTAATGGATTTCATAAATGGTTCGTCAATCAAGCTCCAACCGGCAGATACGGAAGGAAAGAAGCCGCCGCGATATCCTTTCGGGAACTTGGAGGAAAGGTCATAGCGACCGTTGAACTCCAAGAAATACCGGTGCATGAAATTATAGGTAGCACGGAAGAAGCCGCTTCGCAAACCATATTGGTCATAAGAGTCTCTGGTAATAGGAGGTGTGCTATCGTCCGAACCTGAAATGGAGTGCAATTCATTGCTTATCATGTTGTAGGCTGTGGACGAGAGTTTACGATAATCATTCTTTTCCTGGTTGAAGCCTGCAAGGGCAGATAAATAGTGTTTATTATTGAAATCCTTTTCGTAAGTGGCAAACGCATTGATAGTGGTGTATCTGGTCGACTCCTTGTATATATTGAAGGGAGTATTTGCCGTAGAAGGTTTGACGGCTTCAGCCGATCCCTGATGTACTTCGAACTTGTTTGTATATTGTTCGTAATCCGTATTTCCTACTTGATAGGAATATTCCAGGATAGCTTCAAACCCCTTGAAGGGTTTCAGTACCGTGCGCGAGAGGATGCGGGTATCATCGGTTTCTTTTTTGGACGCATTTCTTAGGCGTATCAGGTTGGCAGGAGACATCACCGGATATTCCTCACCATCTGACCCATAAGGCAGGTTGCCTACGGGATGATAAGAAGGCAGGTTGGTTTTGAACATACTGCCCAAGTCGCCATCGTCTATCGGATAAGTCTTATTGCCTTTGCTATAAGATATATTCAAAGAAGTAGAGAGCCATTTGGTAATATCTCCATTTACATAACTGGCTACGTTGATGCGGTCGAAGGCATCTTTGTTGGCAACCAGAATACCGTCTTGTTTGGTATAGCTTGCCGACATACGATAATTGATGTGCTCGCTACCGCCTTGTGCCGACAGGTTGTGGGTCTGCTGAAATCCCGTTTCGAACATTTCTTTCAGGACGCCGGTGTCGCGCAGGAAATATTTTGTTCCATTGGCTTCTGTCCAGCCTTTCGGATAAAGCGAAGGGTTTGCATTGTATTCGTGCAGCAAATCCAGATAAGTATCTATATTCTGTCCCGACCAGATGGAAGTATAGCCACCGTCTTTCAAGGTCTGAATCATATCGACGGGGGAAGCAGGTTTCAGTTGATTGCTGACATTAGATACGGCGAAGTTATTGTTGTAATTGATAGTCAGGCTTTCATTCCTTTTTGCCTTTTTTGGTCGTAATCAGGATAACACCGAAAGAAGCGCGCGCACCGTAAATGGCTGCTGAGGAGGCGTCTTTTAATACGGTAACGCTCTCAATATCTGCCGGATTCAGTAAATACAAATCATTGAAAATAACATTATCCACCAATACAAGAGGATCACCTCCGGTAATAGAGTTTTCTCCACGGATATTAAAATTGTTACTACCACCCGGAGCAGCTTCCGTAGAGGCAGTGAAACCGGGCATTGAACCTTGTAACGCAGCACCCAGACTGGTGACCGGACGATTTGCCAAGGTCTTGTCCATAGACACCTAAGAAACGGCTCCGGTCACATTCGCCTTCTTTTGGGTAACAAAACCTACTACCACCACTTCGTCCAGAGCCTTTGTATCTTCCTTCAAGATAATATTGAAGTTATTCTTATTGCCTATTGGAATTTCCTAAGAAAGATAACCGATATAGGATATAAGCAATACGCCGTCATCTAAAGGAACATTCAGCGAGAAATATCCGTCAAGATTAGTCACTGTACCTGTGCCTTGCACCCCTTTCAGTGTCACATTTGTACCGATGATAGGCTCGCCTGTCGCATCCTTCACAACTCCGGTTACCTTCTTTTCTTGCAAAATGGACTGTAATTGCGAAGTGCTGGGAGATAAGACGACATGTTTATCGACAATCTCATAAACGACTTTTCCTTCGTTAAATAACTCCTTTAATACCGCTTCTACCGGTTTCTTATCCAAGTGGATAGAAACCAAGCGGTCCACATTAATCAACTTACTGTTGTAGACAAAATAGAGCCCGGACTGGTGCTCTATTGCATTCAAGACATGCTCAACCGTCACATTGTTTAAATTGAGAGAAACTGTTACAGACTGAGAGAAAGCTTCTGTAGCCTGTAAATTCAGTAGCATTGAGAATAGTAATACGAAGGTTAATCTCATAGCCAAAGGAATTTTAAAGTTTGATTCCATTCTTTCTTTTTTTTAAAGTTAACAAAGTGCTATTTCATTAACTTGACGAATGGAATGAAGAATACCCTATCAGAAAATCTCTCTTTTTTAAATTTCTTATTTCAGGGTGAGAATGACTTTTTTACGATGATAGCTTTGGTCGTCTTTCTTCAGCGGTTCTTCTATCTTAAATTCCATGGGAGAGGTCTTTTCAAAATAGAAAGAATATCTGAAAGAGATTCATCCGTAAAGGTTGCCGAGAATTCATAATTCACCAAAGAGCGTCCTTTCACTGTAAAATCGGCGTTGAAATGCCGTGATAATTTCTTAGCTATCTCCATGATGCCAGCTTTGCGGAATATTAGTTTGCCGTCTTTCCATGCTGTCTTTTCCATAATGTTGCATTCGAGCACTTGCAAGCGGCCGTCTATCTTGTTATAGGTAGCTTGTTGGGATACGGTGAGATGTTCCGATGATGCATTTTCTGTTTTAATCTCAATATGCCCTTTGGTTAATACGGCTTCTACCGTAGCATCCTCTTTATAAGCGGAAACATTAAATTCTGTTCCGTAGGCACTAACCGTCATGCTGCCGGGAACCTTCACGTCAAAGCGATGTTCTTTATCCGATTTTACTTTGAAATAGGCTTCGCCCGTTAACTGTACTTCACGTCTGTCAGTAGTAAACTGACGGGGATAAGTTAAAGAACTCCCGGAATTAAGCCATATCTGCGTGCTGTCTGATAAAGTGATTTTTGAGACCAAACCGGGGGCTGATGTAACCTCGATTATTTCATTGGATGCAAGTACATTTTCGTGTTTTGAAGAGAATAAATAGAACAAGCTGATAACCAGTGGCAATAATGGGATGGCAGCGGCTGTGCGCGTCCAGTTCCAGGCGCGAGTCCTGAAAGAAGCACGATGAAGTCTGCGCTGTAACCGGTTCCAATTGTCGTAAGTATGAAACTCCGATTGTCTTTTCAATAGGCGTGATTGCTCCCAGATAAAGCGATAGTCGTCCACTTCTTTCCTGAATGCAGGGGAGGAAGCTATCTTTTCTTCCAAGATAATTCGTTCTTCTTCAGAGAGCAGGCCTTCCAGATAAGCAGCTATATGATTTGTTTCTTCCTGAGTCATAAATAAAATATATTTAGCATTATATAGACGTTTAATTTCTCGAACACCCTGATTGTATTTCTATAATTAATGTAAAAATAGTAAAAGGAACGGTAGGCAATCTTTTAGTTCTTCCCGCAATATCTTCAGGGCTTTACTGATATGAGATTCTACTGTCTTGACCGATATACTGCATTCTTCTGCGATTTGGGTATAAGTTTTATCATCAAAACGGTTCATTTCGAAGGATTGGCGTACATTGTCAGGCAGTTTTGTCAAAGCGGCATTTATTCTTTCTTCCAGTTCGGATATGCCGAAAATTGTCTCCGTATCACACTCATGGGAGTAATCTTTCGCGGTGACTTTCTCTGCATACGCTGTTTCCACTTCCCGGCGGCGGAGATAATCTATACAGGCATTTCTCACATTCGTAATAAGAAAGTTGCGTGCGGAGGATTTAATAACTATTTTCTTCCGGTTCTTCCATAATAGGAAAAAGACATCTTGCACCACATCTTCACATGTTGCTTTATCGGGAATGTAACGATGGGCAAAGACACACAGAGGGCCGAAGAAATCAAAAAAGAGCTCTTGGAAAGCCCGTTCATCATCCTTATAAATGATTTGTCCGAACAGATAGTCAACATTGATAGGTTTCATAGTATTTTTTAACTCTCCCTGCTTATTGCGCAAAAATAGCTAAATTGGGGATGTCTCAAACTAAAGTTCGGTTTCTTTTTTGTGCTTTTGCGAAAAAAAAGTCTCAAAACGGATTAATCAGAAACGGTAGCGCCCACCGAGAAGGATGGCTCCTGCATGGCCTATCCCGAATTCTGTGAAAATAGCGAAGCGCTTGCCATATTCGATACCAAGGAAACTGACTTGATAGGCAAGTTCAGTCTTGCGATAGGTTTCGTTGCCAATCGTATTGAAAAGGAAGTTGGCGCCCAGTCCCACCGATGAATAGAGACTGAAGTTGGGGCGCGCAAACCAGTGGTAGCGGAATGTGGGCAGAACATAGAGATAAGTCCGGTTGTCCTTCAATTTTGTATCCAGTTGTTCGTAAAAGCTCCCCTGGCGGCCTTTGTTACCCGTCAGTCCGCCTACTACTCCCAAACTGATTTTTCGATTGAACCGATAAGTGTAACTGACGTTCAGTGCACCGTAATAGTGTGTGCTTTCCCGCTTATAAACTCCGAAAGAGGCAACCGGAAACAGCCACTCTTCAGCTATACTGCCTGCATCGGTGTTGGGCAGAAAACCATAACTGACAGAGACCTCATGGCGCAGGAACTTTGTTTCGGAAGGAAGAGGCGTGTTTTGTGCTTTGCTGGCGGACAGGCATGAAAATAATCCTATGGCTAAAAGAAATAGAGACGTTTTCATTCTTTTCTGTTTTTTTGATTAATAGAATAGGTTTTTAAGTGCTCATTCATAAAGACAGATGCTCTCCGGAAACTCCTTATTGCCGGTTAGTGAATATATGTTAACTTTGGATATATAGCATTGTAATTATTGAAAGATGAAAACTATTGGTAGATTTCCTGCAATTTTAATAACCCCTCATAAACAGTTTTATCACATCCTTCATGATGCCTTCTGGCCCAAAAGGAATAGACCCATACAGTCCGGCAATCATCAAGAGAGCTTTCCGGTGATATAAGGATTTCTTCTGAAATATAATCTTTCATCATTTCGGCATACTTATCATATGCATCATAGAAAGAAGCCTCCTCACGGATAGAAGTATTGCGCATTATATTGTATATTTCATTGAAGTTTTCCGGATGTGCGGACAAGTAATCATAGCTCACAATTAACTGGTGCACTATTTCGTCATAACCCCGTGAATGATAAATTTCCTTAGGAAACTGTTCTAAAATGATATGGCTATACATATCCAGTAGGGCATTGAAGGTGATGCCGACTCTGTTATTCCAGAGCAATCTCACTATTTCATCGTATGCTTTACCCCCAAACCCCTTGTCGTATATGTTTGCCGGTTGCCGGTAAGATAAGATGGGGTAACAGAAAGTGGGAAAACTATAATCCATTCCAATTACATCCCTGAAATAGGTGAGGGCGGAGGTGATACTGTCTATATCCCCATGCTCGGTGTCTTCTGTCTCTTCCGTGCCGATTATGCCGTCGTTAATAAATCCCGGGTTGTATCCGCCTTCTCTTTCCAGATATGTATTGTATTCCTCCTCATCTTCCTCTTCTTCCTCATAGTAGTCATCACTGTCATCAATAGGGGCGTGTGCATCCGGAGCAGGTTCATAGGGCTGAATATTGTCTGTGGAGAAGGGCATGAATGTACTAACCGCGTGATTGTCGAATATATACATTCCCATAAAGAAGAGGAAGGGGAAACAATTATTCCCACTAAAGAAGCGATTAGTTTGGCGGATTTCCAAAGCCAGGAAATAAGAAACGATGCAATGGATGCTATCAGAAAAATGAAAGCATAGATATATAAGACTTCTTCTATATTGACATCAGCACCGTATGAGCCATAGTAATGAATAATATGAAAAATAGAAAAAGTCAGGTTGACAGAGAAAAAAAAGCAGGAGTGAAGCCACCCAAGCACCATACATGATGCTTTGGCAGATTTTGGAGAACAGTGGTTTGTCTTCCACAATATGTTGCTGTTTCCTGACAGTATCATGTAATGCCAACATTAGCAAGGCGGCAACTGCCATACCTCCGGCATAAAACCAGATTCTATCGGAAGGATTTTCTTTATAGACAAAGAAATAAGCCAGACAAGTACCTATTTGTGAGAATAACAATAAAATGGCAGCACTTACAACGCCTGTCGCATCGCGTCTGAAACTTCTGAAACCATTGCTTGACCATAGGGATACCAACGAAATAGCGGCAGGAAGTGTTACTGCCGTCATCACGGCAAATAATGCATCGTCGTCTTTGATTTGCCAGCTTTGAAAGTAAGTGTAGATAGATACTGCTATAAAAATTAAAGCAAATAAGATAATGTAGATGAGAATCTGTTTCCTTTTCATAATAATAGTCCTGATATAAATTTGTGGTTTCTGACGTGTTTTTATAAAAGAAAAAGCCACTTACATGGTTTTGTAAGTGGCTGATTGCTTGCTCTTCCTCTTGGACTTGAACCAAGGACCCTCTGATTAACAGTCAGATG
>JAJQAY010000021.1 GCA_021203515.1 Bacteroides sp. | reverse complement strand
ATAAAGATACAACTTTTATTTGAATTATGCAAGATTAAAACAGGCAATTCCGTTTAGTATTTTGCGGGTCGAAGTTCGTCCAACCTCCCAACCAGTTGTCGCTTGCATCTTTGAATGCACCGATATAACCGCCGTTGCCATTAGGGATAGCAGTAGCTGGGCAGTAGTTCTGACCGGTCTTCATCGGGTCTGTCAATCCTAAGGCCGATTCTTCCATTACTTTGTTATTGATAGAGTTGGCGTATGTAGTGCCAAACGCACCATTGTTTACAAAGAATTCGTGAGAGAAAGATACGCGGTTGACATCTGTAATGTTCTTTCCATCGGCAGAATATTGGTCTTTATAGATTTTGTTACCGTCGCTACCTATTACGCCCATACCTGCAAAGACGATGTTCTTCAATGTGAAGCCACCTTCCTTAGCATACTTGGGAGTACTTCCTTTTTCACCGTCTACAATCAGACCGATAGGATGGCCTACCGCCAATGCGTTTTCTACATTCAGCTTGCTGCTGCGGCGGATTTGCATGGCAGCTTGGAACTTACCGAGTGTCGGATTATTCTCTTGGTCATATGTCGGTGCAAGACCTCCTTCGTTGATATAATCGGATGTATTCACGAAGTCGGCATTCTTGGCTGTTGCCGGGCCAATGAAAGTCACGTGCTTGAAGGTAGCAGTAGTGAACGGTTCTGTTTCTGCGCCACTTGCATTGTTGTCACTTTCAAAACCGTTACTTTGTGATTGGTCGGCAATTCTCGGGTTACGGATAGAGAGGCAGTATTCTACATTGCCGCTGAAGCCGTTGTCTGTGTCGAACTCATCGTCCCAGCCTTTGTAGGCTACCAGGTATTTACAGTTTACAGATCCACCGAACCATTCGTAAGAGTCGTCACAAGAATAAGATACTTGCAAGTGGTCGATTGTGGTGCCGCTACCTACGGAACCAAAGGTGATACCGTTGATTTCTTCATCCTTGCGGAATGGATAGCCGGCAAATTCTACGCGTATGTATTGGTATATACCCGAATTGTCGGTGTCGTTGTTGCCACCGTGAGTGGTTCTCGGGCCGCCTTCGATAGCTTTGTTTCCTTCGTTATTTCTTGCTTTACCGCAGATAATCAATCCACCCCAATCACCCGGTTTGCGTTTGCCCGGTTCTTGCTCGGAAGTCATTACTACCGGTTCGTTCTTGGTTCCTATGATTTCGGCATATCCGCCCGGCTCGATGATGAGGGCAGCTTTGGTATCGCGGTCACCTTTGATGATGGTTCCTGCCGGAATGCGCAATTTGGCACCTACACTCACATATACCCAGCCTTTCAACAGGTAAGTGCCTTTAGTCAGCGTTACGTCACCGGTGAACTCGAAGTTCTGGTCGCTGTTGCCCAGTTCGGTTCCTTTATTGAACAGGATACCGGTACTGGAGGCTGTTGTTCCTTTGTAAGTTACTTCAGGATCTTTGAGATCATCACCGCCGCCACCGCCGCCGTTGTTGTTGTCGTCGTCGCTGGAACATGCGGTCATCAGACCTCCCATTGCAATGGCTGCACACATCATGAGTGTCCAACCAAACTTTCTAATTTCAATTTTCATACTTCTTTAGTTTTTGGAACTTGTTTTCTTAAACTGTTAGTCTCTCTATATATTAAAAGCTATAACCTATTGTCAAGTTGTAACTGCGTCCCGGTTTGTAACTGCGAGTCACTTCTTCGATGGTGCGTGCCTGTCCGTTCACCTTCACGTCTTCAAATTGCTTGAAGTAGTAGCGTTCGGCAAGCAGGTCGCGTACGGCAGCTTTAATTTCTAGTTTGCCCCACTTCTTGCTCAGTGAGAGGTCGATGGCGTTGCGCGGCATTTCGTACGAGTTGGGGATGTTTCGTGCATCGCCTTCGGAGGAGCTTCCGTAGCGGTTGCCTACACCGATGATGCGCTTGCCGATGCGGTTGTAGAGCACGGCGGCGTTCCAGCCTTTCTCCGTATTGTTGTAGAAGAGGCCGAGGTTGATGAGGTAGGGGGACTGTCCCTGCATGGGACGGTCGATATTGTTGGTATCTTCGTTGAATTGCACTTTACTCTTAATCCAGGCGCCGTTGAAGCTGAGGCTGAAGTTTCTCATGCCGATGAAGTCGAGGTTTTTGCGGATATCCACTTCCACGCCATAGTTATTGGCACCTTTGGCATTGAGGTAAGAGTAGAGAGGGTTTGTACCGCCCGTCATGGTGTAGGTCCATTCGATGGGATTTTCGAAATGCTTGTAGAACAAGGCTACCGATACTTGTTCGCCATTGCTGGGATACCATTCATAGCGCAAATCAAGATTTTGTATGTAGGCTGCTTTCAGGTCTGCGTTGCCCAGCACACCACTGCCCAGGTCGAAGTCATAATAAACCGAAGTGGAGAGTTCGCGAAACTCGGGGCGGTTCACCGACTTGCCGTAGGCCAGGCGGAGTTGGTGCTTCTCGTTCAACTTGTAGGTGGCGTTTACGGAGGGGAACAGATCCTTGTAATCGTAGAAGGTGCTGCGCTTGCTCTCTTCGCCCTGCTTGGTGTTCATTATCAGTTCTTGGCGGTCGTACTCATAGCGGATACCGGCATAGATGCTGAAAGCACTGATGGGAACGTTGATGCCGATGTAGCCGGACAGTTGCGTATTTTTTCCTTCATAGTTGTTCATGTAGTTGATGTCGTCTTTCATATATATCTTGTCGGCACCGTAGTTGGAGTCAATCAGGATATTGTGGGTTACGTCTTCATCGAACTCAAAGTTTTTGGGTAGTGTGTTGGTCGGATTCCAGAAGTACCGGAGGACACGGGTATTATAAGTGCGTGTACGGTATTCGCCATAGAAGCCGGCTTTGAGGCTGGGCGCTATCTCGCCCATCTGGAAGTCGTGGCGGTAATTGGCGTTTGCCGAAGCAATATGCTCGTCCAGTTTGATGAACTCGCGGCTGACATTGCTGAAAGCCATTGCATTGTCTGTTCGGTCATCACGTTCGATGAGGCGGCGGTCGGGCAGGTTACGGTTGGCATACGCATAGCCTACGCTCCAATCGAAGTTGTCGTTGTCGACAAAGGTATGCTTACCGGTGAACTGTGTATTGTAAGTGGTCCGGGTGGAGTAGTAATATTCCATGGTGTTAATTTCATCCGGCTGTGCGTTGAAGCCGACGCGTTCCGAGTAGCGGTCTTTGGCTATCTGGTTGAAGATGTTCTTCCACTCGTAGCGGTGGTTGATATTCTTGGGTTGGAAGGTGAAGTTGAGCAGGGCACCTAGGCGGACGTCGTTGCTATACTGATTATCTGTGGCTTTACGCATGAAGACTTGCTTGTCGTTAGTGATGTCGTAAGGGCCGTAGAGCGAGTTCTCCATGTCGAGATAAGTCTTGTAGGTGTTGCTGTAGTTCACGGCGGCCAGCATGCCGAGGATGCGTCCGCTTTCCATCTCCCAATGCCGGTTGTAGCTGAGGTTCAGCTTCAAGTCTCCGATGGGTTTCTTATTCTTCACTGTCCAGTCGTTGTTCAGTCCGTTGTTCAGGATATCCAAGGGAGGATTTTTAGCATCCTCATAACCTGAATAGGGAGTCAACTTTCCCTTCATCCCGGCATTCAGGTTACGGAAGCCGTCGCCGAAGCCCAGCCAGTCCATTCCGCTTCCTTTGCTATGAAGGAAATCCTTGAAATGCGTCTGGTCGTTAATACTGGTTCCTACGGAGATATTGAAGTTATTGCTGCTTGGCATATCCTTCGCATTAATCAGGATAAATCCACCGGTAAAGTCAGCCGGATATTCCGGAGCGGAACTCTTCACAATCACCATGTTATCTAATTGCGAACTGGGGATGATGTCGAAAGAAAAGGCGCGGGAGTCGGCCTCCGAACTGGGTACGACACTACCGTTCATCCACACATTATTATAACGTTGGGACAATCCGCGTACCATTACAAACCTTTCATCTATAATAGAAACACCCGGCACGCGCTTGATGACTTCGGATGTATCCTTATCCTGTGTTTTGGCTATCTGCTGTGCAGATACCCCACTTTGCACCACGAGGCTGCGCCGCTGTTCCTGCATCAAGGCTATTTCATTATTCTTTTTCGCAACGGCAGTGACGGATACTTCGCCCAATGATTGCGTATCGCTTTCCATTTCAATGTTCAGGGTTACTGTTTCCCTACCCACTTTTACATTGGTCACTTGTATATCTTTATAACCTACATACCGTATATCCAGCGTGTAAGTACCATTCTTAACCTCTAATTGATAATTTCCGTCAATATCAGCAATTGTTCCCTGTGCTGTACCTACTATTTGCACGGTGGCACCTGTCAGCGGTTCTTTTGTTTGTCGGTCGGTAATAGTACCTTTAATCGTTCCCGCCATAGCTGCCATTGCAGATAGCGCCAGGAATAAAATAAGAAAGAAAGCTTTTCCTAAATCAAATTTCATGTTCATCTCTTTTATACGTTTCTTTATCCGCTGCAAAGATGAGGCGTTCGCGTTTCACACATAATACGTATGTCATACATTTTGTTGTCAAACGTATTACAGCTCTGTTACTTATCTTCTCGCTATCCGTTCGGAAGGCAATGGAAACGATGCGAAAAATGGATTTCTATACTTGTTTATTGAAGTTTTATCTCTATTTTTGTCGATAAACAGAACAAATAGACAATTTATGAGTGTAATTCATAGTGATGATGCTGAACGCCTTCGTAATCTTTCTGCTCTTGGACGAATTGGATGGTGGGAAGCTGATTTCTCGACAAAGCAATATCTGTGCTCCGAATATATATGTAATTTGCTTGGCCTGAAAGGGGAAACCTTGAGTTTTGAAGAGTTTGGCCGGATGATACGCGAAGACTATCGGGTACGTATTGTGCGTGAATTCATGTCTATAGAGTATCTCGATGTTTGTGAACAGACATTCCCTATTCATTCTGCGGAAGGTGTTGTGTGGGTTAATTCCCGTATGGGCAAAAGAGAGCGTGCTGCGGATGGAACAGCCAAGATTTTTGGAATGCTGCAGCGGATAGATGTTCAGGAGAATGAGCAGGACAAACATTCTATGAGCCGGGTGAATAATCTGCTATATCGACAGAGTTCCATTTCTCATTCCTTATTCCGTTTTCTGAAAGATGAAGAAATAGCTCCCGGCATTTATGAGATACTGAAAGATATTCTCGATTTCTTTCACGGAGGGCGCGTTTATATATTCGAGTATGATGAAAAGTACCAATATCAGGATTGCACTTATGAGGTGGTAGCACCGGGTGTGGAGCCTGAGATAGATACATTGCAGAAACTTCCCACAAGTTATCTTCCTTGGTGGACATCACAGATTATGGCGCAAAAACCTATTTTGCTGGAAACATTGAAGCAATTGCCCGATGCGGCTTATCATGAATATGAGGTTTTGTCCAAGCAGAATATAAAGTCCTTGATGGTTACTCCGTTGGTTGCCGGCGACCATGTGTGGGGATATATGGGAGTTGATTTGGTAGACCATTCGATAATGTGGTCTGATGAAGACTATCAATGGTTGAGTTCGTTGGCAAACATCATCAGTATCTGCATAGAACTGCGAAAAAATAAAGATGCTGCCGTGCGCGAGCGGAGTTTCCTCAGCAATCTGTTCCGTTATATACCTTTGGGATACGTACGAATGTCTATATTGCGGAATGCGGACAAGAAACCTTATGATTACTGCGTGTCAGATGCCAATCAGATATTCTCCGACATGATAGGCCGGCCCTTGCAAGGGCTTGTAGGCAAAAAATCTTCTTATTTTTACGAGGATAATTCTCTCCAATTAAAGTTCCTTATAGATGTTCTGGATAGCGGTTCATACAGAGAACTGGATATGAATTATGACCGTACCGGTAAGATATGTCATGCGGTGGTTTTTTCTCCCGAACCCGATGAAGTAGTAGTGCTCTTTCTGGATACTACAGATGCCGTGCAGGCCCATCAGGCACTCGACCGTAGTGAAAAACTGTTCAAGAACATCTTTGCCAACATACCTGCCGGAGCCGAAATATATGATAAGGACGGCGTACTGGTGGATATCAATAACAAGGATATGGAGACATTCGGTGTCTGCAATAAGGAGGACATCATAGGCGTAAACCTGTTTGAGAACCCGAATTTATTATCTCAAGTGAGAGAGCGGATACGCACGGAGGATATGGTGGATTTTCGTGTGGATTATTTCTTTGACCGGGTGGGCGAGTATTACTCCTCAGCCAAGGAGAATATGATACATTTATATAGTAAAATAAGCAAGGTGTATGATAGCAAAGGGCGGTTTACCGGATACGTCATGATTAACATCGACAATACGGAACGTTTGGATGCTATGAATCGCATCTACGACTTTGAGAATTTCTTCCTGCTCATTTCCGATTATGCCAAAGTGGGGTACGCCAAACTGAACCTGCTGGATAAGAAAGGCTATGCCATCAAGCAATGGTACAAGAATATGGGTGAGGAGGAAACCACTCCGTTGGTAGATGTAGTGGGCGTGTACTCTAAGATGCATCCGGATGACAGGGAGCAGATGCTGGATTTCTTCCGGAAGGCCTGTATCGGTAAAGCGAAAGACTTCAAAGGTGAAATGCGCATTATGTCTCCGGAGACGAAAGGCAAGTGGAATTGGGTGCGGACGAATGTGGTGGTCGATCAGTTTGAACCGGAGAATGGTATCATCGAATTAATCGGCATAAACTATGATATAACCGAATTGAAAGAAACCGAAGCGATGCTTATCAACGCCAAAGAGAAGGCCGAGATGGCAGACCGCCTGAAGACAGCCTTCCTTGCCAACATGAGTCATGAGATACGTACACCGCTTAATGCAATTGTCGGCTTTTCAAGTCTGCTGGTCGAAGAAGAGGACCCGGAGGAAAGAAAACAATTCATGGGCATCGTAGAAGAGAATAACGACCTGCTGTTGCAACTGATTTCCGATATCCTGGATTTATCAAAGATTGAGGCGGGCACCTTCGACTTTGTGGAGAAGGAAATGGATGTAAATCTTCTGTGCGAAGATATCGTGCGTTCCATGCGCATCAAGGCAAAGCCGGGAGTGGAGATTATCTTCGACCGCCACTTGCCGGAATGTAGCATTGTGAGTGACCGCAACCGTTTGTATCAGGTCATTGCGAACTTTGTCAATAATGCAATCAAGTTTACTTCCGTAGGTAGCATACGCGTAGGCTACGATCAAACGGATGAAAGCCATCTGCGCTTTTATGTGGCAGATACTGGCATCGGCATCGAACCGGAAAAGCAGGAGCAGGTCTTCGACCGCTTCGTAAAGCTGAACTCCTTTGTGCATGGCACAGGATTGGGGCTGTCCATTAGTAAGAGCATCATCAAGCAACTGGGCGGCACTATCGGAGTGGACAGTGAGCCGGGCAAGGGGGCATGCTTCTGGTTTATATTGCCAATCGGATAAGACTTTTCACCACAGATTACACGGATTAACACAGATTAAAAGCAGATTATTCTACTTAAAATCTGCGTTAATCTGCGTTTTCAATAAGAATAATCTGCTTTTAATCTGTGTTAATCCGTGTAATCTGTGGTGCCTGTACTCCGATGAATGCACTGAAGCCGCCGTCGATGGGGAGCAACGCACCCGTCACGAAGCTGGCGGCATCGCTGCACAGGAATTGAACGGCACCGTTCAGTTCGTTAATATCACCGAAGCGTTTCATCGGAGTCTTAGCTAATACTTTCTTGCTGCGGTCGGTCAGCGAGCCGTCCGGGTTGATGAGCACGGCACGGTTCTGGTCGCCGATGAAGAAACCGTGGGCGATGGCGTTTACGCGGATGCCGTCTCCGTATTTCAGTGCCAGTTCGCTGGCCAGCCATTGAGTGAAGTTGGCAACGGCCATCTTGGCAGCCGAGTAGCCCGGAACACGGGTGATGGCACTGTAGGCAGCCATCGAAGATACGTTGACGATGCAACCTTTGCCTTGCTTGGCCATGACTTTGCTGAATACCAACGAGGGATAAACGGTTCCGTTCATATTCAGGTTGGTCACTTTCTCCCAGCAGGAGATGTCCATGTCGTAGAAGTGCTGGTCGGGAGCCAGCGTAGCGCCCGGCATATTGCCGCCGGCAATGTTGAACAGGATGTCGATGCGTCCCCACTTGGCAACGATGTCGTCCGCCAGCTTTTCGAGATTGGCAATATCCAATACATTACCCACAATGCCGATAACGTTTTCACCATAGGTTTTGAGTTCTTCCACCCGTTTGTCCAGTTGCTCCTGGCGGATGTCTACAGCCGCCACCTTGGCGCCTTGTTGCATGAAACACTTGGCGATGCTGCCGCCCAGCACACCACCGGCACCGGTGATGACGGCTACCTTGCCTGCGATACTAAATTGTTCGTTCATAATGTTGTTCCTTTCTTACGCGGGTGTGTCAAAACAGACCTTATTGTTTCTTTTAGGCGCGGATTACGCGGATTTCACGGAACTTAGTTATTTAAATCCGCGAAATCCGTGCCTAAATCTATAACATATAGTAAGTCATTATTCGTTTTGACACACCCTCAATAGTTCTTTTATATAATTAAATAAACTCTTTCTGATATAGTCTTAGCTCTGACTATTCTCCTCCCCCTTCAGGGGGACGAGGGGTGTGTCGCGCTTAATTACCGCCATCATACCCTCCACCTGTGCCAGCGCCAGCATCCGCCCGTGGAATGAATAACCGGGATTGTACCCCTTGTCTTCATCGCCCAGCATTATCCTTCCGTGGTCTACGCGCATGGGCAGTCCCGGATTTTCTTTCTCGAAGATGCG
Organism: Bacteroides sp.; assembly: GCA_021203515.1. Taxonomy (GTDB): domain Bacteria; phylum Bacteroidota; class Bacteroidia; order Bacteroidales; family Bacteroidaceae; genus Bacteroides. The sequence continues at coordinate 30,542 of JAJQAY010000021.1, read as the reverse complement.
TATCAGGTCGATGAGATGGCCGCGTCCTTCCAGGTGCGAGCTTTCTATGAAGTTGCCGCCCGGCATGGCGGCCGTGCTGCGCAGGTGCACGAAGTGAGTGCGCGAGGCAAACTTCCTGGCCAGTTCACGGGTGTCGTTGTGTTCGCCGGCACTGAGCGAACCGGCACAGAAGGTCAGCCCGTTGTGCGGGTTGTCCACGGCCTGCAGAAACCAGGCTATGTCCGCTTCGTCCGTCACGATGCGCGGCAGGCCCAACACTTGGAAAGGAGGGTCGTCGGGATGGACGCACATATTCACGCCATACTCCTCGCACACGGGCATGATGGCGGAGAGGAAATAGCGCATGTTCTCGCGCAGTCCGTCGCGGTCGATGTCCTTGTACAGCGCCAGGAGGTTCTTAAAGATATTCACCGGGTTCTTGTCCCCTTCCTTGATATTGCCGTTCACGAAACTTTGCGTCTTTACGATAATCGTGTCGATGAGGTCGTCCTTTTCGGTTTCGGTAATCGTCTGGTCCAGTTCCGCCACTTTCGCCAGCTCTTCGGGCGAGTAATCCTTCTCCGCTCCTTCGCGGCAGAGGATGCGCAGGTCGAAATAAGCGAAACGGATGCGGTCGAAGTAGAGGGAAGAAGTTCCGTCCGCCCAGGGATGCTGCAAGTCCGTGCGTATCCAGTCTATCACGGGTATGAAGTTGTAGCACACGGTCTTCACGCCGCACTTGCCCAGGTTTGCCAGACTGACTTTATAGTTCTCTATCAGCCGGTCGCGTTCCGGCCCGGCATATTTGATGGCCTCGCACACGGGCAGGCTCTCGACCACCGACCAGCGCAAGCCATAAGACTCGATATATTGTTTGAGGTCGTCGATGGCCTCTTCCGTCCAGATTTCACCGTTGGGCACGTCGTGCAGAGCGGTCACGATGCCTTCCACGCCGACTTGCCGAAGCATGTCGAGTGTGATTTTGTCTTTCCTGCCGAACCATCGCCAAGTTTTCTCCATGATTTCAAGTATTAGTGATATTGTTGACTATTTGAGGACAAAGATAGGTACAAATACGATGCGCTCCTGAGGGAATATTTGCAGAAGATGTGCGGATTTTAGCTTTTCTCTGTAGTGGTTTTGTTTGCCTTTGCTTATCTTTGCAGTAAACAAAGTCTTGTGCCCATGAAGAAGATGGTGAATGAGCAGCTGCAAATATCGGAGTCCAATCCGATAAAGGCGCAATATTACGACTACGAGCGTTTCACTTACCCGTGGCATTTTCATAGTCAGTACGAGATTATCTATGTGCAGGCCAGCCACGGGACATGTTTCGTGGGCGATTGTATTCAGAAATATTCTGCGGGCGATGTCATACTCTTCGGCCCCAACCTGCCGCACTATATGCGGAGCGACGACGTGTATGGCTTCGGTGATGCCTCGTTGCGTGTGCAGGGTACTATCATTCAGTTTGAAGCAAACTTCATGCAATACTCCTTCTGCCATTACCACCAGTTCCACTCCATTCGTCAGTTGCTGGAAGAGTCGAAGCGGGGCATCCTCTTTCCCCGGCAGAACGGATGGGGGGGATAGGCGGACGGATGTCCGGTTTCCCGGAATTGGAGGGCTTCCGCCAACTTACCGGATTGCTGGAATTGTTGCAGGAGATGGCGGTGTCTTCTTCCCGGAAAAGCCTGGCAAGTACCTATTATTACGAGAAATTCCCCACTATAGGAAACAGGCTGGTGGATAAAGTCATTTCTTTTATCAACAGCAATTACACCCGTAGCCTCAAATTGGGTGAGATTGCCGGAATGGCGAGTATGAATAGGAGTGCCTTTTGTCGCTTCTTCAAGGAAGTTATGGGCAAGACCTTCCTGCAATATGTGGCGGATATGCGCATCGGTTATGCCTGCAAGCTACTGACTATCGGCGATATGGACGTCTCGCAAATTGCGATGGAGTTCGGCTTCGACTCTATTTCCCGTTTCAATCGAACCTTCAAGCAGTTGGTCCAATTAACGCCTACTCAATACCGGCACCGGATTTTGGAATGAAAGACTGAAAGTTCCCAGCTTTATTCTGTTTTCTAAGATGTGAACTCCGTTTACTCCTGGTGTGAGCTCCGTTTACCCCTGAGGTGAACTTCGTTTACCCCTGAGGTGATTTTGTTTACCACTCGTGGTAACTCCATTTACACTACGAGGTAAAGGCCGTTATACTACGAGGTAAAAGGCGTTACACTACGAGGTAAATGCTTTTACATCCTGAGAAAAATATCGGTAAATGCAAGGACTTGATTAATAAGACTATGGGATGAATTGAAACAAGAAGCGCACCCTTATCAGAAAGAGTGCACTTCTTCTTACTTATGTAGAGATAGGCGGGTTATTCTATTTATAGCCCGAACGAGAATTTGTCGATAGACTGATATACCACACTGGCAATACTCAGCACCACGATACCCAGCGTACAGATGACGAGGCTGGCACGCGTGTAGTTGTCGCTGCGGAAGGGCGCAATCGGCTCGTCACTCTTATTGATGTACATTGCTTTTACAATTTTCAGATAATAGTAGAGTGACAGTACCGTGTTGACCAATGCGATGAACACCAACAAGTGGAACCCACTTTGAAAGGCCGCCGCAAAGATGGAGAACTTCGAGAAGAAGCCTGCAAAGGGCGGGATGCCTGCCAGAGAGAACAGTGCGAGTGTCATGAGGAAAGCCAGTTTGGGGTTGGTGCTGTACAGCCCGTTGTATTCTTCCAGCGTAAACTTATGGGCATGCAACGCCACAATGGTGATAACGGTAAATACGGCAAGGTTGGCAAACAGGTAAATCAGTACGTAATACACCAGTGACGCCATACCTTGTGATGTTCCGCTGATAACCCCCAGCATAAGGTATCCGGCTTGCGAGATACTGGAGAATGCCATCAGTCGTTTCAGGTTTTCCTGACGCAGGGCAAACAAGTTGGCAAGCGTGATGGAGGCAATTGTCACCCAATAAAGAGCTTCCTGCCATTGCACCACCATCGGGGCGAATACTTTATAGAGGATAGTCATCAGCACGAAGGCGGCCGAATCTTTGGAGATAACGCTCAGATAGGCTGTCACCGTGCTCGGTGCGCCTTCGTAAACGTCTGCCGTCCACAGGTGGAAGGGTACGAGCGAAATCTTGAAACCCATGCCGGAGAAGAAGACGAACGCCATTATCTGCAAGGGATTGTCTTCCAGGCGTGCCGGGATGTCGGCAAAATAGAGCGTGCCCACCGTGCCGTAAATCAGGGAAATGCCATAAAGCAGCAAGCCGCTCGAAAAGAGTGCGGTAAGGATGTATTTGGCACCGGCCTCGGCAGAGTGGTGGCGGTATTTATCGAAAGCAACAAGCGCTGCCATCGGGATGCTGGCGGTTTCCAGCCCGATGAAGAACATCAGGAAGTGGCCGGCAGAAATCATGAAGTACATGCCCAGCAGCGTGGAGAGCGTCAGTATGTAGAACTCGCCTTGCTTGAGGGCGGTGTCGGGGCGGCGCATCCATTCGTGTGCCATTAGGAATACGATGAGCGTACCTACGCTGAGGACGGACTTGACGATGCTCTGTATCGGCGTGTTGTGATACATGCCGCCGAAAGCATCTTCCACCGGACCGGGAACGATGGTGATGAGCGTGTGGATGGCAAGCAGGACGATGGGCAGCATTGTGTTCAACACCGGCTTTCCGTCATTCTTGTGCGCATCCGGACTCATGAATAAGTCGGCAATGAAGAGGATGAGGATGACAACTATCAGCGACAGCTCTTCTTTCAGTAGGAGGAATTGGGAGTAATCCATGCTATTTCAGTTATGAGTTATAAGTTATGAGTTATTTGTTGACAGGCGGCTTACTGGAAAATGCTGACTATGGGTAAGACACTGCCACTAATCATATTGCTTATCCACAAGTGGGCGAGGCCGAGTCCGGCAACGCAGGCGATGAGGATGATGACGGCGGTACGTTCGTCCCAGGTGGCATCGGTCAGTGCAAGATGATGCTGGTTGGTGCAGGTGCCGTAGAGGATTTTGCCGACTACACGCAGGATGTAGACGGCGGTAATCACGATACTGCAATAAGCGATAATCGTCCACGCACGGTGGAAGGTATCGGGATACTGGAAAGCACCGTTGAAGATAGTCATTTCCGCCATGAAGCCGCTAAGTCCCGGTAGCCCGAGATTTGCCAAACCGGCAATCACGTAGCATACGGAGAGGAAAGGCATTATCTTCATCAATCCGGAGAGTTCGCGGATGTCGCGTGTATGGGTACGTCCGTAAATCATGCCGATGAGGGCGAAGAAGAGGGCGGTCATCAATCCGTGTGAAAGCATTTGCAGTACAGCACCCGTGCAGGCGGTTTGGTTCATCATCAGGATAGCGAAGAGCACCAGACCGCAGTGGGACACGGAAGAATAGGCGTTGATGTATTTCAAGTCCGTCTGTACGCAAGCGGAGAAAGCGCCGTAAACGACGGAGATGCCGGTAAGTATCAGGAATATCCAGCCAAGTTCCTGTGCGGCTTCGGGCATCAGGTACATGGCGATGCGGAAACAGCCGTAGCCGCCAAGTTTCATCAGTACGCCGGCATGGAGCATGGATACGGCGGTCGGTGCGGATGCGTGACCGTCGGGACTCCATGTATGGAACGGGAACAGAGCGCCCAGTACGCCGAAACCGAGGAAAGTGAGCGGGAACCAGATGCGTTGCTGCTCGATAGGGATATTGTGCAGTTGGGCTATTTCAAGCAGGTTCATCGTTGTACCGCCGCTACCGAAGTAGATACCCAGGATGCCGATGAGCAGGAAGGCGGAACCGCCCATCAGCATCAACGTCAGCTTCATGGCGGCATATTCTTTGCGGCCCGAACCCCATACGCCAATCAGCAGGTACATCGGGATAAGCGCCACCTCGTAGAACATGAACATGGTGAACAGGTCTGTAGAGATAAAGAAGCCGAAGACGCCCAATGAGAGTAGGGTGAACCATAGGAAATACTCTTTCGTCAGGGGTTGCAGACGCCAGGAGGCGAATGTTCCGGTGAAGACGATGACTGCCGAAAGCAGTAACATGGCTACCGAGATACCGTCTACTCCGACGGAATACTGGATGTGGAGCGCCGGATACCAGGCTACGCTGGCACGAAACAACATATCGTCCGTAGCACCGCCGTAGCGGGCTTGCAGGTAGGCGATTGTCAGTCCGACTGCCGACACAAGCAATGCTGAAGCGCCAACCAACATCACCGCACGTATCTGCGCGATGTTCCGGCTGAGCCAGAGGCCCAGCAGCATCAGCAAGGGGATGAGAACAAAGATTGAAAGTATATTCATATCATTATAATTGTTTTATATTTACTGACATTCTCAACTCTCCTCCTCCAGGGAGGAGGAGTACCCCGCAGGGGGGTGGTAGGTAGGAAACTTACCTTTTTAATAATGTATTTCTTTCTTTCCTACCACCCCGCCTTTCAGGCACCCCTCCTCTGGGGAGGAGGGGAATTGAGATAGCTTTCGTTTATAATAATAACTACTATTTAGAGCAACAGTAACAGTATCAATGCTAACGTACCCAACAGGAATACGAATGTATATTGTTGGATGTGTCCGCTTTGCAGACCGCGTATCTCGTCACTCGTGACATTGGCGCTCCAGGCAAGGAGGTTGAAGAAGCCGTCTACCACATGACGGTCCCACCACGCAATGGGGCGGCTGATGCAGCCGAAGATGATGCGGTGGGTGACGAATTGATAAATCTCGTCGATATAGAAGCGGTGGTAAGCGGCTGTCCATAGTCCGCGGAAGCGGCGGGCAAGCGCATTGGCGACAGGCTGCTTGCTGCGTGCGTACATCCAGGTGGCGATGGCGATAGAAAGAACGGCTATGGCAATGCTTGTTCCGGCTACTCCCCAGTCGAGGTGGATGTTGTAGGATTCACCGTTCGAGCTGATGAAATATCCGAAGGGGATGAAACCGGCAACGACGGTTACCAGGGCGAGGAACATTAACGGGATAGTCATCGTCAGCGGAGACTCGTGAGGAGATGAGTGATTAGTGTTTAGTGATGAGTGATTAGTAACCGGTTATGCTTGCTTATCACTAATCACTAACCGCTTATCACTACTCCAGAATATACCGTAGTAGAGGCGGAACATGTAGAATGCCGTCATTGCCGCAATCACCGTCATAATCCAACCCATTATGGGGCTGAACTGGAAGCATGCCGTCAGTATCTCGTCTTTGGAGAAGAAACCGGAGAAGGGAGGGATACCGGAAATGGCAAGGCAGGCAATCAGGAAAGTGATGTGCGTGACAGGCATATATTTGCGTAAGCCACCCATGGCGGACATCTCATTACTGTGCACCGCATGGATGATGCTGCCTGCACCGAGGAACAACAGCGCCTTGAACATGGCGTGCGTAAACAGGTGGAACATATTTGCCATATATCCCAGTCCGCCTTCATGCGGATTGGCGGAAGTACATACACCGAGCGCCACCATCATAAAGCCTATCTGCGAAATGGTGGAGAAAGCAAGCACACGCTTGATATCGCTCTGTACGCAAGCCACGCTGGCGGCATAGAAAGCCGTGAATGCACCAACATAAGCCACGATGTGCAGCACCTGCGGCGCATAATCAATGAACAGCGGGAACATGCGTGCCACCAGATATACACCTGCCACTACCATCGTAGCAGCATGTATCAGTGCGCTGACCGGAGTAGGGCCTTCCATGGCATCGGGCAGCCAGATGTGCAGCGGGAACATGGCGCTCTTTCCGGCACCACCCACGAACATCAGCCCCAACGCCAACGGTATCATGGCGGCACCACCTGTCAGCATCGCCATTTCATCGGGATGGAAGGTGTACGTACCGGCATAGTAACCATAAATGAGGATACCAATCAGGAAGCCAAAATCGGCAAAGCGAGTGACGATAAACGCTTTCTTCGAGGCGGCTATGACTGCAGGCTTCGTGTAGTAGAAGCCAATCAGCAGGTAAGAGGATACGCCCACCAGCTCCCAGAAGAGATACATCTGGAAGATATTGGTTGCCACCACCAGCCCGAGCATGGACATGGTGAACAGCGAGAGGAAAGCGTAATAGCGCTGGAAACCCCGCTCACCTTTCATATAGCCGAAGGAGTAGACGTGTACCATGAACGAAACGGTACTTATGACAATCAGCATCATCACGGATATAGGGTCGAGCAAGATGCCCAGGTCGATGCTGAGGTTGAATGTAAAAGGTAGCCACGTGAAGTTGTAGGGCATCAGTGTGGCCAACGTTCCGTCCGCCAGTCGGGGAGCACCGAAGTATAGCACTGCGGTGAGGTAGGAGAGTGCCGTCACCGTGCCCAACACTGCGGTGCCGATGAGGCCGGCCGTACGATGCGACATCCACTTACCTCCCAGTCCCAAGGTCAGGAAGGAGAGGAAAGGAAGAAGAAGGATTAGAATTGTATATTCCATTACTTTAGTTATTAGGTTTTAGGTATTAGGTATTAAAGCTGCGCTATGATGCCGCATGGTTAATGCCTAATGCCTAATAATTAATACTTAATTTATCACCATTTCATCTCATTCAGTTTGTTTACCTGGATGCTGCGGATATTGCGGTAGATGTTAATCATGATAGCAATAGCCACTGCTGTTTCTGCTGCCGAGATAGCGATAGAGAACAGCGAGAAGAAATATCCTTCCAGTCCGCCGGGAAACAGAAAACGGTTGAACACGGCAAAGTTGATGTCCGTAGCGTTCAGTATCAACTCGATTGAAATCAATATTGCCAACGTATTGCGGCGGGTGAAGAACCCGTAGATGCCGGCGAAGAACATGATAGCCGAAACTATCAGATAATATTCCATGTGAATCATGTGATTTATGATTTATGATTTTAGAATTTAGATTTCAGATGTATGATTTCAGATGTATGCTTATCGCACCGCGCAGCATTGAAACCTGAAATCATAAATCTAAAATCTTATCATCGCTTACGGGCAATGAGCAATCCTCCCACGATACATGCCAGCAACAAGATACTGACTGCTTCGAAAGGCAACAGATAACCGTATTTATCGCCACTCAGCATGTGGTATCCGATGGTCTTGATATTGACCTCCAACGGCTCTACGTCTGTAGTAGCGATGAACTTATGTTTCAGCGTGATAAACAGTACAATGACAGCTCCGCCCGCAGTAGTACCCAGTCCGGCAAGGAACCGGCTGCGTTTCAGTTTGGCAATGACATCGCCTTCACCACTGGTCAGCAGAATGGAGAAGACATAGAGCACGACAATGCCGCCGGCATACACCATAATCTGTACGGAACCGAGGAACGTATAGCCCAGCAGGAAGTAGATGCCGGCCGTACCGAAGAGTACAAACAGCAGGTAAGTAGCCGAGCGCACCATGCGGCTGGTACTCACCGTCAGAATGGAAAACACGGTGATGAAAGCCGCGAGGAAGTAGAATACTACTGTTTCAAGATTAATTTCCATGATGTTCTTAATGTTTAGTGTTTAGTGATTAGTGATAAACACAGGCTGCGCTATCATGTCGCAGGGAGCTAATCACTCATCACTAACCGTTAATCATTTCTTTATTACCCGGCTACCCGGACGGTTCAGCGTCTTTACCAGCTTCGTACGGTCGAATACGGCATGTTCGAAGTCTTGGCCGAACGTAATGGCGTCGTGCGGACAAGCATTCACACAAAGCTGGCAGAACATGCACGAACCGAGGCCGTATTCGTACTTTGCCAATATCTTCTTTTTCTTGCCGTCCTCCGTCTCTATCGTTTCGCTGACTACGCGTATCGTGTCGTTGGGACAAGCCATCTGGCACAGGCCGCATGCGATGCAATGATGCTCGTTCTGTTCGTTGTGCGGCATCACCAACGTACCGCGAAAACGGTTGGAGAGTGTCAGCGTCGCACGGTTCTCCGGATATTACTCGGTAGTCTTCTTGCGCCAGAAGACGGTCATGGTGGTTTTCATACCCGTCAGCAAGGAACTGACGCCATGCAAGATACTGCCGATATAACTATATGTTTCGTTTTTATCTTTCATCGCTTTTATTATTTCATTGTTTCTTTATCTCCGCAGGGAAACTTTGCTCCGGCGCTACGCCGGTTAGAAGTGCAGTTTAAATACAACAATCAGTACCATCAATATCAGGTTAACCATAGAGATAGGTACCAGATATTTCCATTCCAAATTCAGGATTTGGTCGATACGCAGACGTGGGAATGTCCACTTAATCCACATCAGCAGGAATACCACGAAGAATGCCTTGCCGAAGAACCAGATAAACCCCGGAATGTAATCCATCAAAGCATTAAATCCGTCCAGGCCTACAATATGAAACGGCATCCATCCGCCCAGGAAGATAGTGGCGGTGACGGCGGCTACGATGAACAAGTTCAGATACTCTGCCAGGTAGAAGAAGCCGAAGCCCATGCCGGAGTATTCCGTATGATAACCGGCTGTCAACTCACTTTCCGCTTCCGGCAAGTCGAAAGGACCGCGATTGGTTTCTGCGTTTCCTGCAATCAGGTAAATGATGAAAGCGATTACCGCCGGGATATGTCCCTTGAAGATGAACCACCCGTCAGCCTGTCCGGCCACGATTTCGGAGAGCTGCATGGTTCCCATCAGCACCACCATCGTTAGGATACTCAGTCCGCAAGACAATTCGTAACTGATGATTTGCGCACCGCTTCGCATGGTACCAATCAACGAGAACTTATTGTTGGAACTTCATCCGGCAAGCAGGATACCTACTACGCCGATGCTTGATGCCGCCAGCAGGAAGAATACGCCTACATTGAAATCCAGCACTTCCAGCCCTTTACTGACGGGCAGGCAGGCGAACGTCAGGAACGAGGCGATAATCACCATGAACGGCGCCAGATAATAAAGGAACCGGTCGGAGAATTTCAAGTCGATGATTTCCTTTGTCAGCATCTTGATGACGTCGCAGGGCACTTGGAGCAATCCCCACTTACCTACGCGCATCGGGCCGAGGCGGCACTGGAAGAAGGCGCATATCTTGCGTTCCATGTATATCAGGATAATGGCAAGCACGGCATACATCAGAATGATGCATACCCCTATCACTACACATTCGAGGAATATGGCCAGACCTTCCGGCATGAGGGAAGTCAATGTCTGGTGTATCCAGTTGGTTACTATACTAAAGTCAAACACGTTATTTAGTTATTAGTTGTTAGTGATTAGTGATTAGCGACCTTGCTAATCACTAATCACTAATCGTTAATCGTTATTTTACCTATCAATATCCGGCACCACATAATCCAGCGTTCCGCCAATGGCGATAAGGTCGGCAATCTTCGCACCGCGTGAGATGGTATCTACTACCGATACCAGCGGCAGTCCGGTGCTGCGGAAGTGCAGACGGTAGGGCATCTTGTCACCGTGGCTTTCCAGAAATACGCCGAACTCACCGCGGCTGCCTTCCATGGCAGCATAATAAGTACCTTCCGGTACGCGGATAATCGGTTTCATCTTCTCCTGATACGGCCCTTCGGGAATGTTGTCTATCAGTTGCTCGATAATGTTCAGGCTCTCCAGAATTTCATCCATGCGGACAAGGTAGCGTGCCCATGAGTCGCCTTCGGTGCGGACAATCTCTTTGAAGTCTACCTTACTATATACACTATAAGGCATCCGCTTGCGCACATCGCACGCCCAACCGCTGGCACGGCCTGTTCCGCCGGTAGCTCCAAAGCTGATAGCGTCTTCGCGCGAAAGTACGCCTACGCCTTTCAGACGTTCTTGCGCGATGATGTTGCCTGTGAATACCTCATGATATTCGTGCAGGATGCCGCGCAGGTAGGGGATGAACTCTTTCACTTGCTTCTGGAAGTCGGGAGCAAGGTCGGCCTGCACACCGCCAATCGTGTTGTAGTTCATGATGAGGCGTCCGCCGCAGGTTTTTTCAAAGATATCCAAAATCTTTTCGCGGTCGCGGAAACCGTAGAAGAAAGCGGTCAGTGCGCTGAGGTCCATAGCCAGGCAGGAGTAGAACAGCAAGTGGGAGTCGATGCGCTGCAACTCGTCCATGATGGTACGGATGTATTACACACGTTCGCTCACTTCCACGCCCATTGCCTTCTCAATGCACATGCACAGGGCATGGCAGTTCTGGTGAGCATCCAGATAGTCCAGACGGTCGGTCAGCGCCAGTGTTTGCGGATAGGTGAGGTTTTCGCACATCTTCTCTATGCCCCGGTGGATATATCCGCAGTTGGCATCGATCTTTTCGATGGTTTCGCCTTCCAATGATACGCGGAAACGCATCACACCGTGGGTGGCAGGATGCTGGGGCCGATATTCACTACATATTCGTCGTCACCGAAAAGCTTTAGTTCCTTGTTCTTGACGGTTCCGTCCGGATTGAGTTCCAGTTCGGTAGTGGTGTCCACCGTCTCCTCGTTGTCCATGCGTAGCGGGTTCTGTCCTTCCGGGTCGTCATTTTTCCGCATCGGATAACCCACCCAGTCATTACGCAGATAAAGGCGTCGCATATCGGGATGGCCGATGAAGGTGATGCCGTAGAAGTCGTACACCTCGCGCTCGTTGAAGTCGGCAGCCTTCCATATGTCGCAGACGGAAGGAAGCTCGGGGTGCTCCCGGTTGAGGGTAGCGGTGCGAACAGTAATCCGTTTGCCGGTGACGGTGGACTCCAGTTGGTAGACAACACCCAGCCCTCGGGCTAACTCCGGCGCATCTCCTTCGGCAGGCTCTCCCAATCCATGCCGGTGAGGCACTCCAGAAAGTCCATTTGTTCTTCTTGCCGCAGACGTAGCATCTCGTCATGCAAAGCTGTGGGCTCTATATATTTTATATCCATACAAATCGATGTTTCGTTCGTTAAATGGGAATTTAGGGTAGTCCTTTTTCATTATAGCAATGATTTCAGAAATCATTGCACCAATGATTTCAGAACTTATTGCAGCAATGATTTCTGAAATCATTCAAAATGCCCTTTAGAGACTTCCGGTTTGTCTTCCTCCTTTGGTCTCTCTTCTTTCCGGTTCACTCCGCCAAAGTATTTCTCTATCTTTACCTTGCGCTGCAACTGCATCATTCCATAATAGAATGCCTCCGGGCGCGGAGGGCAACCGGGGATATATACATCTACCGGCAATATCTTGTCCACACCGTTCACTACGTGATAAGACTTCTTGAACGGGCCTCCGCTGACAGCACAACCGCCTACGGCTACCACATATTTCAGGTCTGCCATCTGGTCGTACAGACGTTTCAGCACTGGTGCCATCTTGTTCGTAATCGTTCCGCACACCATAATCATATCTGCCTGGCGCGGACTGGCACGGGCTACTTCGAACCCGAAGCGTGCCATGTCATAGCGGGCAGCACCGAGGGCCATAAATTCGATACCGCAACAACTGGTTGCAAACGTAAGCGGCCACAGCGAATTGCTGCGTCCCCAATTGACGAAATCGTCCAGTACGCCGAGTGCCACATTGGCACCTCCTGCGTTGAGTTCCCGAACCAATTTCTCCAACGTTTCGTTGTCAGTGAACTCCTCATAAGGGATAGATTTTATTTTGGGTTTCTTCGTTACTTCCATTCCAATGCTCCTTTCCTCCAGGCGTAAGCAAGGCCCAGAACCAATATAATCAGGAAAAACAAAATACTGAAAAGTCCGGCCATCCGAGCTCGCGTGTGATGACTGCCCACGGAAACAGAAACACCGTCTCCACTTCGAACATTAGGAACAGGATGGCAAACAGATAATAACCTACCCGGAATTGCATCCACGATTTACCGCGGGTAGGGATACCACACTCATACGGTTCCATCTTTTGCGGATTGTACGAACGGGGAGCTATCGCATTGGAAATAGCGATGACGATACCCACGAAAGCAATTGCCGTCAACAGGACGACTACTAACAAAGTAAAGTTCATAAATCTGATAAGATTTTAGATATATAATATAGAAATACTGCGCCGGATGCCAATGCCTCTGAATAGCTTTCCGACGAAGACTTGAAGTGCAAGCAATGGGGCTTGCCGCTTCTACTAAACGATAATCTTTCTTAGCCCGAAGACGTAATAGTCACCGTCGGGGGCAGGGCAGGGGGATAAGTACGGCAAACGGTCGCATTCGGGTGCGTGGGCACGTTGCTGCAACTTATATATGTGCATACGCAGATAAACGTTCTTATTGCTGGGTATCTGCGTATTGTCCGTATGTTCTATACATTGTGAAAAAGAGGAGAGGAAGTCGTAAAGGTTATGGATGGTGTAGTGTGAATTAGGCTCTTGCGACAGGATGCAATCTCCGGTTCTCGAACTTACCGGAGTGCATAAAACATCCGCGGCCTCTATGGCATTATTATGCAATAAAGCTGCGAGTATGGCAATCATACAATATTTTATGCACTGTTTCATACCTCTATATTTCTTTCAGGGCGCAAAGATATAATAACTATCCTTCATCTTTGCTATCTGTGTATAACAAAAAGTGACTATTTTTACACTTTTTTTATCCTAAATCAATTCCGTTTCCAGAATCCGGGTGTGAATAAAAGCAAAATAGTGAATAGCTCCAGACGTCCCAAAAGCATCAGAAATGACAATAACCATTTGGCCGCATCGGGTAGGGCGCTCCATGAATAGGCCGGACCGGTTTCTCCCAATCCGGGGCCCATATTGCCTATGCTGGAAATGACGCAACCGATAGATTCGAGAAATCCGATTCCCATTCCCATCATCAACAGTACGCTGACTACTATAATAATAAGGTATAGGAAACAGAATGCCAATACCGTGGATACGATAAAGGGCGATATGACCTGCTTGTTCACACGTATGGGCAACACTGCATTGGGATGCAGGATATGCTTAAACTCGTTTCGCGATACTTTGGCCAGGATAACCATGCGGATACATTTCAAACCGCCCGTTGTACTGCCTGCACAGGCGCCTATCACCATGATGATGGTCAGCAGTCCCCACAGGACAGGCGTCCAAAGCATATAGTCGTCCGTGGCAAATCCCGTGGAAGTATGCAGGGAGATAACCTGGAACAATGATTTGCGGAAAGACTCTTCTATCCCCATCGAACTGGTATAATGAAGAATGACGGCAATGACGGCTGTGAAACATACCACCGACCAGAAGTACCACTTCAATTCGGCATTATCAATGACTTTCTTGAATTTCCGGTTGACGAAGAACAATAATAACGTGAAGTTGATGCCGGAAATAAACATAAAGATAGAAATGACATATTCTATATAGGGAGAGTTATAATAGGCCACACTCGCTTGCTTGGTAGAGAACCCTCCGGTGCCGGTAGTGGCGAAAGCATGGCATACGCTGTCGAACCAGCCCATTCCTCCCATCATCAACAAAGCCACGAGAATAAAAGTGATACCTGCATAAATACTCCAAATCCATTTGGCGGTGATGCCGATGCGGGGATGCACTTTGTCATGCGTGGGGCCGCTGGCTTCAGCTGCAAACACTTGCAAACCGCTGACACCGAAGATGGGAAGCACGGCGATGGTGAACATGATAATTCCCAAACCGCCAATCCATTGCGTCATACTACGCCAAAACAGTAATCCGTGAGGCAACGACTCGATATTGTTCAGTATGGTGGCGCCGGTACTGCTAAAACCGGACATCGTTTCAAAGAAAGCATCCGTGACGTTGGGGATATATCCGCTGATGTAGAACGGCAACATACCGAAAAGGGAGAAAGCTACCCAGGCAAAACTAACCAATACATATCCGTCGCGCCGGGTCAACTGGCGGTCGCCTCCTTTTCCGAAGATAGCCATTAGCAAGCCGGCACCTGCTGTAATTCCTGCAGCCTTCCAAAAGTCGGGCAGGGCGTCGTCCTTGTAATAGTAAGATACACCCGAGCATACCAGGAACATTACTGTCTCTAGCAATAGCAGAATACCTATAATCCGTATGATTGTCTTAAAGTTAATCACGTTTATTAAGTTGAGAGTTGAGAGTTGAGAGTTTGAGGTTACTTCATTCTGTATGGTAACTCTCAATTCTCAACTCTCAACTAATTAAAGTATTTCTCGATTTTCTTAATCATCATATTCAGGCAGAATACTACCACATGGTCGCCCGGCTGAATTTCCGTATTACCAATTACCACGATACCTTCGCCGTTGCGTATCAAACCGCCGATGGTAGTTCCTTTGGGTAATTCGAGGTCTTTTACCGGATGCTTGGTAATCTTCGAACCGGCCTTGACGGTAAATTCCGCTACGTCGGCATTGGCGAATGTCAGGCATTTCACATTGCTGACATCGGCATCCAGCATCATTTGGTAAATGTGACTGGCGGAAATCATTTTCTTATTGATAACCGTACCGATATCGAGGCTTTCCGCCATACCTATATAATCTATATTCTCTACTTCCGCCACCGTCTTGCTGACACCCATACGCTTGGCTGCCAGACAGGCAAGAATGTTTGTTTCAGAGTTGCCGGTCAGGGCTACAAAAGCCTCCGTATTCTTCAATCCTTCTTCCACAAGTAAGTCCATGTCTCGTCCGTCTCCGTTGATAATTATGGTCTTATCATCCAATAATTCGGTCAGGCGGTTGCAACGGTTCAGGTCGTTGTCCACAATCTTCACCTGCATGTAGTCGGGCACATACTGTGCTGTGCGTACGGCAATGCGGCTTCCGCCCATAATCATTACGTTGCGTACGTCGGCATAATCTTCCTTGCCGGCTATCTTGCGGATATAAGGAATAAACTTGCGGGTAGTGGTGAAGTAAACAATATCATGTAACTTGATGGTATCCTCACCGCGGGGGATGAGGGTTTCGTTGCCGCGCTTGATGGCTACTACGTGGTAAGGCAACTCCGGTCCGCCCAATTGGTGAAGAGGGATATCCAGTATTTCCGCCTTCTCGCGCATCTTGGCACCTATCAGTATCAGTGCGCCACCGCAGAATTCCCACCATTGGCGCACCCAGCTCATGCGGATAGACGATACTATCTCTTTAGCTGCAAGCATTTCCGGATAAATCAGCGAGTCTACCCCTAGTTTCTGGAAGAAATCTTTATTCTTGGGCAATAGATATTCGTAATTGTCAATGCGGGCCACCGTCTTTTGTGCACCGAGGTTGGTGGCCAGCATGCAAGCCGTCATATTGCGGCTTTCGTCGGGGGTGACGGCAATGAATAATTCAGCTTCTCCGGCTCCCACTTCTTTCAGCCCTTTAATGGAGGTGGGCGATGCGGTCACCGTCATTAAGTCGAAATTGATACTGAGGGTACTCAATCTCTCCTCATTATCATCCATCAGCACGATGTCCTGCTTTTCGCGGGACAACAGCTTCGCCAAGTGTGTGCCTACTGCGCCGGCACCGGCAATGATTATCTTCACTTTTATTGAGTTGAGAGTTGAGAGTTGAGAGTTGAGAGTCATATTGTGCTGTTTTACTGCACGGTAACTTTCAACTCTCAACTCTCAACTCTCAACTGATTATAGATTCCTTCTTCATCCATGCCGCACAAGTGATACAACTCCTGTATCGCCCCGTGCTCAATAAACTCGTCGGGAATACCGATGCGTTGTACCTGCGGAGTATAGCCGTTGTCTGCCATAAACTCCAGTACGGCACTTCCCATTCCGCCTTTTCGCACACCGTCTTCCACCGTCAGTATGCGTCGGAACTTGCGTCCCACTTCATGCAACAGTTCTTCATCAAGTGGTTTGAGGAAACGCAGGTCATAATGGGCGATGGAAAGCCCTTTCTCTTTTTCCGCCCGCTCAATGGCGCGTGCGGCAATATTCCCTATCGGGCCAAGCGTGATGACGGCAAGGTCTTTACCGTCCTTCAGTTTTCGTCCTTTGCCTACGGGTATTTCTTCCAGCGGACATTTCCAGTCAACCAAGCTTCCACGTCCGCGTGGATAGCGGATAACAAACGGGCCTTTGTCCGGCAATTGTGCCGTGTACATCAGGCGGCGCAGTTCGTGCTCGTTCATCGGAGAGGAAATCGTCAGGTTCGGAATGGGGCGGAAGTAGGCAAGGTCGAATACTCCGTGATGCGTCGGTCCGTCTTCTCCTACCAGGCCGGCACGGTCGAGGCAGAGCACAACGGGCAGTTTCAGGATAGCAATATCGTGTATCACATTGTCGTAAGCCCGTTGCATAAAAGAAGAGTAAATGCTGCAGAACGGCTGCATCCCCTCTTTTGCCATACCACCGGAGAATGTCGCTGCATGTCCTTCGGCAATGCCTACGTCGAAGGCACGGTCGGGCATGGCTTCCATCAATATATTCATGGAGCATCCCGTGGGCATGGCAGGAGTGACACCCACAATCTTCGTGTTCTTCTCCGCCAGTTCCAGCAATGTTCCTCCGAACACATTTTGGAAGAGAGGCGGCAAATCGCTTGTATTTGCCGTGATACGTTCGCCCGTTTCGGGGTCGAACTTACCCGGTGCATGCCAGATGCTGGGATTTTTCTCGGCAGACTCGAAGCCTTTACCTTTAATAGTATGTAAATGCAGTATTTTCGGTCCTTGCATATCCTTGATGCCTCGCAGGACACGTGCCAGGTTCTTGACATCGTGGCCGTTGATAGGGCCGAAGTAGCGGATATTCATCCCCTCGAAGATATTCTGTTGCTGGGCAGCCATCGACTTCAAGCTATTGGAGAAGCGGATTAATGCCTTGCGTCGTTCCTCGTTCAGTATTCCCATCTTGAACAGCATTCTGGAAGCCTTGAAGCATAGCTGGTTGTAGCGGTTCGAGGTAGTCAGGTTGAAAAGATATTGCTTCATGCCGCCAATGCTGCGGTCTATCGCCATATCGTTATCGTTGAGGATAATCAGCAGATTGTTGGCGGTGGAAGAAGCATTGTTCAGCCCTTCGAATGCCAGTCCGCCGCTCATGCTGCCGTCGCCTATCACAGCGACCACGTGGCGGTCTTTCTCTCCTTTCTGGACGGCAGCTACAGCCATTCCAAGTGCAGCGGAGATGGAGTTGGAAGCATGTCCGCAAGTGAAAGTATCATAAAGACTTTCAATGGGAGAGGGGAAGGGGCGGATGCCTTTGAACTTCCGGTTGGTGAAGAAAGCCTCGCGTCGTCCGGTCAGTATCTTGTGGCCGTATGCCTGATGCCCTACATCCCATACGATGCGGTCGTAAGGCGTATTATATACATAATGCAGAGCTACGGTAAGTTCTACTGTGCCCAGGCTTGCCGCAAAATGTCCGGGATTGCACGAAAGTTCCTGAATAATGTCTTGCCTCAGTTCCTTACAAACCTCCGGAAGCTGGTCTACACTCAGCTTGCGCAAATCTTCGGGGTATGCAATAGAATTTAGCAAGTTATATACTGTTGGTTCTGTTTTCATCTTTATTCTGAACATTACAAATTGCAAAAATAGCAAAAGAAAATGGATTGCTATGTCATTTTATGCGTTTTTTATTTCGTAGCCTTTTCCTCGGAATGTACCTGCTCCATACTTTCTTCGATTATGGAGTGCTTTTGGTTGGAGAAAGTATGGAGCAAACAAGGAGGAAAAGCGGTTGAAAATTGGTAAGTGAATGAGAATAATGTATTAAATCTGCAACTTTTTGAATATTATTTCAATTTTTCTTTTGTTATGATTGTAATCCTGGAAATAAATATTTACCTTTGTACCGTCAATGCAAGCATATTGTGTTAATGAAAAGTATTTAAAAATATAGATATGAAAACTAAAAAATTATTTATTCGGTTTATTGCTTGTAGGTAGTAGCATTGTAATGCTTTCCTCTTGCGAAAAGAATGATGTGTACGATCCTTCTGCTGCGAAGAAAACAACCGATTTGGTTGTACCTGATGGATTTGACTGGTCGACAACACGCGATGTGACTGTTACAATGACATCACAAGTTGCTACTTTTGTTTCTATTTATTTGGATGAGGCCTGTCAGCAACTTGTTGCGGAATTGCCTGTTGAGGTAGGGACAAACTCTGTAACATTGTCTGTGCCGAGTGCTAATTCTTATATATGGATGAAATATCCGGTAAAGAATGGGGGCGAGGAGACGCAAAAAGTTGATATAAAGAAAGCTGTTGCTACAAGAGGTAGTGCTTCTAGTTGGACTGCTGAATCTTTGTTTCCAGATTATGCAGAAACGGTGAGTGGTAATGTTGCCATATATCAGCCTAATAAAGCTAATTTCGGAACGATTATGTTTGAAGATATGTGGCCGGAATTAGGAGATTATGACTTCAATGATTTTGTAGTAAATTATAAGGCGGAAATAACAAAAGAACAGAATGTTGTTCATGTTGGAATGACATTGAAACTTCGTGCTATGGGGGGGGAAGTCTTCCTTATAGATTCTGCATTCAGATTGGAAATAAATCGAATTCTGCATCTCCAGGCCTTCTTAGTAAATATGTAACACTTAAAGATTTTAAAATTATTCCTGCTGTAGATGGTGCGGAAGTGGTATTATTGAAGGCTAATCATGCAATTATTGCTCTTACGGGATTTGAAACATTGAAAAAGAAGACAGGAGGTGCTTTTTATAATACGCAAGTAGGTCATTTGATTGAAAATACTGAAACTCCTGTAATAACGTTTGATTTGAATATAGATGTCTCTGAGTATAATCGGTTATTTGAGTCTTTCGGTAATGAATTTGCTTTTGATTATTTCCTGCAAAACCCAGAGAATAATCGTGAGATACATTTCATTGACTATCCTCCTACGGAGTTGTATAAGGACTATAATAAAGACTTAGGTGATCGTAACCAAACTACTTATTACTGCAGTGAAAAGAGATTCGTATGGGCATTAAAGGCTCCAGTAGAAATGGGCTGGAATGTAGAAACGAAGGATGTTAAATTTGTATATCCGGAATTTGCAACTTGGGTTGAACGTGGTGGAAACTGGTTGGAAGATGGGAGTTTAACCAATTCAAACAGACCGTGGTGCAACGTACATAATACCGATGGTTGGGCAGATCCCGCAAAGCATTAATAGTTTTATCACTGAATCGACTATCATCTCGAAATAGTATTTGCTTCACCGCTTTGAAGTTCCTGAAAAGGGCTGCAAGGCGGTGATTTTTTTATATATAATCTTGTTTCTCCTCTACTTTGTGCTATTTTTGCAGTTGCATAATCTTTAATATGTATGAACTTTTATACCTCCGTTGAATTGCCTGCGGATTTGCCGCAACTGACGCATACCGACCGCCTGCTGTTGCTGGGCTCCTGCTTTGCCACAAGCATCGGTGCGAAACTTGTCGATGCCAAATTCTGTTGCGATATTAATCCTTATGGCGTTCTCTATAATCCACTTTCCATATCGGCTGCCTTGCGCGAAATTATTATCGGAAAGAAATACGAACAGTCCGACCTGTTTCTTTTCCGTGAATGTTGGCATAGCCCTATGCACCACGGTGACTTTTCTTCATCGGAGGCGGAAGATGTATTGCAACGCATTAACGCACGCCTGCAAGCAGCACACGAGCACATCTGGAATTTGGACTGTCTGTTGCTTACTTTCGGCACTTCGTGGGTGTACGAGCAGAAGTCAAACGGACGCATCGTTGGCAATTGTCATAAGCAACCGGAACAGAACTTTACTCGCAGGCGATTGACAACCAGTGAGATTGTACAAGATTATACCTCTTTGTTATCTGGTTTGCTGGCACGAAATCCAAAACTGAAAATCCTTTTCACCGTCAGCCCTATCCGCCACGTGCGAGACGGACTGCATGCCAACCAACTCAGCAAGTCGATGTTGCTACTGGCTATAGACCAATTACAAGCCGCTTTTCCGGAGCACGTCTTCTATTTTCCTGCCTACGAGCTGGTGCTGGACGAACTTCGCGATTATCGTTTCTATGCCGAAGACCTGGTACATCCCTCCGAGGTGGCAGTGCGTTACGTGTGGGAACGCTTCTCGTCTGTCTGCTTTTCCGCGGATACGTTACGCATCATAGAGGAAAGTGAAAATATACGTAGGGCATTGGCACATAAGCCTTTTCATCCGGGCTCTGATGAGCATAAGCGTTTTTTAGAACAAATTGTGTTAAAAATTGACCGACTTAACAGAAAATACCCGAACTTAGACTTCCAAAAAGAGAGAGAATTATGTCATATACAATTGAAAGCATAACCGAAATCATTGGCGCACAACGCGTAGGCAACGTGCCCGCCACTATAGACTGGCTGCTCACCGACAGCCGTTCCCTGAGTTTTCCCGAAGAAACCTTGTTCTTTGCTTTGGCAACAAAGCGGAACGACGGTGCCCGCTATATTCCGGATTTGTACGCTCGTGGCGTCCGCAACTTCGTGGTAAGTGAAAAGGGTTTTAAAGATATTGAAAACGGAAAGCTGAATGTTGAAAGTTCTACGCCCCATAATAGTGCGCAGCCCACTCTCAACTCTCAACTTTCAACTCTTAACTTCCTCGTGGTTTCCAATCCCCTGAAAGCCTTGCAGAAGTTGGCGGAACAGTACCGGGAACAGTTTCAGATACCCGTTATCGGCATCACCGGCAGCAACGGGAAAACGGTTGTAAAGGAGTGGCTGCATCAGTTGCTCAGTCTGGAGAGGGTTATCACCCGTTCGCCGCGCAGCTACAATTCGCAGATTGGTGTTCCCCTGTCCGTCTGGCAGATGAACGAGCAGTCGGGGCTCGCCATCTTTGAAGCCGGCATTTCGGAGCCGGGAGAAATGCGTGCGTTGCAGAATATCATCAAACCGACAATCGGCATTCTGACGAATATCGGAGGCGCCCATCAGGAAAACTTCTTCTCCTTGCAGGAAAAGTGTATGGAGAAGCTGTCCCTGTTCAAGAACTGTGATGTCGTGATATACAACGGAGATGATGAATTTATCAGTAATTGCGTGGGGAAATCCATGCTTTCTGCCCGTGAGATAGCCTGGAGCCGGAAGGACATGGAACGCCCTTTGTATATAAGTAAGGTGGAGAAAAAGGATGACTCTACCGTCATTTCCTACCGCTATCTGGACATGGACAATACATTTACCCTGCCGTTTATTGACGATGCTTCCATCGAGAATTCATTGAATTGCCTGGCGGCATGTGTGTATCTGCTGCTTCCTGCCGAACAGATTACGAAACGCATGGCGAAGTTGGAACCGATTGCCATGCGCCTCGAAGTGAAGGAAGGTAAGAACGGTTGCCTGTTGATAAACGATAGTTATAATTCCGACCTCGGCTCGCTGGACATTGCGCTCGACTTTCTGTATCGTCGCTCGCATAGCAAAGGATTGAAGCGGACGCTTATCCTGTCGGACATACTGGAAACCGGGCAAAATACGCCTACCCTCTATCGGCAAGTGGCACAGTTGGTAAACAGCCGGGGCATCGAGCGCATTATTGGCGTAGGAAGTGAAATTTTTTCCTGTGCCGCTCGCTTTAATATCGAGAAAGTGTTTTATCCCAATACGGATGACCTGATAGCCGCCATCAATAAAGGAGAACTCCGCCTGGAAAATGAGCTTATCCTGATTAAGGGTGCGCGTAAATTTGGCTTTGATGCCCTGACTGAGGTGTTGGAAAAGAAGGTGCACGAGACGATACTGGAAGTAAATCTCGGTGCAATGATAGCTAACCTGAATTATTATCGTAGCAAGCTGAAACCCGAAACCAAGATGATTTGCATGGTGAAGGCCTCGGCATACGGTGCCGGTTCCTATGAGATAGCCAAAACGTTGCAGGAACATCATGTGGATTACCTTGCCGTTGCCGTAGCCGACGAAGGCTCCGAACTCCGCAAGGCAGGCATCACGGCAAGCATCATCATCATGAACCCCGAATTGACAGCGTTCAAGACGATGTTCGACTACAAGTTAGAGCCGGAAGTGTATAGTTTCCATCTGCTGGATGCGTTGATTAAGGAAGCCGAAAAAGAAGGTATCACCAATTTCCCCATCCATGTGAAGCTCGACACGGGTATGCACCGCTTGGGCTTTGCTCCGGAAGATATGCCCCAACTCATCGAACGCTTGAAAGGGCAGAACGCCGTTATAGCCCGTTCGGTCTTTTCGCATTTCGTGGGTAGTGATGCGCAGCAGTTCGATGCGTTTACCCGCAAACAGATAGAGACGTTTGAGCGTGCATCCGAACAGTTGCAAGAGGCTTTCCCGCACAAGATACTTCGTCACATCTGCAACTCGGCAGGCATCGAGCGCTTCTCCGGAGCGCAGTTCGACATGGTCCGTCTGGGATTGGGACTCTATGGCATCAGTCCCATCGACAATTTCATCCTGAACAATGTAAGTACGTTGAAGACCACCATTCTCCAGATGCGCGATGTGTCTGCCGAAGACACCGTGGGCTATAGCCGGAAGGGATACCTGACACGCCCTTCACGTATCGCCGCCCTTCCCATCGGATATGCCGACGGACTGAACCGTCACCTAGGCAACGGCCATGCCTACTGCCTGGTGAACGGGCAGCGTGCAGCCTATGTAGGCAACATCTGTATGGACGTCTGCATGGTTGACGTCACGGACATCGACTGCAAGGAAGGGGATAGCGTGGAGATTTTTGGCGACCATCTGCCCATCACCGTTCTGTCCGATGTGCTCGACACCATCCCCTATGAGGTACTTACCAGTGTATCTACGCGCGTGAAGCGGGTCTATTATCAGGACTGAGTTGCTCCTTCTGAAAACATTATTTTCCGTCCCCGTCTTTTCTTCGCACTTGTTGCGCCGGAAGAGACGGGGACGGCTCTTTTAGAACAGTGCGGCATAAACCATCTCGCCCTGCAATCAAAACTCACTTTCCATCCTATTCATACTTAAAACTAAAGCTTTGTTTTTATAAACGAAGCTTTAGTTTATACAAACGAAGTCTTTGTTTTTATAAACAAAGTCTTTGTTTTAAGTATGCGTAGTAATGAGAACAACTCTTCCTCCCTATGCAGGCATGTTTCTATCGTACTGATAAAGAAAAAGCAGTGTATTAATAAATAACGGAAAACGAATATTCAATCCTAATCTTTTTCTATCTTTGCACTTGAATTTAATACGATACGATTATGACAAATTTACTGTTATTGGGCTTCCTGCCCAGCGGCTCCGAGTGGATTATCATTGCGCTGGTTATTCTGTTGCTGTTCGGCGGCAAGAAAATTCCTGAACTGATGAAGGGATTGGGCAAAGGCGTGAAGAGCTTCAAGGACGGAGTGAACGAAGCTAAGGAAGAAATTAATAAAGCCAAAGAAGAAGTAGATAAACCGGCTGACGAGAAGAAATGATAACCGGGGGTGTGTACAATTTACCATGTACAATGTATAATTGGCTGCGCTATCACGCCGAACGGTAAATTGTACATTGTACATGGTCAATTGTAAATGCATATATGGCAAATAAAGAACTGACTTTTTGGGACCATTTAGATGAATTGCGCCGGGTGCTGTTCCGCATTATCGGGGTGTGGTTCGTGTTGGCTGTGGGCTACTTTATTGCGATGCCTTACCTGTTTGACAGCGTGATACTGGCTCCTTGCCACAACGATTTCATCTTCTACGACCTGCTACGCTGGATTGGCGAAGAGTTCAACCTGGAAGACGAATTCTTTACGCAGGAGTTCCAAGTGAAGCTGATTAATATCAATCTGGCGGCACCGTTCTTCATCCACATGTCCACGGCTTTTTGGATGTCGGTGGTGACGGCGGCACCTTATATTTTTTATGAAATCTGGCGGTTTATCAGTCCTGCACTCTATCCGGGCGAACGCCGCGGGGTGAGGAAGGCGCTGTGCATCGGCACGGTGATGTTCTTCATCGGCGTATTGCTGGGCTATTTCATGGTTTATCCCTTGACCTTACGCTTTCTTTCCACCTATCAACTGAGCGCGGCGGTGGAAAATCAAATCTCACTCAACTCTTACATCGACAACTTCATGATGCTGGTGCTCTGCATGGGGCTGGCTTTCGAGCTTCCGCTCGTGACGTGGCTGCTCTCCCTGTTGGGGTTGGTGCACAAGACGTTCTTGCGCAAGTATCGCCGCCATACCATTGTCATTATCGTCATTGCTGCTGCCATCATTACGCCGACGGGCGACCCCTTCACGCTCACCGTGGTTGCCGTTCCGCTCTATCTGCTTTATGAACTGAGCATCCTGATGATAAAGGATAAGAAGACGGAGGATACAACGGAGGTAGAGGCGGAAGAATGATGAAGAATAAGGTAAGGGAATGTTTCGACAGCTTGCGGGAGATTATCGGGGCGGACGATACCGACTTGGCAACGGCCTATCGCCAGTTGCGCAAACTGCTCGAACATCTGTGCCGTTCGCAAATGGCGGACAGCAGCCTGCAAATGACCGACCTTTCCGCCCGCATCAACTTCGTAGCTTCCAAAGCGGGGCTCACGGTGGTGGAACAAAACCGCCTGCATACCTTTCGCCTTACATCGAACGCCATTCTGAACCGGCAGGCGGAACCGGTGCGGGAGCAGTTGAAACGCGACGTCAAGACGCTGACTTTCTTTGTCAAGCGCCTGACGGGGGAGGATATTCCCGAAGAGTTGTATCGCCTGCTTCCCCGTGCGGATGCCACTTACCGGGTGGCTCCTCCTGTCAGGGAGCGTGTACGGCGTATGCGTGTCAGTTTCCAGAATTCCGACGACACTTATTTGTATGTATTGCCCGTAGACACGGTGGCGGACGAACCGTTGCGGGTGCGCTATAATATTCCGCAAATCAACGAAGAATTTGCAGAAACTTGCCATTTGCTCTGGCGGCATGCACAGGTCAATCTGCTGGATGTGGCGGTGGATGAAGCGGGAGTGCTTATACCATCATTCATCGTTCTGGAGCCGGACTATCTGATAGACATCAGCTCGCTGGCGGAGTGTTTCAGAGAGTACGGACATCATCCTGCCAACTATCTGCTGGCACGATTGCAGATGCCCGACAATACCCGTCCGCTTTTGCTGGGTAACATCGCCAACCTTTTTCTGGACGAGTGGATTCATGCCGAAACGGAACCGGACTATCTGGCTTGCATGAAGAAGGCTTTCCGTGCTTATCCCATTGAGTTGGCCGCTTGTGCCGACCTTCACGACCGGGAAAAGGAACGGGAGTTCTTCACCGATTGCAAGCGCCATTTCGAGCATATCCGGCAGACGGTGACGGAGACTTTTCATGCCTCGGGCTACGACCTGGATAAGGCGGATGCCGTGCTGGAACCTTCTTATATCTGCGAGGCGCTAGGCTTGCAGGGACGTCTCGACTATATGCAACGGGATATGTCCTCGTTCATAGAAATGAAGTCTGGCAAGGCGGACGAATATACCATCCGGGGCAAGGTGGAGCCGAAGGAGAATAACAAAGTGCAGATGCTGCTCTATCAGGCTGTGCTGGAGTATTCCATGGGAATGGACCATCGGCGGGTGAAGTCTTGTTTGCTCTACACCCGCTATCCGTTGCTGTATCCGGCACGCCCCTCGTGGGCAATGCTGCGTAGGGTGATGGACGTGCGAAACCGAATTGTGGCGAACGAATACGGCATCCAGTTGCGCAACAGGCCGCAATATACGGCAGAGCGCTTGCAGGACATCAATCCGGAGACGCTGAACGAACGCGGGCTGGATAATACCTTATGGAAGCGGTTTCTGTGCCCTTCTATTGATGCTGTGGCGCAACGGATAGGTGCGTTGTCGCCGTTGGAACGGGTATATTTCTATACGCTGTATAATTTTATCACGAAGGAACTTTATACGTCCAAGTCGGGTGATGTGGACTATGAAGGCCGCACCGGTGCGGCTGCACTATGGCTTGCCACACTGACGGAGAAGTGCGAAAACGGAGAGATACTATATGACCTGCTGATAGAGGAAAACCATGCGGCCGATATTCATAAACCTTATCTGTCGCTCAAGATATTGTCCGCTCCTTCCCTTCCCAATTTTCGCCGTGGCGATGCTGTCGTCTTGTACGAACGGAATACGGATGCTGATAATGTCACCAACAAGATGGTGTTTAAGGGAAATATCGAGCAAATATCCGACACGGGTATCCGCATCCGGCTTCGGGCGGCACAGCAGAACACCGCTGTACTGCCGGCCGGCAGTCGTTATGCGGTGGAGCATGATTGCATGGATACGTCTTTCCGCAGTATGTATCTGGGGCTTGCGGCTTTTCTGTCGGCAACGAAGGAAAGGCGCGATGTCCTGCTGAGCCAGCGTCCGGCAGAGTTCGATCCCTCTTTCGATGCCGCTATCGCTGCTGCAACGGATGATTTTACGCGCATCACGCTGAAGGCGCAGGCAGCCCGCGATTATTTCCTGTTGATAGGACCGCCGGGCACCGGAAAAACATCGCGCGCCTTGTGTAGTATGGTCGAGACTTTCTACCGGGAAGGGAAACAGTTGCTTCTGCTTTCTTATACCAGCCGGGCGGTGGATGAAATCTGCAAGATGCTCACGGCTATTCGTCCGGAGGTCGATTTCATACGTATCGGCAGTGAACTGTCTTGTGAGGAGAGTTATCGCCCGCATCTGATAGAAAATATCCTGGAGCCTTGTTTTACCCGTCGCGAAGTGCAGGAGCGCATCGCCCGTTGCCGTATATTTGTGGGAACCGTGGCGACGCTTTCTATGAAAACAGAATTGTTCCGATTGAAAACATTTGATGTGGCAATGATTGATGAGGCTACCCAGATACTGGAACCGCAACTGCTCGGCTTGCTGTGCGCGCGCAGTGTTTCGGGTGGGAACGCTATCGGCAAATTTATCCTGATAGGCGATCATAAACAGCTCCCGGCAGTAGTGATGCAATCCTCCGCCCAGTCGGAAGTTTGTGATGAAGGTTTGCGTGCCATTGGCCTGCAAAACCTGAAAGATTCCCTCTTCGAGCGCCTCTACCGAAATATCGCGCAGCCTCACTCTCAACTTTCAACTTTCAACTTTCAACTCTCCTACGATATGCTCTGCCGTTAGGGACGCATGAATGTAGAGGTAGCCGCCTTTTCCAATCACGCCTTCTATGGAGGTTTGTTGCAACCGGTAGGACTGGCTCATCAAACCGGTGCGCTCGGACTGTCTTCGGACTTGGCAGACGATGAATTTGCTGATTTACTGATGCACCGTGTTGCTTTTCTGCCGTCCGTACCCGAGCCGCCGATGCAATCGGCAAAGATGAACCGTTCGGAAGCAGAGATTGTAGCCCGGCTGGCTGCTGCCGTGTACAGGCAATATGCTTCTGTAGACTCCGGCTTTGATGCTGCGTTGACTTTTGGCGTCATTGCCCCCTATCGTAGCCAGATAGCGCTTATAAAAAAGAGATAGCCGGATTGGGAATTGCTGCACTGAATGATATTTTAGTGGATACGGTGGAACGTTTCCAAGGCAGCGAGCGAGATGTGATTATCTACTCTTTCTGTATGAATAGGGCATATCAGCTGAAATACCTTGCGAATCTGACGGAGGAGAACGGGGTACTGATAGACCGGAAGCTGAATGTAGCCCTGACAAGGGCGCGTAAACAGATGTTCATAACCGGTGTTCCCCACTTGTTGGAGCAGAATCCTATTTATGCACGCTTGCTTCAAAGTTACATGTAAAAGTAGCCGGATTTACTACTCATTTAATAAATCTTAAAACTTTTATTTCTCCTTATACACTTTATTAATAACAACGTATGGAATAAAGTCTTATATTTGCGGCACGTTTTTTCATAGAGATTTAGATTTAAGGTTAGAAGAATTGTGGAAGTCGTGAGACTTCCCTTTCTTTTATGCCTTAAAAGTTGCTCTCTTATCAAGCTGAATGATAGCCGGATAACGGTAAGAGAACACAAAAAGCCCTTTCGTATGAAAAGGCTTTTTGTGTTTATAGGTATCGTATTTCTTAGTCTAATACGATAGGTTTGTATTTCGGGGCTAATCCCTTCATGATGAACCAACCAATCAAGTAAGCCACGGCACATACGCAGAAGATTACGAAGTAACCGGCAGGCTTGCCTGCAAATCCCATGAACGTCATATTGGTTTCTCCGGCATAAACGAAGAGTTCGCCCGCAATGTATTGCAGCAACATAGAACCGATACCACCTGCCATACCACCGATACCGGTGACAGTAGCAATGGCTGTTTTCGGGAACATATCGCCTACGGTAGAGAAGATGTTGGCCGACCATGATTGATGGGCCGCACCGCCGATACCAATCAAGATAACCGGGAACCAGGGAGAGATAGTGCCCAACGGTTGTGCCAGCAGTACCACCAACGGGAAGAATGCAAATATCAACATGGCGCGCATACGGGCGGCATACGGATTTAAACCGGTTTTATTGATAATGATAGTCGGCAGTTTGCCACCATAAATGGAGAGCATGGTAATGGCGTAAAGCGTAAAAATCAATGCCATGCCCAAGCCGTCAGAAGTCTTGATGCCGAATTGGGTATTCAAGTAAGACGGAGTCCAGAAAAGGAAGAACCACCACACACCGTCGGCCATGAACTTACCGATGGCAAATGCCCATGTCTGTTTATAGCTGAAGCATTGCAGGAAGCTCATTTTCTTTTCTTCGGCTTTTGGTTTGTCCTGCACTTCTCCTTCGTGGCTGTCTTGCTCGATGTATTCCAATTCTGCTTTGTTCACGTGCTTGCTCTTTGCAGGAGCAGTGTACATGAACACCCAGAAGCCCATCCAGATAAAGCCGAGACCACCGATTGCGATGAAGGCCATTTCCCAACCCCAAGCCTTAGCCAATAGAGGTATGGACACCGGAGCAATCAGTGCACCGATAGAGGCACCCGCATTGAAAATAGAGGTAGCGTATGCACGGTCTTTCTTAGGGAAGTATTCAGCGGTTACTTTGATGGCGGCGGGGAAGTTTCCTGCTTCTCCTAAAGCCAGCACGCAGCGGGCGGCAAGAAAACAGTACATACTGATGGTGGCAATCACAACGACCGTATCACCGGTAGCTCCCATCAACTCGGCAGCACTGTGCAAACCTACAAAATGTTCGGTGATAATGCCGCAGAAGGCATGAAGACAAGCACCTACCGACCACACGCCAATAGCCAATAAATATCCTTTTTAGACCCTAACCAGTCTACGAACCGACCGGCAAATAGCATGCAAGCAGCGTATACAAATGAAAAAACGGCCGTGATAGTACCGTAATGCGATTCGTCCCAATGAAATTCGGGCTTGATAAATTCGTCCCAAGTGAGTGATAATACCTGGCGGTCGAGATAATTAACTGTTGTCGCAAGGAATAACATGGCGCAAATAGTCCAACGGTAGTTGGTCATCTTACCCAGTGTGTTCTGAATTGTACTCATGATAATAGATTTATTATTAATGATGCAAAAATACGCCTTTTCGTGCTATCGGTGTGTGTAATATTTGGTGGAAATCATAGAGAAAATGATGAAAATTGGGCTGTCTAACAATGCAAATGTCAGTCAGCCTCTTTTTCTTTCGCCTTCCTTCCTCTTCTCTCTTTTATGCCGCCCTAACAACTCTCCCAATTTTACATT
>JAJQAY010000058.1 GCA_021203515.1 Bacteroides sp. | reverse complement strand
CCGCTAAAAACTGGGCAAAATGGGGTTATCCCCCCCCCCCCCCCCCCCGCAGATGTAAGCATTATTAACCAAATCAAAAGCAAAAAGCATCGTCCTGAGCATGACGCAGGCACAATGCTATCTACTCGAAAACGGAACACGCTCCGGTTGTTTTTATTATTCTTTCTGTGTATATTCTCCACCGGCAGGGCAACGGCACAAGACGCTTCGCCATCCTCCGAGGCGGAAGTCACGTTCCGGTTTGTGGCAGGCAAGGACATGCTTTTCTCCCCGTGGGGCGGAAACGGTGAAAGCCTGCGCAGGTTGTCCGACTTTATCCGGATGCACCGGGAGAGTATCTTATCGGGAGAAACACCCATATTTGTTTACGGCTACTGTGCGTCGGCAGGTACTCCTGAGATGCGCCTGCGGCGGGCACGGTTGATGAGCAACCGAGTAAAAAGCGAAATGATACTGCACGACGGGCTGCGCGAGGAACATTTCCGCACGGAGAACTTCGGCGAGGTGTGCGGGGAACTGCGCAATGCGGTCGTTGTGCGACTCGTGCTTCCGCAAAAGGAGAAAGATACCGAACTCCCCCGTTTATCGGAGGAGAACAACGCTCTGAATGACAGTATATGTTCGGCGCCTTGTTGTTCAGATAGCATTTCGTCCGGTCATTCAGAAAATACTTCGCTCTGTCATTCGGAGCAGAGCGAAGATTCCCTTCTCCCCGCATCCTCCCGTTCCCTTTCCTCTGCACGTGGTTGGAGCTTCGGTCTGAACCTCGGCATCCCCTTCTTTTGGGGCGACATGGCAAGCATGAGCGCCGACAAAACCTACCTCGGCTTCGGCATCGGTGTGCAAGCCGAAACCCG
This sequence comes from Bacteroides sp., assembly GCA_021203515.1. Lineage (GTDB taxonomy): Bacteria > Bacteroidota > Bacteroidia > Bacteroidales > Bacteroidaceae > Bacteroides. The sequence continues at coordinate 4,925 of JAJQAY010000058.1, read as the reverse complement.
CTTTTCCTCTCTGCTTGGCGCAAGCCTTTCCGTAGACTATGCTCGTGACAAGGCAGGCGCAAGAGAATATTCCAGGAACTACCAGCTCGCCCCCCTCCGGCATGACGCTCTACGGGCACGGCACGGACGCTTCGCTGGCTTACGGTGAACTTTATTCCCAAATCTCCGTAGTGAGCGCAGGTCTTGGGCTGGATGTCTATCTCAACCGCCTTTTCGGCAGCCGCGCCGCCGACAGCCGCTTTCAGGCAATACTTACCCCTACGGTCTACGGGCAGTTCTTCTCCGCCACCTTGCATGATAAGCTGAGCGACGAGAAGTTCTCCGACGGCAGCACGAAGCCCGCCACCTTGTCACTCGGATTGGGCGGTGCACTTGCCCTGCGCTACCGCATCGCCCCGCTTGGAGCGTGCAACTGAAGAACAGTGTCGTTTGGCTGACGGACAACAAGTTCGACGGAATAGTGACGCCCTACGACCACACGCGTCAGAATGTGATGTGGTTGCCGCAAGTAGGGGTAGTGTGGAGCGTAAGATGATAATTTAGCGTACAGATACGCGGACTACACGGACTAAGCAGACGAACACGGATAATAATTTAAATACATATTTATCAGTACTCTCTAAAATAAAAGTCTGTGTTTATCAGCTCAGTCCGTGTAGCCCGCGTATCCATATAAATTCCCATTTATCAAACTAATAAGTATATAATATAAAACAATAAACAGTATGAAGAAGATTATCAACTTGCTGCTATTGGCGCTCATCGTGACGCTTGGCAGTTGCAATCGTGAAGATTTGGACGCTATCCGTGCCGGACAAAGCGACATTGAAGCCCGTCTTTCCGCCCTCGAAACATGGCAGAAAGAAGTGAATGCGGACATCCTGCGCCTGCAAACGGTGGTGTCCTCTTGGGAGAACAATGATTATGTACAGTCCGTTACCGAACTTTCCGACGGGACGGGTTATGTCATTAACTTCGCTAAGAACGGGGCGGTCACTGTTAAGAACGGGGATAAAGGCGATAAGGGTGATAAGGGTGATAAAGGTGATAAGGGTGATAAGGGTGATGAAGGCGCTGCTCCTGTCATCAGTGTGGCACAAGACGGCGGTGTTTTCTATTGGACGCTTGACGGCAATTGGGTAACCGATGCCGACGGCAATAAACTTCGTGTCACGGGCGAGAAAGGCGAGAAAGGCGACAAAGGCGAAGCAGGTGCTGAAGGCGCTGCCGGTCGAGATGCCGTTGCCCCAAATCCGTATCAACAGTACCAGTAATGAATGGGAAGTTTCTATCGACGGCGGCAATACTTGGACGAACACGGGCGTAATGGCTACGGGCGATAAAGGTGATACGGGTGCAACCGGAGCTACCGGCGACTCTTGGATAAGCGACATCAATTACAGCGCCGACGGCAAGAATTGGAGCGATACTTCCTCATCGGAGAGCAAGTATGTGAAGTTTATCCTGGCCAAAGGCGGGGAGCTCGTATTCCCCACACAGGCATGGGCAAAGGAGGTGGAAGCACAGCTTAAAACACTTACCGAACAGATACAGGCATTCAGCAGCCTGATAAGTGGCAAGAGCTTCATCAAGAGCATCACACCGGCGACCGGAACAGACGGACGCAACGGACAGCTGATAACCTACGTCGTGGCGAAAGCCGACGGCACAACGAACCGCGAACAGACATTCACCATTTACGACGGCGCAAAGGGTGCTGACGGCACTACTTCCGCAGCTCCCGCTATCGGCGTGGAGTACGAAGAAAACACCGGTAATTACTACTGGACTGTTGGCGGCAAAAAGCTGACTGATGGTAGCGGCAAGCCCATTCGTGCCAATGGTTAGGACGGCAAAGACGGCGTAGACGGCACAGACGACACAGATGGCACAGACGGGACTGATGCCCCAGCCCCAGCTACAATTAGGCAGCAATATTAGTGGTGCAACAAAAGACGCTGCGGGGAACATTATCGAAGAAAGTTCCTATTACTTGAGCGTTAACGGTAGTGAACCTTGGTATAAAGTGAGTGGCCCTAAAGGTGATGCCGGCAATCAAGGTCCGGCAGGTTCAACAGGTGCAACAGGTCCGGCAGGCGAAAAGGGCGATTCCTTCTTCAAAGACGTGAAAGGTACGGATGACAGTGGCAACTTGCTGGATGTCATCACCTTTACCTTGGCAAGCCAAGACGGAAGTGGCAAGAACCTTACTTTTGAAGTTCTTCGTTACAAGTCTTTCAAGATAGGCACAGGTGAGGGTAACGGAGCTTATCCAATCGTTTATAATTCTGCCAGCAGCACCACATTACATCTTTCCCTGCCCAGCGACTTCAAGGCGGCGGACTACACCGGCATCATGGCGCAAGTCATCAGCGAGCAAGGCACGGGCACGGCTATTACGACACGTACCGCCACAGTTCCGTGGACGGTGACGGTAAAGAAACCGAACTTTAACACAGACGGCAGTTGCAAAAATGACGCCACCGTGACCGTGACTCCTCCTACCGACATCGAAACGGGCGACAAAGCCGTGCTTGAAGTGACACTGATAGGTAACGATGGCGGCAAGCTAGTGGCTACACGTGCACTGAAAGCTATTGTTTATAACTCCATTCAGGCAGGCGACTTCTATATGTCGGACGGAGCGCTGGTAAGCAAAGACGCGACATTGACCGATGCGCAGAAAAAGGATTGCACCGGCATCGTGTTTTGGGTGGGAGACCCTACGGAGTCGTATCATACCACAGCTTATACCGGCAGCAATACTGACGGCACTACATTAACCGACTTTGGCGACCCTGCCCTGAAAGCGGAACATTCCGGCTGCACCCATGGCTTGGTGGTGGCTTTGAAGGATGCGACATATAACAGTAATCCTAATATGCATTGGCAGGAGAGTTATTCGTCTATCGAGAGCTGGCGGACGGGCGATAAATCTACCGTAACGGATAAGAGCTATCTGACGTCCGTTAATTCCTATGTCAATGCTACCGACCCTGCGAACAAACTTCGCGGCTACAACAACACCATTGTGATGCGGGCATACAATACCTATTGCAAGGAAAGTAGTACTGACATGAGTTACCAACTCATTCATCCCATAGAGGCTATCGATGCTTATGCCAAGCTTGTCCCCTCTCCCGACGGCAGTAGTGGCTGGTATTTCCCTTCTGCGAAAGAATTGATGTTATTGTGCGGAAAAGATGTAAACAATATCTACAGTAACAAATCCGGTGGCACTGATAGTAAGGCGCTGGTGAATATACAGTTTAAGGACAAGTTGGATGTCGGAAGTTGTAATGCTTTCGACGACGGCGGTTACTGGTCGAGTACGGAGTACAGCACCCTCAGCTACACCGCGTGGTATGTGAACTTCAGCAGCGGCAACGTGGACTACTACGGCACTAAGTACTCCAATGCCTACCGTGTCCGTCCAATCCTTGCTTTTTAGTTCTTCATCTATTCAAATTAATTTATTTATTAAAACCAATCCCTGCAAAGCAGGGTCAATATTAATCATTTAAAAACACCATTCAGATTATGGCAAACGAAGAAATCAAGTACCAGATTAACGGTCAGCAGGCCTTAAGGTCGTAGTGAAGTACCGATAATTCATTCGATAACGACAAATATAAATAAATCCTGACAACCCAAGCAGTATGAGTAGAGCGTCCGAGAGCCTCATCGACACCTATAAGAAGTATGCCCGATACTTAGCACAAGTATCCGCCATGCTTAGCACAAGTGTCCGACGCACTTATAAGAAGTCTCAAACCCGCGCTACAAGGGCCCTCAGGGCATGTTTCACTTAAATAAATTACATTATGGCGTTTTTTAAACCTATTTACAAAAAAATGTCCAAACTCTGGCATCCGCAGGCTGTCAGCGTGGGAAAACCGGTAGAGATGGACGAACTGTGCAAGCAGATTGTCCTTATCTCCACCGTGAGCAGTGCCGACACTAAAGCGGCACTGGAAGCCTTGGGTCTTGTCCTCGGCACGTATATGAACAGTGACCGCACCGTCCACGTAGAGGGTCTGGGCACTTTCTACTACACCTGCGTCTCCAACGGCAAGGGAGTGGACGACGCAAAAAAGGTGAATGCCAACCAAATTCAGGGCACGCGCGTGCGCTTCGTGCCCGAGTCGCGTAGGCAGGGGAATACGGTTACTCGCGGACTCATCAGCGAGGATGTGACGTGGACGAATGTCAACTCCATCAGTGGTCTGGACGGCACGGGCGAAGGAGGTTCCGGCAAGCCCGGCGGCAGCGGTGGCAGCGGCGACGACGACCAGGAAGAGAACCCGCTGGGATAAGCGGGACACAAAAAGAGAACCTCCCCGAACTGCGTCGTTCGGGGAGGTTCTTCTCTTTTTCTTTTCAGCCGTTGCCTCCGCGCCTCAAAGACCTGCGCCCCTCGGGGCCCTTATCACTGTATATCGGGTAAATAGTTGCTGAGGCACTTGCGCAAGGCACTCAATGTTATGGGTTTTACCAACACTTCCGAGGCACCACATTTCAGGGCGTTCTCGCGGTCGGCAGTGAAAGCATAAGCTGTCTGCATGATGATGGGGAGCGTACCGTCTTCCTGGCGGATTATTTTAGTGGCGTCCAAACCATTCATTATTGGCATTTTAATATCCATCAGGATGGCTTCGGTTTTGTCACGAATGCTCCCGAAACAAGGCAACAATTTCTTCGCCATTCTTTGCCCACATGATTTCACACTTCTTACCAATGATAGCCTTGATTAATTTAAAATTACTATCATCGTCTTCCGCAACTAAGATTAGCGGGCGGTAATCCATTGATTCGTTTCCGATTTCCATGACACATACATTTTGTTTGTACGTGGCAAAGATATAAAAAATAACGGAATTGCCTGTTTTAATCTTGCATAATTCAAATAAAGGTTGTATCTTTAT
>JAJQAY010000120.1 GCA_021203515.1 Bacteroides sp. | reverse complement strand
AGAAATACAGAATTACAGAAGAAGAACTGTCTACGGATGCGTTAATAAAGAGCTTCCAAAGATGGATGAAGAAACAATAATGCCTTTCCTCCATCGACAGCATGATTCTATACATAAAAACATCTGAATTAAGGGAAAAATATATTTAGTTCAAAAACGTTCTGAATATCAACCCTCTTTATTATCTTTGCAACTTCCGATAATATATAATTATCAGAAGTAAAAAAACGGTGATTATGGACAAGAAAACATTAACTGAAGAAGATATAAAGTTGCGTTTCATTACTCCGTCTATTACAAACGCCGGATGGAAAAACGATTTGATACGTATGGAATATTACTTTACCGATGGTAGAGTAATATTTCAAGGAAATGTTCATGCTCGCCAAAAGGAAAGAAAGCCGATTATTTATTACATAGTTCGCCTAATCACCCCATAGCTATTGTCGAGGCAAAAGACAATAGCAAACCATTAGGCGGAGGTATGCAGCAAGCTATGGAATATGCACAAATCCTTGATATTCCATTTGCTTATAGTTCTAATGGAGATGGTTTTTAGAACATGATTTTCTAACTGGTAAAGAGCGAGAACTAACATTAGAAGATTTTCCATCACCAGAAAGCCTTTTTAAACGTCTTATTGAGTTCAAGGGCTTCACTCCCAAAGAATTAATTACCATCACGCAACCTTTCTATTCAAGTCCATATACTTATGAACCAAGATATTATCAGCGTATCGCCGTCAATCGGACTGTGGAAGCTATAGCAAAAGGGAAAGACCGAGTACTAATTGTTATGGCAACTGGTACTGGCAAAACTATTACCGCCTTTCAAATCATTCACCGTTTACGCACTTCCGGTTTGAAGAAAAAAATATTATACCTAGCAGACAGAAATATTCTTATAGATCAAACTATGGTGCAAGACTTTAAGCCGTTTAAAAAAAGTGATGACTAAGATGCAAAATGCTAAAATAGATACGGCTTTTGAAGTTTACATGGCTTTGTACCATCAATTGGTATCTAATGAAGATAGTAAAGAAGATCCGTTCAAACAGGTGCAGTCTTCATTCTTTGACCTTATCATTGTTGACGAGTGCCACCGAGGCAGTGCTAAAGATGATTCTGCATGGAGAAAAGTATTGGAATACTTTTCTTCCGCAACTCAAATTGGACTTACAGCAACTCCAAAGGCGGAAGATGGAGCGAATAATTTAGACTATTTTGGGGAGCCTATATACATCTACTCATTGTTGCAAGGTATTCAAGATGGATTTCTGGCCCCCTATCGAGTTACAAACAGCTATATTAATATAGATACGCAAGGATATATGCCTGAAGAGGATGAAATAGACTTGCATAATCGACTAATAGAACAAAGATTCTATCAGCGTAAAGATATTGGCAGAGACATCGCATTTGTGAAACGTCGAGAAGTCGTGGCCCACCGCATAACCAAAATGTTGAAACAAATCGACCGAATGACAAAAACTATTATTTTCTGTTCGGATATAGATGAAGCAGAAGCCATGCGTTCTTTGTTAGTAACTATGAATGCTGACTTCTGTCACAAAGATTCCCGCTATGTAATGCGTATAACAGGAGACGATAATGTAGGAAAAAACAGTTGGATAACTTTATTGATGTCGACCAACCTTACCCTACAATCGTTACTACTTCCGAATTGCTAGCAACAGGTGTAGACTGTAAAACCTGCGGCTTGATAGTTATTGATAAAGAAATCGGTAGCATGACGGAATTCAAACAGATTATTGGTCGTGGAACCAGATTACGCACAGATAAGGGAAAATGGCATTTAGAAATACTTGATTTTCGCAATGCCACAGCAAAATTCAAAGATCCCGCTTTGATGGCGATCCAGAGCCGCCTGTTACTCGTCCAAAGCCTTATCCGCCGATAGACACTACTCCCGAGATTGTGCATGAACCACCTACAAAATATAAGAAATCTGAGAAATATTTAGTCAATGGTGAGGAAATCTGCATATCAACAGAAATCGTCTCTTTTTTAGGTGAAGACGGTAAAACTATGCGGACTGAAAGCATTACTGATTTCACAAAGAAACAAATACGTAAACGATATGCAACTCTTCATGACTTTATAAAAAATTAAACAGAAGCAGAACGTAAAAAAGCTATAGTAGAAGAACTGCAGGATTACCACGTATTAGTAGATGATGTTCGAGCAAAGAATCCTGCATTGGCTGAAGCTGATATTTTCGATGTAATTTGTCATATAGCTTATGGCCAAACACCATTGACAAGGCGTGAGCGTGCTAATAATGTGAAAAAACGCAATTATTTTGCCAAATATGAAGGCAAAGCGCGTAAGGTATTGGAAGCTTTACTCGAAAAATATGCGAACAATGGTATTCTTGATATTGAGGATGAAGATATTTTAGATAATGCTCCTTTCAATAAGATTGGTACACCACCTAAAATAGTCAAGCTATTTGGTGGTTTATCTAATTTTGAAAAGGCTTTAAAAGAACTGGAAACAGAAATTTATAACGTAGCATAAATAAAAAATAGAGATGGCTGTAAATAACATAGTAAAACGTCTACAAAATATCATGCGTCAAGATGCGGGTATTAACGGTGATGCTCAACGAATAGAGCAAATGGTATGGATGTTTTTTCTGAAAGTATATGATATGCAAGAAGAAACGTGGAAATTCAAAGCAAAGAAAGAAAAGCAGACTTTCGAGTCTATTATACCCGAAAAATTGAGATGGAGAAACTGGGCTGTTGATGAGAAAGATGGAAATGCATTGACGGGTGAATCCTTGCTTTCTTTTATTAATAACGAATTATTCCCGACATTGAAAGGACTGAACATTACCCACGAAACGCCACGCTCAAAAGCTATTGCAAAAGAAGCATTTGAGGACTTGAACCAATACATGAAAAATGGCGTACTGCTTCGCCAAGTTATCAATATCATCAATGAAATAGAATTTGATGATGCCGAGGATCGACACATGTTTGGTGATATTTATGAAGGAATTCTGAAAGATTTGCAATCTGCAGGAAATGCCGGAGAGTTTTATACTCCACGTGCGCTAACCGATTTCATCATTCAACAACTTAATCCACAATTAGGTGAAATCGTAGGAGACTTCACATCTGGCACGGGGGGATTTCTTACTTCTGCACTTAATTATTTAGTCCCGCAGGTACAAACTACAGATGACGGACGTTTGTTCCAGCAATCCATTGTAGGACAAGAATGGAAGCCGTTGCCTTACCTACTTCTATAACCAACCTGCTGCTCCATAACATTGAAGCCCCTAATATACGACATTGTGATTCTTTAGGTATAAAAATGTCAGACTTTAAAGAGTGTGACAAAGTAGACATCATAGCCATGAACCCTCCTTATGGGGGTAGTACAGATATTGCTGTTAAGAGTAATTTTCCAATGGAATTCCGAAGTAGCGAAACCTCCGATCTTTTTATGGTCTTGATTATGTATCGCCTAAAAGCGGATGGTCGTACAGCTGTCATTGTACCTGATGGTTTCCTTTTTGGTGTAGATGGCGCAAAACTCGCTATTAAGGCCAAAATGCTACGGGATTTCAATCTGCATACCATCATTCGTTTACCGGGAAGCATTTTCTCTCCTTATACTTCCATCGCAACCAATGTGCTATTTTTCAACAATGAAAAAGCGGAAGGAAGTGCTGAAAATTTTCGAACTAAAGAAACTTGGTTTTATCGTTTGGATATGCCGGAAGGGTATAAGCATTTCTCCAAGACTAAACCTATGAAGTTGGAACATTGCCAGCCTATCATAGATTGGTGGAGTGATAGGAAAGAAATCATTACCGAAGACGGCAACGAAAAGTCTCGTTGTTTTACAGCAGAGGAACTGATAACATTGAATTGTAATTTCGACCAATGCAAGTTTCCCAAAGATGAAGAAGAAATTCTACCTCCAGCAGAACTACTTATGGACTATTTCAAAAAGCGGGCAGCTCTTGAGCATGAGATAGATAAAACGCTGTCCGAAATACAGAGGATTTTGGGCATAGAAATTAAATTAGATTGATTTGATATACGTTGGATATCAACTATAATAAATAAATTATGAGAGATTTAACAGTTTCCGACATCGAGCGTCAGAATGTACTAAACAATCGTTTTGCTGTTAATGAGATACAAAAACATCTTGATATAACAGGTTTGCTGTTCGAGGGAGAATATCGCTATACAAAAAAAATGGTAGCTGATTTCTATGAAGTGGATATATCTACCATAGACCGTTACCTTTCATTAAATAGTGATGAATTAAAGCATAATGGCTACACTTTATGCAAGGGTAAATTACTGAAAGAGTTCAAGTTACAATTTGTTCACCTTATAAATGAGGCGAGCAAAACTACTCAACTTGGTTTATTTAACTTCCGTGCATTTTTGAACATAGGTATGTTATTAACAGAAAGCGAAAAAGCAAAAGCTGTGCGTAGCATGATTTTGGATTTGGTGATAGCTACCATCAATAAAAAGACAGGTGGAGGAACTAAATTTATTAATCGTAGGGATGTGTATTATATACCTGCGGCTATCACTGAAGAAAACTATCGCAGAAATCTTACTTCTGCAATCAATCAATGCGTAGACGGGCATCAAACCTATAAATATGCACAAGTTACAGACTTTATTTATAAAGCTGTTTTCAAGGAAAACGCTAAAGAATATCGTGAAGTACTCAACTTAGATACCAAAGATAACGTGCGACATACGCTTTATGCGGAAGTCTTGCTTGTAATATCCTCTTTTGAGAATGGCGTAGGAGCTGTCATTCAAGAACGATATAAGTCTAAACACGGTATTAAGTTAACTATGAAGGAAGTCGAGGGTATTATCAATGAGCTTGCAGAGCACCCTATGCAAAAGCCATATTTAAGTGATGCCCGAACAAAGATGGCTTCAAGGGATTACAGTTTCCGTGATGCCTATCATGGAAATATTGCCGATTATCTGAAAGCGGTAACTCCCGAAGAGTTCGAGTGTTTCATTGGTGAACAATCTATTAATTTTGATCACATTTTGGAAGAAAATAAAGATGTACTTAAACGCTTAAAGCAAGCAGAGGATGAATGATAAAATAAAGTATATCAATTATGATGAGACGTTAGATATTTATCGCCGCATGATAGATGCCAGTGATGGAGGTTTTGAGGGGGGTACGTGATGAAGGAGGTATCCTTGCCACCCTTGATTTCGTGCAAAATGATTTATATTATCCATCCTTTGCAGATAAGTTGTCATACATTGTTTTCAAGTTCTGTTCTGGTCATTATTTCAATGATGGTAATAAGCGCATTGCTCTTACTCTTGGAGCTTATTTCTTGCATAAAAACGCCTATTATTGGCAAGCATGTACTTTCATGCGCCAATTAGAAGCTATTGTTTATCATGTAGCTGCCTCCAATATAGACCAAGATTTTTTGTTACGTATTATGAATTGCTTCATGGACGGACAAGATTATGACGAAGAATTGAAGATAGACATTGCTAATGCCATGAGCAAAGGAGAGATTGGAATTAAAGGAGAAGATTACGAATTATGAATGGAAAACAATTAAAGAACAGCATACTCCAATGGGCGATACAAGGCAAACTTGTGCCCCAAGATCCAAATGACGAACCCGCTTCTGCTTTGCTTGAAAAGATTCGAGCAGAAAAAAACGTCTTGTGAAAGAGAAGAAAATCAAGAAAGATAAAAACGAATCTATTATCTTTCAAGGTAATGACAATTCTTATTATGAGAAGCTCCTTGAAACAGGGGAGGTGAAGTGCATTGATGAGGAG
>JAJQAY010000061.1 GCA_021203515.1 Bacteroides sp. | reverse complement strand
AAAGATACAACTTTTATTTGAATTATGCAAGATTAAAACAGGCAATTCCGAAAAGTATTAGGTTTTAAGTATTAGGTATTAAGCATAAATCTGAAATCATAAATCTGAAATTAAAAAGTTCTGACATGAAAACGAACAACTATTTATGGGCGGTGCTGATGATGGCGACCCTTTCACTGTCTGCATGCAGCAGTGATGAAAACGAAGAGCCGCAGCCGCAAGGGCAGGCTAAACTGGAACTGACGCTGAAAGGTACAGCGATGACGAGGGCGACGGGAACATTGCCTACGACTACTGGCGAGGATAATATCAACCGCATAGCGGTAGCGATATTCAACGGTAGTGATGCTAACAGTACGGTGAACGTGATACAGGAGTTTGAGATAAGTGATGCCAGTGATGCTGTAACTGTGAACTGTACGCAGGGAGAAAACTGTACGGGGATTGTAGTGGCAAACGCACCTTCAGGGCATTTTGCGGGGGGTGGCGACAAAGGGTGAATTTACAAGCAAGACGGTCGGTCTGTCACAGACAAAAACCAGTGAAGCTGAAGATGCGCCCCAGGATGCAAACAACTTGCCTATGTCCGGAGATATTAAGGTAAATGGCAGCACTAGCTTCACCCTTGCAGCGGATGAAGTTTCCGCTTCTGCTTCATTAAGCCGCCTTGTGGCGAGAGTGGCGATAACAAACATTCAGACGGCATTCAACCCTACGGGACAATATAGTGCCGCTACTTTCAAGATTAAGAAGATTTTCCTGCACAATGCGGCTTCCACTTCCACGGTAGGGACAGGGACGCCGACCACAACCACGCCTGTTACCGGAAGGGTTGACGGCACCAACGGCTACCTGCAAGACGCCCTCTCGGATGTGGACATCACAAGCAGCGCATGCACCACTTCCTACTGGTTCTATACCTTTGCCACTCCGGCAGGAGGCGTGAGTAGTGCTCCCACCAAACTGGTAATTTATGGCTCATTCGATGCGGACGGTGCAGGAGCGACAACGGCAGAGGATGTGTATTATCCCGTAGTGGTGAACAAATTGCAGACCGGGACTACCATTAATGATGGCAACGACATTACCTCCGCCGGAAGCGGCAAGGGTGACATGACCATCGCCCGCAACACGCGCTACAACATTACGGCGACCATCAAAGGCAAGGGCGTGTCCGACCCCGACACGGACATCAATCCGGCGGTAATCAGTCTGAGCGTCACAGTAGCTAACTGGGATTTGACCATCAGCCAGGACGTCACGTTCAATTAACCCGCAACGGCACAACGTTTAGAAACAAAACAAGCGATATGCGTTCGTCAATGATATTCACCATCACCGCCACGGGAGTCTCCGCTGCTACAAAAGCGGTATTCAGCGTGTTTCTCTTATTTCTGCTGCCCGCCTCGTGCGTGCGGGAGGATGTGGACGAATGTGTGCAGTATGCGCTGGACGTACGTGTGGTAGACAGCGAAGGTCATGACCTCACCGAAAGCGGGATATTGGAGAAGGCGGACGTGTACTTGTTCAACCAAAAAGGATTTGTACGTATGGTTCCTGCAGGTATATCTTCCGCCTTTCTCTTCGGTGAGGACAAGAACGAGAGGTTGACGCTCGTGGCCTGGGGCAACGTGAAGGAAGACACGCTCGTCACCACGCAGGTGGCAGTCGGCACTTCGCTCGAAGATGCACGCTTGCAGCTTCGCCGGCACGCCGAAGGCACACACATCCCGGTGACCGACTTATTCTATTGCCGCAAGGAGTTGAACGATGCGGATATGGAAGACACCGAAGACACTCCGCAGACGCGTGGCGGCATGAGGGAGGACGGGGTAACGCTGGTGATGGAACGGATGGCTGCGGGTGTGAGCGTGCATACGATAGGCTTTACGGAGAAATACCCCGAAGGAGGAAGTGCCTGCCACATCGTGTTGCGTGGTGCGGGAACGGAAATGGACTTCACAGGGAAGGCCGTAGGAGATGAAGCGGGATACAGGCCAGTGTCCTATGCCGACGAGGCGGGAGACATTCATACAGAACCTTTTCATGTGTTCCCCACCTGTGGGGAACAGCATATTGCGGTAGACATCTATCGTCGTGGGGAGAAACTGTGTACCGTTACTCAGAACAGCAAGTTCGAACCTATATGCACGCCTGCGGGCAAGTATACGGGTATTCTGCTGGATTTCAGACATACCACGTTGCGGGTGTCGGTGACGGTGCTGCCTTGGGGGGAAGTTTCACAGGATACGGAAATATAATATAAGTAATGACAAGAAGTGATATGATGAAACTGTTTGAACATCCGGTGCACAGGGAGGTGGAAGAACCTGTACCTTTCTGTTGGAAAGTGCTTGTTGTCGCCATCATGGCGGTTGTTCTGCTATTGCTGGCAATAGTATGTGTTTCTTGTGAGGAACGGGAATGTCCATGTGAGGAACAGAATGCGACTATACGGATAGAGGTGGATAATCCTGAAATATCGGATATAGTGACGCGCGCTGTTCCATCTGTGACAATTCAGAACTTGCATATCCTTATATACGACAGTAATCATGAATTGCTGAACAAGGCTTATGGAACATCAAACACGATTTCGATAGATACACGTAGCGGTAGTAGTTATACTATCTATGCCATAGCCAACACGGGAAAAGCAGATTTATTTGACGGCAGGGTGGTGGCAAGAGAAGACGATTTAAAGAAAATGGTACAGAGCATTACCAGTTGGAACCAACTGAACTTGAACAATATCGTATTGGTAGGGAGCAGGGCTGATGTTACCGTACAACCGGGCGTACAGACCCTGAACGACGGAATGACTGTGGCGCTCACTGCCGCACAGATAAATCTGAATATCGGAATAAAAGAAGGTAGCGGGATTACCATCAGCAGTTATGAACTCTACAATCTGCCGACACAAGCATATTACTTGCCTAACCCGGAGGATGCTACAAATATGACTACAGTGGGCCGCTGGACAGGTAGCGGGGTAATCAATGCAGGGGGAGTGATTGCGGTCAATACAACATTCTACATGTTTGAGAACCGGAGAGGCATAAATAGCAGTATTACCGCACAGAAAGATAAGATTTCCGCCAAAGCTCCGGCAAAGGCTACCTACGTGGAGATAAAAGGCAAAGTCGGAACTGTTGATGTGACTTGGCGGGTTTATCTGGGCAAGAACAATGCGAGTGACTTCAATATTGAGCGCAACAGCAATTATACGATTAACATCACATTGAATGATGCGGCAATGGTTGATACGAGAGTTACTATAGGATCGGTCAATGTGACCGATTTAAGTGTATCAGGCACTGCAAACTGTTATCTCGCATCACGAATCAACACATGGTATAAGTTTAAGGCAACTGTGCGTGGGAATGGTGCAAAGACTTCTGCGATAATTTCTCCAACGGGAAATGAATTACCTGTTAATGCAGCTATTAATCCTGTTAATGTAGAACTTGTATGGGAAACAAATGGGCATAGACAAGTAATACAAGGATTATCACTAACGGAGGATATGTTTATTTCAAAACAGGGCCTGCCGTAGAAGTAAACACTGTAATTGCAGTGAATGACGGAAGTGGTAAAATTCTATGGAGTTGGCATATATGGAAGACGCATTTTGATTTGGCGGGAATGCCGACACAAACATATGTTACTAATCCTAGAGCAATGAATACTTCTCTTTTTAAGAGTGTGAGCCGGCGTAGCTTAGTTATGATGGATCGTAATCTGGGTGCAGCAGACAATACGCCTTCTAACACAGATGCTGTAGTCAAGACTTTCGGCTTATTCTATCAATATGGGCATAAAGACCCATTTCCGCATACAGAAAAAAGAGAACGGAGTGGTGGCTCTTCGAAAATGATTGATATTTTTGGTAAGAATGGACTGTTGCTCGATCATGCTACGTTAATGGACATCAATACGTATAATGTCTTGAATTCTAGTATTGCAACAGATGCCAAGAGTCTAATTCTTTATTCGATACAAAATCCTTTAGCTTATATTCGTCGTGACGATAATGATGCAAGTGTTAATCCCTCGGGCCAGGCAAAGATTTCAGGGAATTGGATTTATGGCGCTCACCCTGGAACGCAGGCTTTAAGGGCTTCCAATCAATTGTGGGGATATGATTTTGATGATTATTCAAGCCCTTTAGCTTTGAATTCTAAATTCACTGGAAAAACTATTTATGACCCTTGCCCTGCAGGATGGTGTATAGCACCTCAAGATGCTTGGATTAATTTTACTACAAACACGCCAGCTCAATGGAATAGTTACAATTTAAGCGCAGAAGGACAGGTACTATATTTTAATTGTGTGCCGGATGATAAGCATAGTTGGGAAGATGGAGTTGGGAAAGGTTTTATGCTGGCGAAGGTTTTCGGACGTCGATTTTATATTAATGGGACTTCCGGCGAAACTGCATTTTATCCGGCTGCGGGCTGTCGTTTTGGGAAGGATGGCGTCGTATCAGGTGTGGGGTTTGGTTGTTATTCATGGTCAACTTCATATTCTGCAACTTCAGAAGGTGGAGGTTATTTTTTGTCTACAGTCCTCTTTTTACATCCTTTGGGAGCAACAGCGCGATCTTATGCTATTGCCGTGCATTATGTCAAAGAAGCGTCTCTGTAACCGTGTATTGCTATGGATTGTATTACATACATTACTACCAATTAATCGTGAAATACCGGCGGCAATGAGGATGCTTTCTTCTTCCTCGGCACAGCCGTCGGTTAACTGAGCATCGCGACGAGGATGTGATATCACTGTCCGATGCGTTTTTGTTTGTTTGCGAGCCTCTTTGTCCCAAGCGAGGGATGAAGAGGCTCTCTTATTAAATAAAAAAGTCTAAGGAAACCTTATTCCGGGGGAAATTACCCAGCAGCAAGCCTCACGCATCTATGCCAGCGAAGCCGATGTGCTGAATGTAGCTATGTTTGGCGTTCAATCCGATAGTAATACTTGGTAAGAAAATTCGTGGAATATTAAAAACTAAGTAACTTGGTTCTCAGGGAAAAAATAGTAACTTTGCAGAAAAATTGAGATATGAGTAAATCTAAACCCTATAAAGAACAAAAAACGACACAGCAGAAAGTAAGTGAATCTACGGTTGCCTATTCAAAGATAGATTCTAGCATTGTCATGGGAGAACGAAATGATATTAAGTCTGCAATTTCCGGTGATGAGCTATTGGATAGACTTCGTCCTCGTATAAAAGCACTGTTCAAATGAAAGTAGTATTTGTACCTGAAGTAGAAGAGGATTTATATGAACTTATAGAAGTGCTTATTGAAAAGGAATATTTAGGTACTTATCCTTTTGCTATTTCTTATGTGGAGGAACTAATTGGGGATATTCAACAAAATATTGACTCTAAATTAAAGAAAAAGGCTCCCGTCTTTTTTGAACGATATGGCCGGGAAATGCAATATGTTACTTATCAAAGGAATGCAAATACTACTTGGTATATTTTCTTTTCGATTGTAGAAGATACATATTTCATTAAATATATCACTAATAATCACGTCTCCGGTCAGTATATTTTATAGTTTCCATTCTTTATTAGAATTTGTAATCCATCTCTTCAAATAATCGTTGCTTTTACCCATACCTAAAAATCAATTTTTGAAAGTCTTTTTTGGGGCTAAAAACAATCTTGGAAGGTTTGTTTCTGTGGACTTGCCTACGTTTTGGAACAAAATTGAGGGCGACTTGCCTACGTTTTGAAACAAAATGCTATTTTTTCGATTGATAATCAGTAAAATAATAACGGTATGTTTAGGCGGGTTATTTTGTTTCGGAATTGTCTGTTTTAATCTTGTGTGTACCGTAAAGACAATAT
>JAJQAY010000097.1 GCA_021203515.1 Bacteroides sp. | reverse complement strand
TAGACAAATATTGTCTTTACGGTACACACAAGATTAAAACAGACAATTCCGATCAGTAATGACGAAAGCATTCTTTACGGAAGCATATAACAGTGTATTCTGGAATCCGATAGCTTTCATCCAGTTCTTCGGTAATGTATAGCTCAATGTGATATCAGAACAACGCAGATAACTGTCATCTTCCACGTAACGGTCCATTACAACGCTCTCTACAACGTAGTTGGAACTCGGATATAAATTACTATGATTTTCCGGAGTCCACATGCCATAGAAAGCTTTTTTGACGATATTATTGGACTTTTGTCCCGGAGTACCTGTATAGCGTATGCCGGCATTCAAAATGTCTCTGCCTTGTACACCATTGAAAGAGGCAGACAAAGAAAGGGACTTCCAGGAAATACGGGTTTGGAAACCGTATGTAAAGTCGGGATTCGGATTACCGATAATCGTATGGTCACTTGCATCTACTTTGCCATCACCATTTTGATCTACAAACTTCACATCGCCAGCAGAAGGATTTTTCCCGTTAAATGTTTTATAAGTACCTTCTGTTCCATCGGGCTTAATGTATTTTACCCCATCTGATGTAATATCTTCAGTTTGTACAATTCCCTGAGTAGCATATCCCCAGAACAATCCCGGAGCTTCGCCCTGCAAGAATGCATTTCCTACACCAAAGTGGTCACCAAGAGAAGCTCCTTCATATCCTACTCTTTCTCCCAGACATCCCCAATCGGACGGCAACAAACCTAAGTTGGAAATCTTACTCTTATTAGCACCTATATTACCAGAAAGACCCTACTTCCAATCCTTTGTATCGACAATCTGTGCGTTCAATGAAAGTTCTACACCTTGATTTTTCAAATCACCTTGGTTAAAATAAGTGCTATTGAAACCGGAAGAGCCAGGTAAAGGTCTTGAAATCAACAGATCAGAAGTCTTCTTGACATAATAATCCACCGTGCCATTCAGGCGAGATTTGAAAAAACTGAAATCAACACCGAAATTCCATGAAGCAGTTTGTTCCCACTTCAAGCTGTTATTGGATAAGTTAGTCACAACCATCGTAGTCAGCAGTTTTCCAGTACCATCGGCATAGTAAATAGGCTTAGTCTGGTTACCATACATAGAGAAAGTTGAATAAGGGTCAATAGCCTGGTTACCAGTCACACCGTAGCTTACGCGGATTTTTAATTGATTTAACCAAGAAATATCTTTCATAAACCCTTCTTGTTCCATACGCCAGGCAACCGAAGCAGATGGGAAATATCCCCAACGGTTTGATTTAGCAAACTTACTGGAACCATCAGCACGAATGGAAGCAGTAATCAGGTACTTCTCCAAGAAATTCACGTTGAAACGGCCCAAATAAGAAAGCAATTGATAATCTTTTTTGCAATGGAGTGTAATACTTGGGGTTACCCGCCAAATGCATTCCATTTTCCCTAAATCCGAAAATCGTGAAATGATTACCAGTCGCATTCTTGTTCAAGAAACTATAATCATCATATGTAACACCGGCTGTAGCATCCAATGTACCTATTTTCCCCAACTTCGTATTGTAATTTAAAATATTCTCAACAGTGAAATTGCTTTTGTTAATATTGGATTGAACCAAATAACCTTCGTTATTCATGCCTTGGTAAAGCTCCATGCCATACCACCGCTTACGATCATTGATATTAATGTTGCCGCCGGCACGAAGACTATATGACAAGAATTTGCTGATTTTCCAGTTTAAGTTCAAACTTCCTTTAAAAGTCTTATCATCTGTTTTATCCACATAGTCATTCAACCAACTGAATACATTGGTCTTATTTTCATTAGTCAGAGAGGGATCATCATCTGGCTTTTCAAACGGAGCATAATCCAAAGCGGTACGAGAAATGGCCCCAGTAGGTCCACCTAATGTATTACCACCAGCCATCATGTCATTTTGCCTCAAAGAACCACTCAAACTCAAATCTAATTTTACAGCTTTGGAAACCTGAGAGCTTAGATTGGCACGTAAATCACCTTGTTTCAGACCGGTTTGTTTTACTGTGCCGTTTATATCTTTGAAATTAGCAGAGATATAATAAGTAGTATTGCTACCTCCACCGTTTAGAGATACAGAATAGTTCTGCGAAAAAGCCGATTTATAAATCTCCTTTTGCCAGTTAGTATAGTATACCCGTTTATATGTCTCTGGATTGTTCGGATCATAGTTCTTCAGAGCATCGTTATATACATATCTCATTTCATCGCCTACTTTATAGAACTGATAATATCCATCCGTAATGCGTGAATTCTGGTATTCGGCATACTCATCAAGATTTACCAAATCCAATAAACGGGTAGCATTTGTAATGGTAAAGGTAGCAGCTACATTAATCTTCGCCTTGCCTTCCTTACCTTTCTTGGTTGTAATCAAGATAACGCCATTTGCACCACGCGAACCATAGATAGCTGTAGAGGAAGCATCTTTCAACACTGTGATATCTTCAATATCAGCAGGATTTAAGGAAGAAAGCGGATCCTGAGCAATCTGGAAGTCACCACTGATTGCCGATTGACCGAATTCACCCGTAGATGCCTGCGGAACATTATCAATTACATACAACGGTTGGTTGTCACCACGCAAAGAACTGGCTCCACGAATAGTGACAGAGGAAGCGGCACCCACACTGGATGACGCGGAACTTACCACCAAACCGGCAACTTACCTTCCAGCAATCCATCAATAGAAATTGCCTTGGCAGCCTCACTTGCATCAGGTTTCATATTAGTTAAAGCACCAGTCAAGTCTCCTTTACGAACCGTACCATAAGCCACTACCACCACTTCATCCAGCAGTTGTGTATCATCCGATAACGTTACATTGATTGCAGTTCTATTGCCCACGGCAATTTCCTGCGTTTCATAACCGATAAAAGAAAAGACCAATACTGATTTGGTATTAGGGACATCAATCTTATAGTTACCATCCACATCGGTAATGGTTCCTAAAGCGCCTCCTTTTACTTGTACATTGACACCGGGCATACCCTCTTTTGTGTTGTCAATTACCTTACCTGTTACTTTTATCGTTTGCTGTGCAAAAGCTACAGCAGTCGATGCCAAGCAGAGCAGACATACCAGACATACATTTAATAGTTTCTGTCTCATAGAATTAAATTTTTAGACTATTGTTAACATTGTTTTCGATGCAAATGTAAAGTGAACCGAAAGAGCAATGGAACAATATTCACTATTTGTGAGTCCAATTTTGACTATATCCTCCTCAAAACACAGCTATATAGTTAAAATTGGAGCTCAAATAGACAAAATTAGAGCTCCTTACCAACAGTTTCAGGGCTTTTATTTTGTCCGGTTCGCAACAAAAGGTTATTTTTGTTCCAACCTTTGCAAAAGTCCATAAAGAGAGTTCTGTTAACTACATTCATATTGTGCCTGTTGTTGCTGCCCTCGCATTCAGCATCCGGAGACAAGCAATATGTTTTCCAACAAATAAATACACAAGACGGCCTATCCTCCCTGGTGCGCTGCCTGGCAGTCAACCATGATAAAGGCTATGTATGGATGGGCACCCGATCGGGTATCGGACGCTTTGACGGCTACCAGCTAAAGAAATACATGTATGGCAACATCACTCATATCATCGAGGATGAAGAGCATACTATCTGGGCTATCACTTCCAAAGGACTTTTCTACTACAACGACCAGGAAGACGAATTCCAGCAAGCGCGCGATGAGGACTACAACCCCGTAATCGTGACCTCCCTTTGCCTGTGGAAGGATGGCGTGCTATTTGGCGGCAACGGCAATCTATATAAATATGATTATGCCAACCATCGCATCAAGTTTTTATATACGCTTACCCCCAACAACAGATATTCCATTACCGACCTGCATAAGTGGGACGAACAGACCCTCCTGTGCAGTAACCGCTGGAGCCACTCCTTACTAATGGACATACAAACAGGGAAAACACGCCCTGTCCCCTTCGATAGTCAAGACCTGATTTCCACTGTCATCGACAAGAAAGGAAACATTTGGGTAGTCCCCTATCATCAGGGAGTGAAATGCTATGACCGGAACGGCAAGCTCCTGCACTCTTACAATACCCGGAATTCCATTCTGGAAACCAACGTCGTGCTCTCCCTTGCCGAAGATGGTGAACGTATATGGATTGGAACGGATGGTGCAGGTATTTATATCGTAAATCCGGAAGATGAAACGATGTCCGTACTGAAACACATCCCCGGCGACCCAAACTCCTTGCCGGCCAATTCCATCCGCTGCCTTTATTACGACTCCAATGACATGTGGGCAGGCAGTGTGCGTAGCGGAACGATTAACATAAAAGAGGTGGGGATGAAAATCTACTCGGATGCTCTTCCCGGCTCCGGATACGGCCTAAGCGAGAAAGCCATCTTGTGCCTCTACCAAGATGGAGAAGAAGAGGATATCTGGATTGGAACGGACGGCGGCGGGATAAACCGCTTCAATCCCGTTACCAAGAAATTCCATCACTACCTCTCCACATGGGGAGATAAAGTTTCTTCTATCACAGGAGCCGACGACAGACGCCTGTTGGTATCCTTATTCAGTCAAGGACTGTTCTTCTTCGACCGGCAAACCGAAAAATATCAGCCGCTCATTATCGTCAACGACAGCATCAATGAGTTGGTATGCCAGCGGGGAAAGACGGTTAACGTATTTCAGGACACACCGGAAACGGTATTGTTACTCTCCGAACTTCCATACAGGTATCACCTGAAACGAAAAGAATTCACACCGCTCTCTCTGGACAAATATACGCATGAAGTTCTAGGTACCTTGCTGCCTATATGCCAGGATGGTTCGCATACTTATCTGTACGACTTTAAACATATCTACCGGATAGACTCCCGAGAGAACCAACTGGAAACACTGTACAAATGCAAAGGTGGTACCACCCTCAACTCCATTTCCATCGATGAAAACGGTCTTTTATGGATAGGAAGCAACTACGGGCTCAGTTATTACTCGGTTGAGAAACGGGAACATATCAACCTCCCGAACAGTCTGCTTCACGAAATCAACTCGTTGATTTGCGACCAGCGGGGACGCGTATGGATAGGAGCCGACGGAAAGCTCTTTGCACACCTTATTAACAAAGGAGAAATCATCCTGTACGGAGAATCGGATGGAGTCACTCCGAATGAATACCTGGAGAAGCCGCGCTTGCTGTCCATGCAGGGCGACATTTATATGGGCAGTGTCAACGGGCTATTACGTATCGAGAAGGAACTTCCACAGAAACCGGCATCGCCTCCGGTGCTGGAACTGGCAGACGTGCTGGTGGGTGGTGAACGAATGAATAGCCAGATAAGTGCCGGACAAAAGCTAAAAGTGGAGGAGCAGAGCAAGCCCATCACAATAAAAATCGTTGCACGCGATAAAGACATCTTCTATAAACCGATGTACCGCTTCACACTGAACGGCATGGAAGGGCAAGTCATTCACTCTTACCAGCCGGAACTGATGTTGAGTGGTCTGCCCTCAAAGACCTATCAGGTATTAGTCGCCTGTAGCACACGTAGCGGTGGGTGGACGCAGGATTATCAGGTACTGGAACTGATAGTATTGCCGCCGTGGTACAAGTCCGACTGGTTTATGATTTGCTGCGTGGTATTAATTCTTATCGGTGTCTCACTGGCTTTCTTCTCCCTTCTACGTCGCAAGGAGAACAAGTTGAAGTGGGCCATGAAAGAGCATGAGCAACAGGTATACGAAGAAAAAGTGCGCTTCCTCATTAACATAAACCACGAACTGCGCACCCCTCTAACCCTGATACACGCCCCACTGAAACAACTGTTGGCATCGCTGAAACCGGATGATGATAAATATGCCATCATACAGAGCATCAGCAAGCAGTCCGGTCGGATGAAGAACCTGCTGAACATGGTGCTGGATGTGCGAAAGATGGAAGTAGGACAAAGTACCTTGCAGATAGAAACCATAGAGCTGAACCCGTGGATTGAACAACTCATTGCCGACTTCCGTCCGGAAGCAGGCATGAGGGACATCACCCTCTCCTATCAGCCGGACAAAGAGGTGGACACCCTCTGTTTCGACAGAGAAAAGTGTACCACTATCCTGACGAACCTATTGATTAATGCCCTGAAGTATACTCCCGAAAACAGCGAAATCAGCGCATCAGTCAGTCTGTCGGAGGACGGGAAACGCGTGCGCATTGCCGTTTCCGACCAAGGACCGGGATTGAAAGAGGTAGATATAGACCACCTCTTCAGCCGCTTCTATCAGGGAAACAACAGTCGTCCGGGCACTGGCATCGGACTCTCTTATTCCAAAATTCTGGCCGAGCAATAAGGTGGAAGTATCGGAGCATACGACCACGGAGACACTGCCGGATGCACATTCTGGTTTGAGTTGCCACGCGACACGCAGCCCGGAAAGGTTACATTGCAACCGCAAGCTTACTTAAACGAGTTGCTGGCTCCTACCCAGGACATTGAAAGTACGCCCAACGAGTCTTCAGCCGCTAACGAAAAAGCCG
The DNA here is from genome assembly GCA_021203515.1 of Bacteroides sp. Lineage (GTDB taxonomy): Bacteria > Bacteroidota > Bacteroidia > Bacteroidales > Bacteroidaceae > Bacteroides. The sequence goes on along the minus strand of JAJQAY010000097.1, from coordinate 33,114 downwards.
GGAGAGCACACTACTCATTGTGGATGATAATAAAGACCTGACGGATTACTTGTCTTCCACACTGAAAGACAAGTTTAAAACAATCCTGGTGGCCTACAATGGTGAAGAGGCATTGCGCATTTGTCATGAATCTCACCCAAGTATCGTAGTCAGCGACATACAGATGCCGCGCATGAATGGGTATGAATTGTGCAAGCATATCAAAGAAGACTTGGAAATCAGCCATATCCCCATCATCCTGCTCACGGCACGGAATGATGAAGAAAGCCAGATTTTCGGTTACAAGAACGGGGCGGATGCTTACTTGACGAAGCCTTTCGAGGTGAGCATACTGTATACCGCCATACAGAGCCAATTAATGAACCGCGACCGCATACGAACGCACTATCAGGAAGCCGGCCCACTGCCCCAACCACAGGAGGGTATATTCAGTTCGGCAGACGAAAGGTTCTTGAGCCAACTGAATAAGATTATCTCGGAAAATCTGGATAATCCGCAATTGGGAGTACCATTCCTTTGTACGGAACTAGGCATCAGCCGCGCTTCACTCTACAACAAACTCAAGGCACTGGCAGGCATGGGAGCCAATGACTGCATCACCAAAATCAAGATAGAGCGAGCCGCCTGGTTGCTGACAAATACTTCGCTCAGCATAAACGAAATAGCAGACCAGACGGTTTTTCTACCTCACGCTACTTCAGTACCGTTTTCAAGCAGTACATGGGGTGCTCGCCCACGCAATACAAAGAAACCCGATGAGACGTTAGTGCGTTGCAAACTCAGGCAAGGTCACCCGGAAAATATCACTGGGTCTGTGCTCCCGCCGGATGATGTCTTTCATCTGTGCCACGACATCGGGGTGTTGTGCGGCAACATCATGATCTTCGTGAATATCCGTTGAGAGGTCGTACAAATACGTCTTCCCCTTCTTGACTACCAGCTTCCAGTCGCCCACGCGGACACCTATCTGGTCGGTCTCATGGAACTCCCAATACAAGAAATCATGTTTCAGTTGCTTGTCATCCTGTCCGAGCAGTGTGGGAGCAAAGGATATACCGTCGAAACAATCCCCTTCCAACTTCTTATTGAGGTATTTCTTCGGGAAAGCTTTATCACCCGTCAATTCGCAGAAGGTGGGCATGATGTCGTAGAAAACCAGTTGATGGTCGTTCACCGAACCTGCCGGCACATGCTGGGGCCAACGCACGATAAAAGGAATTCGGATGCCGCCTTCGTAGCACTGGCGTTTCAGCCCGCGCAATTTTTCGTTGCGTCCGAAGAATGTGGGGTCTGCTCCTCCCTCTTCGTGAGGGCCGTTGTCACTACTGAAAATAACAATGGTATTCTCGCCCAGTCCCTTCTCCTTCAGTTTTTCCAGAATTTCGCCTACATATTGGTCCAGACGGGTAATCATTCCGGCAAACTCGGCATGTGTATGTTCTACGCCATTGTAGCGCGAACCTTCGGAACCACCCCAAGTCTTGTCAACGAAAAACTTCTTCTTATATCCTTTCAGGATGGAGTCATTGGGCTGCGCCAGTTCGGCATGAGGCAAGGTGTACGTGAAAAGCCATAGAAAGGTTGCTTGCCGTCTTGCCGGTCGAGCCATTCGAGCGCCTTCTGATGAATGAGGTCGGCCGAATATTGCGAACGCTTCTTATAATCGTCTCCGAACATCGGATAGTTGATGTTATCTTCCATCAGAACGCGCACAACAGCCGTATCGCCGAGTTGCTTGCTATATCGGTTCAGGAAATTGGGGTAGTACAAATGAGCCTGGAACTGGCAAATATATCCGTAATACTCGTCAACTCCCCGCTTATCCGGTGTCGAACAAGAGCCTTCATATCCTCCCGCCCACTTGCCGAACATTCCGGTGGTATATCCGTTTTTCCGCATAATCTCGGGCAGGATGATGTGGTCTTTATCATACGGTTCCTGGCCGACTACGGTATATTCATCGTTAATGCCATATTTCACGGTAGGCACATCCCGCCAATACTCCTTATTTCCACGCACGTGGGTATGTCCCGTATGCTGCCCCGTCATCAAAGAAGCACGGGAGGGCGCACTCACCGGACTACCGGCATAGGCTTGCGTAAACCGCATCCCTTCTGCCGCCATGCGGTCGATACAGGGTGTTTGAATATACTTTTGCCCATAGCATCCCAAGTCTCCGTATCCCATGTCGTCACACAAAATAAAAATGATATTGGGCTTAGCGGGACCAGCCGCACTACTGCCCAAAGAAACAGCCAACAGCCCTGTTCCTAAAGCGAAGTTCATGTATTTCATCTATTTCCTCGTTTGATTAAAGGTTACATTTTACGAATGAGAAGCGCAAGTTATGCGAATTTCTCCAAACGACAAAATATGTTTCACTTTTTATTGCAAAATCCCAAGAAGCGATGTTCTGTCTTTTTGTCATTCTGTATTTTCAAATGCCACTAGAATGCGATATTTGCGCCACAAGCATCTTGAGATGATAAAAACGCAAACAAAAAACCATAAACGCATAAGAAAGAGGCAGATATAGAAATATCAACAACTCTAATAAATCAAAAAAGACTTCCCAATATACCTTCCGCAACGTTCCCCGGTGGGGAAAAGCAGGTTCCCCGGTGAGGAAGTATACGTTCCCCATCGGGAAACTTAACTTCCTTCGATGGAAAAGTTAACTTCTTGCCATCAAAAAGTTAACAGTATGGGTGCAAGAACGTTAACTTCCTATACAAAACACTGCATAAAACGTAATATTTATGCAGAATTACCACATAATCATCCTTTATTTATACACAAATTTTCTATTTCGACCGATTACGCAAATCCTTCAAAACACAAAAACGTCCATTTATATAGCACATTGGCATTATTATCGGCTTATTCTTAACAAACAGACAACCCAAGCAAAAGAAGCAAATATACACAGCAATCCCCACCGATAAAGAGAATAAATACTCTGTTCATTTTCAACGAAATAAGTAATGAGCAAGCTGTTGAAAACTTCTCAGAAAGATTTTAGTTAAAAGATTGTGGGGAATTGTGGGGAAATATGTATTTTTACGCCATGATACGGTTTTTAGGCAACATCGAAGCAAAAACGGATGCGAAGGGGCGTGTTTTTATCCCCGCCAGCTTCCGGAAGCAGCTACAAGCAGCTTCCGAGGAAAGGCTCGTGTTGCGCAAAGACGTATTTCAAGACTGCCTGGTACTCTATCCCGAAAGTGTCTGGTTCGATACGCAAAACGAACTCCGGCAACGACTGAGCAAGTGGGATGAGAAACAACAACTTATCTTCCGGCAATTTGTAAGCGACGCGAACATTATGGTTCCCGACGGAAACGGACGTATCCTTCTGCCTAAACGTTACCTGCAAATGGCAGGTATTCAGAGCGACGTCCGCTTTATCGGCATGGACAACACCATTGAAATCTGGGCAAAAGAACGGGCGGAACAACCCTTTATGTCATCCGGAGATTTCGGGATGGCACTACAAGAAGCGATGAAAGAGTTGAAAGTTGAGAGTTGAAAGTTGGCTGCGCAATAAAAGAAGAATAAGATGAAAGAAGAAGAGGTAACATATCATATTCCGGTGCTGTTGATGCCGAGTGTTGACGGAATGAACATCTGTCCGGACGGAACGTATGTAGACGTGACGTTTGGCGGCGGCGGGCACTCCCGCGAGATACTGTCCCGCCTGGGCAATGGCGGAAGACTATTGGGGTTCGACCAGGATGAAGATGCAGAACGGAACATCGTGAACGACCCGCACTTTACATTTGTACGTAGCAACTTCCGGTATTTACACAACTTCCTGCGCTACCACGACATCGAGCAGGCGGATGCTATCCTTGCCGATCTCGGTGTATCATCCCATCATTTTGACGACAGCGAACGCGGTTTTTCTTTCCGCTTCGACGGGGCGCTGGACATGCGCATGAACAAGCGTGCCGGGCTTACTGCCGCCGACATCGTAAACACGTATAACGAAGAACGCCTGGCAGACATCTTCTATCTGTATGGCGAACTGAAAAACAGCCGTAAGCTGGCAGCGGTCATTGTGAAGGCACGCGCCACGCAAAAGGTAACTACCATCGGTGAGTTTCTGGAAATCATCAAACCGCTCTTCGGACGGGAACGGGAGAAGAAAGAGCTTGCCAAGGTGTTCCAGGCATTACGCATCGAGGTCAATCAGGAAATGGAAGCATTGAAAGAGATGTTGTATGCTGCAACCGAAGCACTGAAACCGGGCGGACGACTGGTGGTAATCACTTACCACTCCCTCGAAGACCGCATGGTGAAGAATATCATGAAGACCGGAAACGTGGAAGGCAAAATCGAAAAGGACTTTTTCGGTAATGTGCAGACTCCTTTCCGGTTGGTAAACAACAAGGTGATTGTTCCGGGCGAAGCCGAGATAGAACGCAATCCGCGTTCGCGAAGCGCGAAACTGAGAATAGCGAAAAAATTGAAAGTTGAAAGTTAAGATGGAAGAGGAAAGCAAGAAGACGAAGAAGACGAAAAAGCGGACTTCACTGAAGAACATCATCGGTGGCGATATTCTTGCCACAGACTTTTTCCGCCGGCAGACGAAGTTGCTGGTGCTTATCATGGTGCTTATCCTGTTTTATATCCACAACCGCTATGCTTGCCAACAACAAATGATTGAGATAGACCGATTGAAGAAAGAACTGATAGACATCAAGTACGATGACCTGACCCGTAGCTCGGAGTTGATGGAGAGAAGCCGGCAATCGCGTATCGAAGAATACATCGCTACTAAAGAGAGTGACTTGCAGACTTCGACCAATCCGCCTTATTTAATAAAATAGTTAACAAGGAGACAAGGAAACAAGGAGACAAGGAGACGCAACGACTCGTTAACTCGTCAACAGAAACCTCGTCAACTAAATAAAAGAAATGGCAGTAAACAAGAAAAATATAATGACCCGTTACTTCTTCGTTGTCCTTGTGATGGCACTGATAGGAGTAGCTATTATCGTGAAAGGCGCTGTCATCATGTTCGCCGAACGACAATACTGGCAAGACGTGGCAGACCGTTTCGTAAAGGAGAACGTAACGGTAAAACCCAATCGCGGCAATATCCTTTCGGCAGACCGGAAACTGATGGCAAGTTCGCTGCCGGAATACCGCATTTACATGGACTTCAAAGCGGGCGGTGAAAAGAAAGATACGATGTTCATCAATCATCTCGGAGAAATATGCGAAGGACTGCACCGGATATTTCCCGACAAAAGTGCCGCCGAATTTAAGAAACACTTGTTGCAAGGCCGCAAGAAAGGGAGTCGCAACTATCTGATTTACCCCAAACGCATTTCTTATATCCAGTATAAAGAGGCCAAACGCTTGCCGGTATTCAACCTGAACAAATACAGAGGCGGCTTCCATGAACTGGCCTACAACCAACGTAAAAAACCCTTCGGCTCTTTGGCGGCCCGCACGCTCGGAGACCTCTATGCCGACACTGCACAGGGAGCAAAGAACGGTATAGAACTTGCCTTCGATACCTTGCTGAAAGGACGCAACGGCATCACCCACCGCCAAAAGGTGATGAATAAATACCTTAACATTGTCGACATCCCGCCGGTGGACGGCTGCGACATCATCACCACGCTCGATGTAGACATGCAGGATATTTGCGAAAAAGCACTGGTGGACAAGTTGACGGAATTGGAAGCCGTATGGGGCGTAGCCGTACTGATGGATGTAGCGACGGGCGACGTCAAGGCCATTGTAAACATGGAGCGAGCCAAAGACGGAAGATATTACGAAATGCGCAACCTTGCCATCAGCAACATGATGGAACCCGGTTCTACCTTCAAGACCGCCTCTATCATGGTGGCGCTGGAAGACGGAAAAATCACGCCCGACTACACGGTGGACACCGGTAAAGGAGTGAAGCGCATGTATGGGCGCGACATGAAAGACTGGAACTGGTATAAGGGCGGCTATAGCGTGATAAACGTCACCAAGATTTTGGAAGTTTCCTCCAACATAGGCGTTTCCACCATCATCGACGATTTCTATAAGAACAATCCGCAGAAATACATTGACGGACTGCGCCGCATGAGCATCGACCAGCCGCTGCACCTGCAAATAGCCGGAGAAGGAAAACCGAACATCCGGGGACCCAAAGAGCGCTATTTTGCCAAAACCACCCTGCCGTGGATGAGTATCGGATATGAAACACAAATTCCGCCGCTCAACGTCCTGACATTCTATAACGCCATTGCCAACAACGGTGTAATGGTTCGTCCACGCTTCGTGACCCATGCCGTCAAGAATGGAGAAACCGTTGAAGAATTTCCGGTGGAAGTAATCAATTCCAAGATATGCTCCGACCGCACGCTGGGGCAGATACAGACTATCCTGGAAAAAGTTGTGAGCGAAGGCTTGGCAAAATCCGCCGGAAGCAAGCAGTTCCACGTATCGGGCAAGACGGGAACCGCCCAAGTATCGCAAGGAGCTGCCGGATATAAATCAGGTGTGCGCAATCACTTGGTCAGCTTCTGCGGATATTTCCCCTCCGAGAAGCCGAAGTATAGCTGCATCGTTTCCATCCAGATAAACAAAGGTATGCCGTCGGGAGGTGCAATGGCAGGTAGCGTATTCGGAAAGATTGCCGAAAGAGTGTACGCCAAGAACCTGCGGTTCGACATCCGCAACGCCATAGACAGTACGACGAACGTAATTCCTGCGGTGAAAGCCGGAGAGATGAATGAAGCGCTACAAGTACTGAATATACTGAATGTTCCTACGCAAAAGCAGTTTGAGGAGCAGAAGGGCAAGGAGTTATGGGGACATACCCAGGCAGCTCCGTCAGCCGTTATCCTGCAAGGTCAAAAGCCCGGTTCGGGTACGGTGGTTCCCAACGTTATCGGCATGGGAGCCAAAGATGCTGTCTATCTGTTGGAGAGCAAGGGACTAAAAGTAAGGCTCAGCGGTGTGGGACGGGTGAAGAACCAGTCCACCCCCAGTGGAAACAGATTAGTGAAAGGACAGACAATAGCGTTGACGCTACAGAAATAATAGAATATACATTATTATATATATAAAGTATGAAACTAAGCGAACTAGTAAAAGCGATACAACCGATACAGATTATCGGCAGTACGGAGAAAGAGATAACAGGGGTGAATATCGACTCCCGTTTAGTAGCTCCCGGACATTTGTTCATGGCTATGCGCGGCACGCAGACCGACGGACATGCCTACATTCCGGCTGCCATCGAAAAGGGTGCTGTCGCAGTGCTGTGCGAGGAAATGCCGGAGACGCTTGTCAGCGAACTTACCTACATTCTGGTGAAAGACAGCGAAAGTGCCGTAGGCAAAGTGGCAACAACTTTCTATGGCGACCCCACCTCCAAAATGGAGTTGGTGGGCGTGACCGGAACAAACGGAAAAACGACTATCGCTACCTTATTATATAATACCTTCCGCTATTTCGGATATAAAGTCGGACTGATTTCTACCGTATGCAACTACATCGATGACCAGCCCATACCCACCGAACATACCACTCCCGACCCTATTACCCTGAACCGCCTGCTGGGTGAAATGGCAGACTCCGGATGCAAATACGCATTTATGGAAGTCAGCTCCCACTCCATCGCCCAGAAGCGCATCAGCGGATTAAAGTTTGCAGGAGGTATCTTCACCAACCTGACCCGCGACCATCTGGACTATCACAAGACCGTGGAGAATTACCTCAAAGCTAAAAAGAAATTCTTCGATGATATGCCCAAAGGTGCATTCAGCCTGACGAACCTAGACGACAAGAACGGCTTGGTAATGACTCAGAACACACGTTCTAAAGTATATACTTACTCTCTGCGTAGCCTCAGCGACTTCAAAGGCAAAGTGTTGGAGTCTCATTTTGAAGGTATGCTGCTCGATTTCAATAACCATGAGCTGGCCGTGCATTTCATCGGAAAGTTCAATGCTTCCAACCTTCTCGCCGTATTCGGTGCCGCTGTATTGCTGGGCAAGAAAGAAGAAGACGTGTTGGTAGCCCTCAGTACCTTGCAACCGGTAGCCGGAAGATTTGATGCCATCCGTTCGCCGAAGGGCTTTACTGCCATCGTGGACTATGCCCATACACCGGATGCGTTGGTTAATGTGCTGAATGCCATTCACGGAGTATTGGAAGGAAAAGGTAAAGTAATCACCGTGGTAGGCGCCGGCGGCAATCGCGACAAGGGCAAACGCCCCATTATGGCGAAAGAGTCCGCCCGCCTGAGCGACCGCGTCATCATCACCTCCGATAATCCGCGCTTTGAGGAACCGCAGGACATTATCAACGATATGTTGGCAGGCCTGAACAAAGACGATATGCAGAAGACCATCAGCATTGCAGACCGCAAAGAGGCCATCAAAACCGCTTGTATGCTGGCACAACCGGGTGATGTTATCCTGGTTGCCGGCAAAGGGCATGAGAATTATCAGGAGATTAAAGGGGTGAAGCATCACTTTGACGATAAAGAGACAATAGAAAGAGTGATTAGTGATTAGTGGTTAGTGATTAGTGGCTGGTAATCACTAATCATTAATCACTCCCAACTAATCACTCATCACTAATCGCTAATCACTAATCGCTAATCACTAATCGCTAATCACTAATAAAAATATGTTATACTACTTATTTCAATGGCTAGATAAATTTGACTTCCCCGGTGCGGGTATGTTCGGCTATACATCATTCAGGGCATTGATGGCTATCATTCTGTCGCTACTCATTTCGAGCATCTGGGGTGACAAGTTCATTGACCTGCTCAAAAGGAAGCAAATCACCGAAACACAGCGGGATGCCAGCATCGACCCGTTCGGAGTAAACAAAGTAGGCGTACCGAGTATGGGCGGGGTTATCATTATATTCGCTATACTCATTCCTTGCCTGTTGTTGGGCAAACTCAACAATGTCTATATGATATTGATGCTCATCACCACTATCTGGCTGGGTTCGTTGGGATTTGCCGACGATTACATCAAGATATTCAAGAAAGACAAAGAAGGACTGCACGGTAAGTTCAAGATTATCGGGCAGGTAGGTTTGGGACTGATTGTGGGACTGACGCTTTACCTCAGCCCGCAGGTCGTTATCCGCGAAAACATTGAAATACAAAAGCCGGACGGACAGATAGAAGTAGTGCACGCCGCCAAAGAAATCAAGGCTACGCAGACCACTATTCCGTTCTTCAAGAGCAATAACTTCGACTATTTCGACCTTGTAGGCTTTATGGGCGAACATGCACAGACAGTAGGCTGGGTGCTGTTCGTTATCATCACCATCTTTGTCGTTACCGCCGTTTCCAACGGTGCCAACCTAAACGACGGCATGGACGGCATGGCAGCAGGCAACTCCGCCATTATCGGACTGACGCTGGGTATATTGGCGTATGTATCCAGTCACATCGAGTATGCCGGCTACCTGAACATCATGTACATCCCCGGCTCGGAAGAGTTGGTAATCTTTATCTGCGCCTTTATCGGTGCGCTAATCGGTTTCCTCTGGTACAACGCCTATCCGGCACAAGTATTCATGGGAGATACGGGTAGCCTCACCATCGGCGGCATCATTGCCGTATACGCCATTATCATTCATAAAGAGCTGCTAATTCCCATTCTTTGCGGTATATTCCTCGTAGAGAATTTGTCGGTCATCATGCAGCGCGTTTACTATAAAGCAGGCAAGCGGAAAGGCGTGAAACAGCGCCTCTTCAAGCGGACGCCGATACACGACCACTTCCGCACGGGTATGAACCTGATAGAGCCGGGATGCAAGGTGGTGTTTACCAAGCCTAACCAGTTGTTTCACGAATCAAAGATTACCGTCCGCTTCTGGATTGCGACTATCGTGCTGGCGGCAATAACGATTATAACGTTGAAGATAAGATAAAAATAGAGTTCTGATTTTAGATTTCAAATTTCAAGCTGTTGTCTGACGGCAAACTTGAAATCTGAAATCTGAAATCTAAAATCAAATAATATGAGTAGAATTGTAGTTTTAGGAGCAGGTGAAAGCGGCGCAGGCGCTGCCGTACTCGCCAAGGTGAAAGGTTTCGACACGTTCGTCTCCGACATGTCCGCCATTAAGGATAAATACAAAGAACTACTGAACAAGTACGATATTGCTTGGGAAGAGGGACGCCACACGGAAGAGTTAATTCTCAATGCCGACGAAGTGGTGAAAAGCCCCGGCATCCCCAACGATGCCCCGCTTATTCTGAAACTGAAAGAGAAGGGAACTCCTATCATTTCCGAGATAGAGTTTGCCGGACGCTATACGGATGCCAAGATGATTTGTATCACCGGTTCTAACGGCAAGACTACCACTACTTCGCTCATTTACCACATCTTCGAGAGTGCGGGGCTGAATGTAGGACTGGCAGGCAACATCGGAAACAGCCTCGCCCTGCAGGTAGCTACGGAAAAGCACGATTATTATGTTATCGAGTTGAGCTCTTTCCAACTGGACAATATGTATAAGTTCCGTGCCAACATTGCCGTATTGATGAACATCACTCCCGACCACCTGGACCGCTACGACCACTGCATGCAAAAGTATGTGGATGCCAAGTTCCGCATCATACAGAACCAGACTTCGGAGGATGCCTTTATCTATTGGAGCGATGACCCCATTATCCGCAGAGAGTTGGACAAGCATGGCTTGAAAGCACATCCCTACCCCTTTGCTGCGGTAAAAGAAGACGGAGCCATCGCCTACGTAGAAGACGGAGAGGTGGAAATCAACGAGCCCATCGCCTTCAACATGGAACAGGAGGAACTGGCATTGCACGGTACACATAACTTATATAACTCACTGGCTGCCGGCATTTCCGCCAACCTGGCAGGCATCAAGAAAGAAGACATCCGCAAGGCATTGTCCGACTTCAAAGGCGTGGAGCACCGCCTGGAGAAAGTGGCAACCGTGCGCGGCGTACAGTTCATCAACGACTCCAAAGCCACCAACGTCAATTCCTGCTGGTACGCCTTGCAGAGCATGACTACCAAAACCGTACTCATCCTGGGCGGCAAGGACAAAGGCAACGACTACACCGAGATAGAAGACCTCGTGCGCGAGAAGTGTTCGGCCCTTGTATATCTGGGACTGCACAACGAGAAGCTACACGACTTCTTCGACCGCTTCGGCCTGCCCGTAGCCGACGTGCAAACCGGCATGAAAGAGGTCGTAGAAGCAGCTTTCAATTTGGCAAAGAAAGGTGAAACCGTATTACTCAGCCCCTGCTGTGCGAGCTTCGACCTTTTCAAGAGCTACGAAGACCGTGGCGACCAATTTAAGGAATGCGTCCGCGCCCTCTAATTTTTAATTTTTAATTATTAATTCTCAAAGAGTTGGATTTATTAAAAAGCATATTCAAAGGGGACAAAGTTATATGGATTATCTTCCTTGTCCTTTGCCTCATCTCCATCACAGAGGTGTTCAGTGCCGCCAGTACGCTTACTTATAAGAGCGGCGACCACTGGGGACCGATTACGCAACACAGCATCCTGCTGATGGTGGGTGCAGTCATTGTGGTGTTGGTGCACAACATACCTTATAAATGGTTTCAGGTATTCCCGGTCTTCCTACTTCCCATCTCTATCGGATTGCTGGCTTTTGTCATGCTGATGGGCTTCTTTACGGGCAATCGTGTGAATGGTGCCGCCCGCTGGATGACGTTTATGGGCTTCCAATTCCAGCCTTCGGAGATAGCGAAGATGGCGGTGGTCATCGTCACCGCCTTCATTCTCTCGAAGGGACAGGATGAAGACGGTGCCAGTCCGAAAGCCTTCAAGCGCATTATGATTATCACCTGTATTGTCTGTGGGCTTATCTTACCCGAGAACTATTCGACGGGGATGCTGCTTTTCAGCACCGTCTACCTGATGATGTTCATCGGACGCATTCCTGCCAGGAAACTGCTGATATTGGGAGGTGGCATACTTGCAGCCGGTATCCTGTTCGTCTCTTTCCTGCTGATAACGCCCAACAAGACGCTTGAAAAAATCCCGATGGGGCACCGCTTTACTACCGTAAAAGCCCGTATCACGGACTTTACCAATAAAGAGAAAGTGCCCGCCGCCAAGTTTGATATAGAAGGAGACGGCCAGGTGGCACATGCCCGCATTGCCGTTGCCACCAGTCATGTAGTGGGCAAAGGGCCGGGTAACTCCGTGCAACGCGACTTCCTGAGCCAGGCTTTTTCCGACTTTATCTATGCCATCATCGTCGAAGAGTTGGGACTGGTAGGCGGCATTATCGTTGTATTCCTCTACATCTGCCTGCTGGTGCGCGTGGGACGCATCGCCAAGAAATGCGACCGCACCTTCCCTGCTTTCCTTATTGTGGGAATAGCCCTGCTGTTAGTTACGCAGGCGCTATTCAATATGATGATAGCCGTCGGCCTGGCACCCGTCACAGGGCAGCCTTTGCCGCTTATCAGCAAGGGAGGAACCTCCACGTTTATCAATTGTGCCTATATCGGCATGATACTGAGCGTCAGCCGGTACACCGCCAAACTGGATGAGCAGAAGGAACACGATGCACAGATTATGATGCAGGTGGAAGCAGGAAGTACGGACGAGGAAGGCCTAAACAGTGATGCCCAAACCGCCGCCGAGCCGACCGCCAAGATACTGAACAGCGATGCGGAATTTGAATAAACAAACTTAATACATCTCGAAGAGTAGAAATATATGGAAACGAAAAATAACAAGCCACGCATCATCATCAGCGGCGGCGGAACAGGCGGACATATCTTCCCCGCCGTATCCATTGCCAACGCCATTAAGGAGTTGTGTCCGGACGCAGAAATTCTGTTTGTAGGCGCCGAGGGACGCATGGAAATGCAGCGTGTGCCCGATGCCGGCTACCGGATTATCGGACTGCCGGTAGCAGGTTTCGACCGCAAACGGCTGTGGAAGAACTTCGCCGTATTGGCAAAGCTGGCCCGCAGCCAATGGAAAGCGCGTAAGATTATCAGGCAGTTCCAGCCGCAAGTGGCGGTAGGCGTAGGCGGCTATGCCAGCGGACCGACACTGAAGACGGCAGGGATGATGGGAGTTCCTACACTGATACAGGAACAGAACTCTTATGCGGGTGTAACGAACAAACTGCTGGCGAAGAAGGCTTGCAAGATATGTGTGGCCTACGAGGGCATGGAGAAGTTCTTTCCGGCAGACAAGATTATCATGACCGGCAATCCGGTGCGCCAGAACTTACTGGGACAAGCCGTTTCGCAAGAAGAAGCCATACAGTTTTTCGGGCTGAACCCGGCAAAGAAAACCATCCTTATCTTAGGAGGAAGCCTGGGAGCACGCACCATCAACCAAACGCTGACCGCCGAACTGGAAACCATCCGGAAGAACAGCGACATACAATTCATCTGGCAGACCGGAAAGATATATATCGAGCAGGTGAGAGACGCAATTACGAGTGCAACGGGAGAGGCAGTGCACCATCTGCACATCAATGCCATTCCCAACCTGTACGTGACAGACTTCATTAAAAACATGGCGAATGCCTATGCCGCTGCCGACCTCGTGATTTCGCGTGCAGGCGCCGGTTCCATTTCCGAATTTTGCTTGTTGCACAAGCCGGTCATTCTGGTGCCTTCGCCCAATGTGGCGGAAGACCACCAGACGAAGAATGCCCTGGCACTGGTAGATAAGGAGGCCGCCATCTACATGAAAGATGCGGAGGCGCAGGAGAAACTGCTTCCTACAGCATTGGAAACCGTTGCAGACAATGATAAACTAAAGAAGTTAAGTGAGAATATAGCTAAACTGGCTTTGCCCGACTCGGCGACGATTATTGCTAAAGAGGTATTAAAACTGATAAGTAAATAACAGAAAGTAAAAAAGAACAGAGCTAATCCATCTCAACTCCCCTCCTTCGGGGAGGAGGGGTGCCCAAAGGGCGGGGTGGTAGGTAAAGAAATAATTCCTATCATTTTCATAAGGTATCATTATTTACCTACCACCTCCCCCTACGGGGTACTCCTCCTCCCAGGAGGAGGAGAATTAAGATAGCTCAAAAATTGTATAATGATGAATATAGAGACAATCAAATCCGTTTATTTCGTAGGTGCCGGTGGCATCGGCATGAGTGCCCTGATACGTTACTTCCTTTCCAAAGGCAAGTTCGTGGCAGGATATGACCGCACACCGAGCACACTGACCGAGCATCTGATTACGGAAGGCGCACAGATACATTATGAGGAGAGCACCGACCTCATCCCGAAGGATTGCAGAGATAAGGAAACAACGCTGGTCGTATACACTCCCGCCATCCCGCAGGGACATGCCGAACTGGTTTATTTCCGTGAAAACGGTTTTGAGATACAGAAGCGTTCGCAGGTGTTGGGAACAATTACGCGCAGCAGCAAAGGGCTTTGTGTGGCCGGCACTCACGGCAAGACCACTACGAGCACAATGGCAGCCCATCTGTTCCACCAATCGCACGTAGGTTGCACCGCCTTCCTCGGAGGTATCTCCAAGAACTACGGAACCAACCTGTTCCTGTCTCAAACCAGCCCGTACACGGTTATCGAAGCCGATGAATTCGACCGTTCTTTCCATTGGCTTTCCCCGTATATGAGCGTCATCACCGCCACCGACCCCGACCACTTGGATATTTACGGCACAGAGGAGGCCTATCTGGAGAGCTTCCGCCACTACACCACCCTCATCCAACCGGGCGGCGCATTGATTATTCACCAGGGACTAACGATGAAACCGGACGTGCAACCGGGTGTAAAGACTTACACCTACTCCCGCAACAAAGGCGACTTCCATGCCGAGAACATCCGCATCGGAAACGGTGAAATCTTTATCGACTTCGTAGCCCCGGACACCCGCATCAACGACATACAACTGGGCGTACCCGTCAGCATTAACATCGAAAACGGTGTGGCTGCCATGGCGCTTGCCCACCTGAACGGAGTGACGGACGAAGAAATCAAGCAAGGTATGGCCAGTTTCCGCGGAGTAGACCGCCGCTTCGACTTCAAGTTGAAGACGGATAAGATTGTATTCCTCAGCGACTACGCCCACCATCCTGCCGAGATTGCGCAGAGTGCGAAGTCCATCCGCGAGTTATATCAGGACAGAAGGATTACCGCTATCTTCCAGCCCCACCTCTATACCCGCACCCGCGACTTCTACAAAGACTTTGCCGACAGCCTCTCGCTGGCGGACGAGGTAATCCTGACGGAGATTTACCCGGCACGCGAACAGCCCGTTCCCGGTGTCACCAGCCAGTTGATTTACGGCAACCTGCGCCCGGGCATCGAGAAGTACATCTGCAAGAAAGAAGATATACTGAACCTGCTTTCACAGAAGAAAGACCTCGAAGTAGTTATTCTCCTGGGAGCCGGTGACCTGGATAACTATGTATCTGAGATAACTAAAATTCTTGGGGAGTTGAAAGTTGAGAGTTGAAAGTTGAAAGTTAGATGTAAAGAATAAACGCAATGTAAGAATATGCTGAAACGGATTCTACTTTTTATCGTCCTGTTACTCGTCACCGCCTATCTGGTAGTGGCTGTCACCGCCTTCAACCGCAAGCCGGCCGGGCAGATGTGCCACGACGTGGAACTAATCGTCAAAGACACGGTGTATGCCGGCTTCATCACGAAAAAGGAAGTAATCGCCATGCTGGAGAAGAAAGGCATCAGCCCCATCGGCAAGAAGATGGACCGCATCCTCGCCAAGACACTGGAAGAGACGCTGTCCAACCATCCGCTCATCGACCGGGTGGAATGCTACAAGACACCGAGCGGAAAACTCTGCGTTGAAGTAACCCAGCGCATCCCCATCCTGAGAATAATGAGCAGCAACGGCGAAAACTATTATCTGGACAACAAAGGTACCGTGATGCCGCCCGATGCAAAGTGCGTGGCGCACCTCGCTATTGTGACCGGAAACGTAGAAAAGTCGTTTGCCATGAGGGATTTATATAAGTTTGGTGTATTTTTGCAGAATAATTCGTTTTGGAATGCACAGATTGAGCAAATCCATGTATTGCCAGGCAGAAATATAGAACTGGTGCCACGCGTAGGCGACCACACCGTCTATCTCGGAAAACTGGACGGCTTTGAACTAAAGCTGAAACGTTTGCGGAAATTCTACGAAAAAGGATTAAACAAGGTGGGCTGGAACAAATATTCCCGCATCAACGTTGAATTCAGTAACCAGATTATCTGCACGAAGAAAGAGAAATAAAGTACAATTTACAATGTACAAAGTACAATTTGCTATGCAGCGTGATTGTGCACATTTGTACATTGTAAATGGTAAATTGTAAATGAAAACATAATTAAGAGAAAGATATGGCAACAACAGATTTTATCGCCGCTATTGAATTAGGCTCTTCCAAGATTTCCGGTATTGCCGGGAAGAAGGGCAGTGACGGAAGTATTCAGGTGTTGGCTTATGCACGCGAAGATGCCTCCTCGTTCATCCGCAAGGGGGTCATCTACAATATCGACAAGACCGCACAAGCACTGACTTCCATTGTCAACAAGCTGGAAAGCCAGTTGGATAGTTCCATTGCCAAGGTATATGTAGGCATCGGCGGACAGTCATTGCGCACGGTAAAGAACGCAGTAAGCCGCACGCTTGAGGAGGAAGGCATCATTTCGCAAGAGTTGATAGACTCCATTTGCGACGAGAACCTCGAAGTGCCGTTGGCCGACATGAGCGTGCTGGATGTAGCCCCCCAGGAATATCAGATAGACAATAACCTGCAAGCCGACCCGGTGGGCGTGGCAGGGCAGCACATCACAGGACAATTCCTGAACATCATGGCCCGCGCCTCGCTCAAGAAAAACCTGGAACACAGCTTCGAACTGGCAAAGGTGACGATAGCCGACTTGCTCATCGCCCCGATAGCATTGGCAAACGTCGTGCTGACGGAAAACGAAATGCGCTCGGGCTGTGCGTTGGTGGACTTCGGTGCGGACACCACCACCATTGCTGTCTACAAGAACAATATCCTCCGCTACTTGAGCGTATTGCCGCTGGGCGGAAACAACATCACCCGCGACATCGCTTCGCTGAAGATGGAGGAAGAAGATGCCGAAAAGCTGAAACTGCAATACGGTGATGCCCTCTATGAAGAAGAAGGAGACGGGGAAACGCCCGCCGTGTGCACACTGGAAGACGGACGCACCATCAAACTGGAAACACTGAACAGCATCGTCGAAGCCCGCGTAGAGGAAATCCTGGCCAACGTATGGAACCAGTTGCAACTCTCCGGCTACGAGGACAAGCTGCTCTCGGGCATCGTGCTGACCGGTGGCGGTGCAAACCTGAAG
Organism: Bacteroides sp.; assembly: GCA_021203515.1. Classification (GTDB taxonomy): domain Bacteria; phylum Bacteroidota; class Bacteroidia; order Bacteroidales; family Bacteroidaceae; genus Bacteroides. The sequence goes on along the minus strand of JAJQAY010000097.1, from coordinate 15,776 downwards.
CATCTGGAAGAAGCCTTCCGCAAACTGAACAAGGCGGAGAAAATCAGAACGATGAAGTTCGTGCACAATGCCGTTCACGGACAGAGCGATGCACTGAACAAGGACGGGATACAGAACACCCTGCTGGGACTGCTTGCCGCCGGCAATGAAAACTGCTGCTTGCAGGAAGTGAAACCCGCACAGCCTGCCGCTGCTCCGACAGAGCCCAAGAATATGTTTGCAGACGATGTCGACCTGATTGCGCAGGAAGAAGCAAACCGCAAGAAGCGTGACGAGGAAGAGAAGCGCCGCCGCGAAGAAGAGAAGAAGAGGAAAGATGAGGAAAAGCGCCACCGCGATGAAGAGAAGAAGAACAAGCCCAGTTGGTGGAAGTCTAAGATAGATACCTTCACCAAAGAGCTGTTCGATGATGATAAAGATAAAATGCAATAATTCCCAAGAACTTACAATATAAGAGTTATGGACGAGATAGTACAATTCGATTTCCCTACCGATTCACCGAAGATTATCAAAGTAATCGGCGTGGGTGGTGGTGGCGGCAATGCCGTGAACCACATGTACCGGGAAGGCATACACGACGTGACGTTCGTGCTGTGCAACACAGATAACCAAGCGTTGAAAGACTCTCCCGTGCCGGTGAAGCTGCAACTCGGCAAAGAGGGACTGGGTGCAGGAAATCGTCCCGCACGCGCCCGCAAGGCTGCTGAAGAAAGTATCGAGGACATCAAGAATATGCTGAACGACGGCACCAAGATGGTGTTCATCACCGCTGGAATGGGCGGTGGAACAGGTACGGGCGCCGCACCTATCATCGCCAAGACCGCCAAGGAATTGGATATCCTGACGATTGGCATCGTCACCATCCCGTTCCGTTGGGAAGGCGACAAGAAGATAGACCAGGCACTGGACGGTGTGGAGGAAATCAGCAAACACGTAGATGCCTTGCTGGTAATCAACAACGAAAAGCTGAGCGAGATATACAGCGAACTCTCCGTAGACGACGCTTTCGACAAAGCGGACGACACGCTTTCGATAGCCGCCAAGAGCATTGCCGAAATCATCACCCTGCACGGAAAGGTGAACCTCGACTTCAACGACGTGAAGACCGTACTGAAAGACGGTGGCGTCGCTATCATGAGTACCGGCTACGGCGAAGGCGAAAGCCGCGTCAGCGTGGCCATCCAGAACGCCCAGCACTCTCCGTTGTTGAACAACAACGACATCTTCAACTCCAAGAAAGTATTGCTCAACATCTCCTACAGCGCAAAGCACAAGCTGATGATGAGCGAAATGGACGAGGTAAAGGAGTTCATGAACCGCTTCAGCCGCGACTTCGAAACCAAGTTCGGCATGGCCATCGACGACAAACTGGAGCAGAAGGTAAAGATTACCCTGCTTGCCACCGGTTTCGGCATCCAGGACATCCACATGAAGGAAATGGACGACCGCATCATTCAGCGCACCGCCGAAGAGCAGAAACGCCTTGCCGAGCTGGAGGAGGAAGAAGAACAGAAGCGCAGCCGCCGCGAAGTATACTACGGCAAGGATGCCAATGCCAAATACCAGCGTACCCGCCGCCGTCACATCTACATCTTCAACCCCGAAGATTTGGACAACGCCGACATCATCGGTATGGTGGAGAACAGTCCGACTTACTCCCGCGACAAGAGCACCCTCGCCACCATCAAGGCGAAAGCCGAAGAAGCCGGAATGCTTGCCGCCGAAGAGGCGCAGGGAACGGAAGGAAGCGAAGGGGGAGTGATTACTTTCTAATGAAATACAAAACCATCCTCCTTCCCCTTTAGGGGGACGGGGGGGGTTAACAATAATTATTATGGATTTATTTGAAAGAGTCAGCGAAGACATTAAAACCGCAATGAAAGCCAAAGACAAAGTGGCTTTGGAGACTTTGAGAAACATAAAGAAGGTATTCCTCGAAGCCAAGACGGCTCCGGGAGCCAATGATACTTTGAGCGATGCCGATGCATTGAAGATTATTCAGAAACTGACAAAGCAGGGTAAAGACGCCGCCACTATCTACATAGAGCAAGGACGCCAGGACTTGGCAGACGAAGAACTGGCGCAGGTGAAGGTGACGGAAGCCTACCTGCCCAAGCAGATGACGCCCGAAGAACTGGAAGCTGCCTTGAAGGAAATCATTGCCGAAACAGGAGCCGCCGGTGACAAAGATATGGGTAAGGTGATGGGCGTAGCCAGCAAGAAGCTCGCCGGACTTGCCGAAGGACGTGCCATCTCGGCCAAAGTAAAGGAACTGCTGGGATAAGAAAGCACCAGCCGCATTTCAAAAAGCCGTATTTCAAGCGCATACCCTTTCATCATCGAAGGGATAAAACGCTTGAAATACGGCTTTCTCGTACTCATTTCTCCCGAAGTAGCAAGGGCCCGAAGTTTCCCACTCCCAGGAAAGGCCGGTTTCTCCTAATGGGAACTACAGTTTCCCCTAATGGGAACGCCCGTTTCCTCTAATGGGAACTGCAGTTTCCGCACGTGGGAACTGGCGTTTCTCTACGTGGAAACGAGAGTGCCCCTGCTTGGAAACGAACGCTTCTCCTGGGAGAAAGCGAAAGGAATGCAGAGACGAAGAGACTAATCAAACAGTTCCTTCAATACTTCAAGCGACTTTAGAACGGGGAAATCGGGCAAGTGCAGACGATAGAACTCATTCATTATCGCCAGGCAACGCGCACGCTCCGCGCGGTTCATGGCAAAGAGATGCATCGTTTCATAATTCATCCGCATCAGCCCCGTCAGGCGCGAAGCCTCCTCGGGCCCTATATAATTGGAATGGAGCTGCGGGCGAAGCGGAGTGAAGCAAGCGTTCTGCAAGTCGAAATAGTCGCCACGCTGATAGTCCTCCAAGTTGGGATACAGTCCCAGAAAGCGCGACAGGCGCATGAGAAACACCAGATGGAAATTGGCAAACCCCGACCGGCACTCGTCCAGCCAGATAACGGAATGGTACAAATAAGCAAACAACGGACGGTTTTCGGCCTCCTCGCGCACGGCACGATAAAGAAACTCCGACAGAAAAAGAGCGATAGCCGTCTTATAAGGGTCGTAGGGAATAGTGGCAAAAGGATGGAGTGACTTCGCTTCCTTTACCTTATATATAGTAGCATTCGGACGGAAATCGGCCTCCAACTCCACCAATGCCAACGGCTGAAACAGTACCGACTTCACCGTCGCCTTGCGCGAACAGGGGATGGATACCAAGAAAGAAGCCCTGCCGGACACCTCCGTATAGATATCTGCAATGATGGAACTATCTTTGTATTTCAAGGTGTGCAGCACAATCCCCAGCGTTTTCTGCAACATATCCGATGCTTTATCCGGTTATAATCCGATAACAAAGCTACAAAAAAAGACCGAAACGAAAGAAATTATCGAAGAGGAATAAAAAATAAGGCGGATTAGTAAAAAAATGAAAGCTATTATCCCTCTGATAATCAGAAGAAAAAGCAAGCATCTGGAGGGATTGGGTTATATATGTTTCAATTTTTTCTAGAGAATATTTTGTCAATTCAAAAAGAGTTACTACCTTTGCATCCGCAAACGAAAGGAATGTCGATTGCAAGAGCGGAAACGCTCACCACAGGATGGCCCGTTCGTCTATCGGTTAGGACGCAAGATTTTCATTCTTGAAAGGGGGGTTCGATTCCCCCACGGGCTACAATTAAAAAGATAAACGAATTAAAAAAGATTAGTCGAGATGGCAAATCACAAATCATCACTGAAGAGAATCAGACAAGAAGAGACAAGAAGACTTCACAACAGATACTATGGTAAGACCATGAGAAATACTGTTCGTAAGCTTCGCGCTACTACAGATAAAACTGAGGCAGTTGCTATGTATCCGGGCATCACTAAGTTGCTGGACAAATTGGCAAAGACCAATGTAATCCACAAGAATAAAGCGAACAACTTGAAGTCCAAGTTGGCGATTTATATCAACAAGCTGGGTTAAGCAGAACACGTAGTATAAGAGATAAGAGGCTGGACTTTTTAGTCCGGCCTTTCTGTATTCTGCATATACGCTAAAGCCCTTCTGCAAGCGGGTTCGCCTTCCCCTCCCTCCGGTGCTAAAAAGCTGTAAACCGGTCAAATTTATCCGTTTGTTTCGCATCGTGTCTCAAGAAATTTCACTATATTTGCTCTGTTATTACAAAAGGAAAAATAGAATATGACTGAAGAACAAATTCAATCCAATAATAGCGAGAGCTATTCTGCCGAGAACATCCAGGTTCTGGAAGGTTTGGAAGCGGTAAGAAAGCGTCCCGCAATGTATATTGGAGACATTAGTTTCAAAGGACTTCACCACTTGGTTTATGAGGTTGTGGACAACTCTATCGACGAAGCACTCGCCGGTTGTTGCGACCACATCGAAGTAACAATCAATGAGGACAACTCCATCACCGTGCAGGACAACGGACGCGGTATTCCGGTGGATTACCACGAAAAGGAAAAGAAATCCGCACTGGAAGTTGTTATGACTGTGCTCCATGCCGGTGGTAAGTTCGATAAAGGTTCTTATAAGGTTTCCGGCGGTTTGCACGGTGTCGGTGTATCGTGCGTGAATGCTTTGTCTACACACATGACTACGCAGATTTTCCGCAACGGGAAAATCTATCAGCAGGAATACGAATGCGGTCATCCGCTATATTCCGTGAAAGAAGTGGGCACGACGGACATCACTGGTACGCGCCAACAGTTCTGGCCGGACGACACTATCTTCACGGAGACTGTTTACAGCTATGACACCCTCGCTACCCGTATGCGTGAGTTGGCTTACCTGAACGCAGGCCTCAAAATCTCCCTGACGGACCTCCGCGAGAAAGATGAAGAAGGTAACTTCAGAAGCGAAGTATTCCATTCGCTGGAAGGTTTGAAGGAATTTGTCCGCTACGTAGACTCCTCCCGCGAGCACTTCATGAACGATGTGATTTACATCAACACGGAGAAGCAAGGCACGCCGGTAGAGGTGGCCATCATGTACAACACCTCTTATAATGAGAACATACACTCGTATGTAAACAATATCAATACCATCGAAGGTGGTACGCACCTGGCAGGTTTCCGCCGCGCACTGACTCGTACGCTGAAGAAATATGCCGAGGACAACAAGATGATGGAAAAGGCGAAAGTGGAGACTGCCGGTGATGACTTCCGCGAAGGACTGACCGCAGTTATCTCTATCAAGGTGGCGGAACCGCAGTTTGAAGGACAAACCAAGACGAAGCTCGGCAACAATGAGGTGATGGGTGCCGTAGACCAGGCTGTGGGCGAGGCCCTCTCCTACTATCTGGAGGAGCATCCGAAGGAAGCCAAGATGATTGTGGACAAAGTGATACTGGCTGCGCAGGCACGTATTGCCGTCCGCAAGGCGCGCGAGTCCGTACAACGCAAGTCTCCGATGTCGGGTGGCGGTATGCCGGGTAAACTGGCGGACTGCTCCAGCAAGGATCCCGAAGAATGCGAATTGTTCCTCGTCGAGGGTGACTCGGCAGGCGGTTCGGCCAAGCAGGGACGTAACCGTGCATTCCAGGCTATCCTGCCGCTTCGCGGTAAGATTTTGAATGTGGAGAAGGCCATGTGGCACAAAGCATTCGAAAGCGATGAAGTAAACAATATCATTCAGGCGCTGGGCATCCGCTTCGGTGTGGACAACGAAGACAGCAAAGAGGCGAATATAGATAAATTGCGCTACAAGAAGGTTATCATCATGACCGATGCCGACGTCGATGGTTCTCACATCGACACGCTGATTATGACGCTCTTCTTCCGTTACTTCCCGCAGGTCATCCAGCAGGGATATCTGTACATTGCTACTCCGCCGCTTTATCTTTGTACGAAAGGCAAGGTGAAAGAGTATTGCTGGACAGAACAGCAACGCCAGAAGTTTATCGACGTATATGGCGGCGGTTCGGAAAATGCCATCCACACCCAGCGCTACAAAGGTTTGGGTGAAATGAACCCGGAACAGTTGTGGGAGACGACCATGAACCCGGAGAACCGTATGCTGAAACAAGTACATCTTGAGAATGCAGCCGAAGCCGATTATATCTTCTCCATGCTGATGGGTGAAGATGTAGGCCCGCGCCGCGATTTCATTGAAAAGAATGCAACGTATGCAAATATCGATGCATAAACAGCATGGACCTCGCCCTCCGGGCGAAGTTCTGATATACGTTTTTATTAACCAACCTCACATCTTACAACGAAGAAGCTCCGGATGGACAAGATAATCCTGTTGACCGGAGCTTTTCTTATGACTAATTCAGATAGTAGAATGCTAAATGGGAATTTAGCAGGCGAAGCGGAGCTTCGCAATGTGCTAATGTGATAAATATGCCAATGTGCTAATTAGCTGCGCTATGTGTATGCTGCGCTATTACGCCGCAAGGCATTAGCACATTGGCATATTTATCACATTAGCACATTAAATTATCATTTATCCATCACAGCATATTCTGTTTCTTCATCTCTTCGGCAACCAGTTCCAACTCGGCATACCAATCTTCACCGAACTTACGTATCAGTGGTTCTCTCAAGAACTTATATACAGGGAGGTTTTCTCTCTGCCCGAGCAGCACTGCCGCTTTGCATACATCCCAACGGTTATAATTCACCGCCTTATAAACTCCGTAATCCCCTACTCTAATCGGATAAAGGTGGCAGGACACGGGCTTATAGAAGTTTACTTTCCCTTCCCGATAGGCCTTCTCGATGGCGCAATAGCAACGGCCTTTCTCATCATAGCAGGTAAAGACGCAGTCCTTGTTATTGACGATGGAGGTAACCAGATCCCCTTCCCTATCAGTATAAACTACTCCTTGCTTATCTATGACAGCACGTGCCTCGGGCGCAAGTTCTTCCCAAATGACAGGTAACACCTCTTCCAGTTTCTCTATTTCTTCCAGCTCCACCGGTGCTCCGGCATCTCCCTCAATGCAGCACGCACCCTTACAAGCATCCAAGTTGCAAAGGAACTTCTCGCGTAGCACATCAAGACTTATAACTGTATCTCCTATCTGAATCATAATTATTGAGAGCACAAAAAGGCACGGATTACGGGCAACACGCATTCTTTTAATCAATCCGTGAAATCCGCGTAATCCGTGCCTGAAATATAACTATATACTTACTTTATCAAATCCTTACCAGTCATTTCAGCCGGCTGCTTCATACCCAAGATGTGCAGGATAGAAGGAGCAACGTCTGCCAACACACCGTTTTCAACCTTTGCATCCTTGTTTGCAGTGACGTAAACAAATGGAACCGGGTTCAGCGAGTGGGCAGTGTTCGGAGTGCCGTCTTCGTTCAGAGCGTGGTCGGCATTACCGTGGTCGGCGATGATGATTACCTCATAATCGTTAGCCTTGACAGCTTCTACCGTATCCTTCACGCATTCGTCGATGGCTTTTACTGCCTTCTCGATAGCTTCGTAGATACCGGTATGACCTACCATATCACCGTTGGCATAGTTCACAACGATGAAATCGAACTTCTTCGTATTGATGGCTTCCACCAACTTGTCTTTTACTTCATAAGCACTCATTTCCGGTTTCAGGTCGTAAGTGGCAACCTTCGGAGAGGGAACGAGGATGCGCTCTTCGGCATCATACGGAGTTTCACGACCACCGTTGAAGAAGAACGTAACGTGTGCGTACTTTTCTGTCTCGGCAATGTGAAGCTGCGTTTTACCTTGAGCAGCCAGATACTCGCCCAATGTATTCTGAACGTTTTCCTTATCGAAGAGGATATGAACGCCTTTGAATGAAGCATCATACGGAGTCATACAATAATACTGCAAACCTGGGATAGTGCGCATACCTTGTTCCGGCATATCTTGCTGGGTCAGGACAACCGTCAATTCCTTAGCGCGGTCGTTACGGTAGTTGAAGAAGATTACGACGTCACCTTCCTTAATCTTACCATCGCAATTAGCATTTACAATCGGCTTGATAAATTCGTCGGTCACGCCTTCGTCATAAGACTCCTGCATAGCCTGAACCATATCGGAAGCAACCTTACCTTCACCATTCACCAACAAGTCGTAGGCAACTTTCACACGTTCCCAACGTTTGTCACGGTCCATTGCATAGAAACGACCTACGATAGAGGCAATCTTACCGGCAGACTTTTCGCAATGTGCAGTCAGTTGCTCGATAAAGCCTTTACCACTCTTCGGGTCGGTATCACGACCGTCCATGAAGCAATGGATGAAAGTATTCTCGATGCCATATTCCTTGGAAATATCGCAGAGTTTAAACAAATGATCGAAAGAGCTGTGTACGCCACCGTTGGAAGTCAACCCCATAAAGTGGACGCTCTTACCGTTTTCTTTGGCATAAGAGAAAGCGGAAACAATCTCAGGATTTTTCAGGATACTACCGTCTGCACAAGCGCGGTTAATCTTCACCAAATCCTGATATACGATGCGTCCGGCACCAATATTGAGGTGGCCCACTTCGGAGTTACCCATCTGTCCGTCGGGCAAACCTACATTCTCGCCACTTGCCTGCAACTGTGAGTGAGGATAACTGGCCAGCAAAGAGTCCCAATAGGGAGTAGGTGTATTGAAAATCACATCGTCTTTATCTTGATCGCCAAGACCCCAGCCATCAAGAATCATTAAAAGGGCTTTCTTACTCATAATATTAATAGAATTTAATTGTAAAATCTTTATTACCGGAAAAACGTTTCCTATTATAAAGGCACTGATTTTCCGGCGCAAAGGTACAAAAAAACACGGTTAACGCGTGCTCTTTCAAATGATTTGTGTACTTTTGCCACGCTTAAAAACATAAATTAAAAAAGTATGGACGATTCAAACCCACGAACGTGCAATAGTATCCACCAATAAAGCGAACGGAGACGTTGGTCGCAGTGCCTCTGTTCGGACTTAAAGAAAGGAGGCAAAACGATGAGAAAGTATCTCTACAGCGAAAACGGCTTTGTTGAAAAAGCCGAATGGAGCCCCAACTGCTGGGTAAATGTGGAATGTCCGGATGACAACGACTTCCAGTTCCTCACCCAAGAAATGAAAGTTCCCGAGTCCTTCCTCGAAGATATAGCCGACACCGATGAACGCCCGCGTACGGAGACGGAGGGCAACTGGCTACTAACCATTCTGCGCATCCCGATGCAGAGCAACCAGCATGGCACCCCGTTCATCACCATTCCTATCGGCATCATCACCAACGACAACATTATCGTTTCGGTGTGTTATCACCACACCGAACTGATACCGGACTTCATCCAATATACCCGCCGGAAAGCGATAGTCGTCAATAATAAGCTGGATTTGATTTTACGGCTCATCCACTCTTCCGCCGTCTGGTTTCTGAAATACCTGAAGCAAATCAACAATGATGTAGCCAACGCCGAGAAAGAACTGGAAAAAAGCATCCGCAACGAAGACCTTCTTCAGTTGATGAAACTGCAAAAGGCACTGGTGTACTTCAATACTTCCATCCGTGGCAACGAGGTTATGATAGGACGGCTAAAGAAAATCTTTCAGGACACGGATTATCTCGACATCGGATTGCTGGAAGATGTGGTTATCGAACTGAAGCAGGCGTACAATATGGTGAATATCTACAGTGACATCCTCACGGGAACAATGGACGCCTTCGCCTCCATCATCTCCAACAATGTGAACGCCATCATGAAACGCATGACAAGCCTTTCCATCACGCTGATGATACCTACATTGATAGCCAGTTTTTACGGCATGAATGTAGACATACACCTGGAGAGCTTTCCACATGCATTCGTAACCATCATCCTATTGTCTGCCGCACTATCGGCACTGACATTCGTATGGTTCAGGAAGATTAAATGGTTCTAAAGACAAATCAGTATTTCAGCACCTTTGCCGCTACCGTTTTATATCTCGGCATCGTCATTCCGATGGATGCCCCGATATAAGTCGGGTCGCAAACCGTGTATTTCTGCCCGCCTACCATCAGATAATCACCCCCGACATTTCCATTGAAGCGGACAGCGGTAGCTATATGTTCCGGATAATCCAACAGTACGACATCAAGTCCCAACAACTTCTTTACCAGGTAAGAAAATAAGATTGCACGGTCTTCGCAGTCGGAATAAGGGTAGTAGAAAAGTTCTTCTACAAAGAAAGGTTTCTCATAGCCAAACTGCTGGTCATCCGTCTGATACTGGAAAGCGGTTTGTACAAAGTTTATCAGGATATTGGCGGCATCCGCCTCACTCTTTCCCTGTATCAAGGGAGCCAATGAAGAAAGAATAGTTCTCTCCATGTTGCCATTGACCGGAGCTTTGAAATATACGCTATAGTCACATTGGGGATAGCCCTTGTAGAAATCCATCAAGACTTTGGGTACATCTATCGTCACCTTAGCCGCACTTCCCTTTGCCTGATGAGTAGAGGTGGCTACGGCACCCGAAAAATTGGGAGCGCTGCGCAGCAACATACCTACACTGTTCTTTGCCTTCGGTGAGTCCTTCTGGCACATATAGAACTGGCACTGCTCATTGTCGCCACTGAGATTATAGTAATCCTGCCCGCCTAAAGCGATATAATGACGCGCATAAATATGGCAATCGGTAGCCACAAACAGCATCATCTTATTGGCATTGGCTTTTCTTGCCATACGGGCTTTGTATCCCATTTCGTTCAGCAGAAACTGCTGCATCACAATGCTTTCGTTGGCCGAACTGCAATAAGTATCGGATATTTGCTTGACGAACGTAAAGACACCCCAATCATTGAGTTGCAGGCCTTTTTTTATCTGCGTACACTCTGTCAGCAAAGGTTTATAATCGGAACCGCACAATACCTCATAAGCATCTGCTATCGTGTTTTCAGTCAAGCTGTTCAGCTTGCACTTCTGGTTCAGGGTATTGCTTAGATAAAAGACCTGCCCACCATACATAATCTTGCTGCGACCGATTCCACCGGCATATAATGGAGAGGTTTTGGCAGGAGTGACTACAGGACGCTCCGGCTTCTTCTCCGATTTCACTACGGGTTTCGTTTCCGGCTTGGCATCCGGTTCGTCTACCACCTTTTCCTCAATAACAATGACCGTAGGATCCTTTTTCTTCTTGACAATCACCTCGGGCTTGTCGAAAGTGATTTTATCTACTTCGTTAAGTTGTATCACGGGCGCTTGTTTCCCTGCTGAAGTAGTCATGTCGAGTATTTCTTCAATGCTCAGGCACACCGGTTTCTCATCCTTCGGTGCCGTTTTCTCATCATACACCACCGACTTCACCGGTTCCGGTTTCACCCTCTTTATCACGGGCTTTTCCGCCTCAAACTCTTTCCAAGGCTCACGCATGAAGTTGATGAAGTCCTTATTGGCCTCATCGATAAATTTGTCGAAGCTCTTCATCTCTTCCTTCATAAAGTCGGAAAAGTCATCTTTATTCTCTTGAGCCATCCCCACGAAAGAGAAGAAAAGCCCTACAACAAAACATACTATTTTCTTCATGACCGCATATTTTTAAATAACCAAAAAGAGGCTGCATCCCGAAAGGCATTTGCCACAGGACACAATCTCCGATATATTCAGATTAGTCTGTTGCTTCTACCGGTTCACCGATAAATTCTTCCACCTGCTGAGACAAAATGCCCAAAGCAGCTTGTTTCTTGGCCTCCAATGCGGCCTCTTCTCTTGCTTTCTTGGCTTTGGCCTCGTCAATAGACATATAAACGTTGAACTCCTTGCTGCCGTCTTTATTTTCTCTCACCAAAACGAGGTGTTGCTTCACAAGACCGGCAATCTTCGTGTTCACGCCGGACTCATAGGCGGCACCGAACTTATCAATTTCTTCTTCCGGAGTAGAAGAAGCTTCAGAAGATATCAAAGATTTCATCTTACCAACCACCTGCGCTTTTGCTCTGGAAGCATAACTGGTGATACCGTTCATTATCGCATTCTCTCTACCGATTTTCACGTTCTTGCCGATGGCAATACCCACCAACTCAATGCGGTTTTCGGGATCTTCTTCCAGATAAGTACGATATTTACTAAAAGCATATTCCAACGTAGAAGAGCTTGCCAAAGGCTTCCAGCCCTCTTTAGTCAGTTCCTTTACTCTCTTCTTGACATCTTTCTTCAATGCCTTGGACTGCGCGTCGGCATTTGCCACACATCCGAATAATATAGCGCAGACAAGCGCTAAAAAATGCAAAACCTTTTCTCATAATCATTTCTAATTTAACTGTTAATACTAGAATTCTATTCCCAATTTGTTATATAAGGCAGCGAGAGTTTTGTGCGCTCCACGGCCCCGGTCACAGGGTTCACGAAAGTGATGACCCCTTGTACGAAAGAGAAAGCGGCACTTTTCTTCTCCTTAGCCGTAAATTCGCCTTCCGCCAGCGCCTTAATCTGAATAATTCCTTTCGTCTTGTACACTCCGTCAATATCATCGAATATGATGGGAGTAGAAATCTCGGGAACATGGAGTTCCAGCGACTTCAGGCCGAAAGGCGTACCGCCCCGGTTGTTCAACGTCAGGCGGATATTGATATTGAATATCTTCCGGTCGGCTACGGAGTCGGCAGTCAGAATAAGTTTTCCTTCGGGTATGACGGAGAAAGACGCAGCACCGACACCGACTTCGTTCAGAAATGCCTTATGTTGCAGGCGCTTCCCTTCGACGACCAATGAGATATTCAAGAAGTTTTCCTCTTCAGGCAGGCAATCTTCCGCATTATAGGAAATGATAAACATCTCGTCGGACGGACGGGCGCTGATTTGACTTGCACAGTTGGAGGTCACTTTAGGTTTTACAGACACTCTGACGGGACTACCGTCTAGCAGTACCTGACACTGGTATTTACCGCTTTCAAGAAAAGTACCGGTCAAAGTAAGCGACTCGTAAAGTTGCTTATAGCGAGCCGTCAAACCTTTCACCTGGCTCAAACGCACATCATCGAAGAAATATTCGGAAAGGGTGTTCAGCTCTGTGATGGCTTGCTTAATCTCATCGACAGACTCAATTTCCTGTATCTTCTGTTCCAGTTCTTTATACTTGGCAACCTTTTCCGCATCCAGCGCTTCGAACTCAGCCGTCAGCTTGCGCTGTTCCAGACGCGAGAAAGGATACTTTACCGAGTAATCATAATGTTCCTTTTTCGTAGCCTTATCCTGCGCCTTCTCCCAATATATCTCCTCGACGTTGGACAGGGAAATGCCTTTCAGGAAAGGAAGATTGGCCGATTTGATTTTGGACACTTGAGAAAAAGCATCGGTAGACTCGATATTCCCATTCACGTTGACCTCCGAGAGTACGTTCTTCTTGGAAACCGAGACATTGCTGGCTACAGACTGAATGATACGCTCCGTTATCTCGGTCAGAGCTTTTGTCTGCGCCTCCGCCAAAGAATTAGCGTTGACGGTCACAATCAGATAACCATCCACCGCCGTATTCATCCAACCCGGAACTTTCTTGGCACTTTTTTCTATCACTTTAGGTTGGGCACCTGCGCTCACCGCCAATAGCAGCGCACAGACCAACCACATAAATCGTTTCATAACCATCTTTTTTATTGCCACTGAATAGGCAGATTACGAATGTACACCCGTGTATCTGCAACACTCAACTCTATATAAGAGAAACTTGAGAATTTATCAAAGACCTTCGTCACATAGAACTCGCGACGAACGGGTACGCGCGGAGGCATCTTCATCCAAGAGCCGTTCTGTATTTCAAAGCTCTTGCATTCCGTACCGCTATCGGTAATGGCAGAAATAAACCGCATGTGCTCTTCGGCGTTCCGGTTTGTATCTACATTCGTCATTTCGGCCAATATCGTGATGCGTTGTTGAGAGGGGTTTCCGGTGCACTTCAAAATCTTGAACTGCAAGCGGTTTGTAGAATAGGTGATTTCGCAGTTCACTTTCGGAGTGGCATTGGCAACCGGCTTTTCCACTACTTTCTCCACAATCACCGGCTTCTCCACTATCTTTTCTACAACAACCGGTTTCTCCACTACTTTTTCCACCTCTACGACTTTCTCCACTTCCACGATCTTCTCCACCTCTACAGGTTTCTCCACAACCCTCTGCACAATCACCGTATCCGGAGCATTGGGTATGTATTGCGCCAATTCGGCCTGGAAAACAGAAGCCTGCTCATAGCAAGGCACACTTTCCGAAATGGCGGAAAGGTATCTTATAGCTTCCTCATAGTTCTTCATATCATACAAACTTTGCGCCTTCTGGAGAATAGTGGCGCAGTCGGCAGCATAATAATCCTGTATCTTCTGCCGGGCGAGACGGATGAAACGGGTAAACGCCGGATCGGAGGTGCGGATATTCGAAATCATAGCTTTATAGGGGTCTGCACCTTCTGCCGCCTGTCCGGAGACAGCAATGACCGTACTGTAATACAGACTTCCGTCTATCTTGTTTTTGGCGGTCAAGGTCAACTCGCCTTTTACTAATGTGGCATTACGCATCAATCCCGTAGTAGATTGCTTGTCCACCACCTCAATGTCGGGCTCTATGACAAAAACATTATAATCGTTTGACGCACCCGCACTGTTCCGGGTAATAATCTGTTTCAGTTTAGTCTGAAGCATCTCCTGCGATGCAGGAGACAATTCACTTCCTTCCGGCAATCCGAGGATAGAAAAGTCAATGGCCTGCCCCCAAAGTTGAGTGGCACAAAGTACCGTTATCAGCAGAAATAGAAACTTCTTCATATTTATAGTTATTAAAAAAGCAGAAGCCCGGTCATGTACTTTATCAAATACATACCGGACGTTCAGCCTTATGTTATTCCCTTGAATCTTGAATTAAAATCTGTACATACTGTCCCGACGCAGCCTTCTCGCTGGCAGTGAAACCTTTTTCTTTCAGCAAACCGGTTATAAATCTTCTCAGCTTACCGGTTTCGATTTTATGGAGCGCGGCCTTCCCGTATCGGGGTCGTACACCGGAACACGCATATAGACATTCAGCCCATTACCGCCCGAACGAACTTCACCATTTCCCTTAAAGGCATTGGCAAGCACCCATTCGTCCAGTTCATCGCTCAACGTCATATCCTGGGTTCCCACCACATCGTTCTCCATGTCGAAGTCACAGTTTTCATCCACATTCACCACCACATTTACTTCGCGTCCATTGGTCACCATATCCCGGAACGCCTGCTTCAGTTGGTTAAAGAAGTTCTCGGAAATGCCTTCCAGCGCATATTCCGTCAACTCCTTTTTCGAAGCACGGAAGCGATCGCTTACGACGCTCGCGTTTGCCAAAGAGAAACCTGTCTCACGCTCTTTTGCTTCCAGCAGAAGAGTGACATTCGACGCTCCGCCCGCAAAGTCTTCTTTGGAAATCTTCACCGTCACATAAATATCGGCTCTCGCTCCGTCTATATACGATTGCAATCCGGTGGACTTCGCGTTTATGGCAGATGCCGCATATGCACGGTTCTGCACTCGCTGGAACTCTGCCATAAAATCAATCGTCTTGAAATTACGCAGATTGAACTCCTCCTTTATCTTTGACAAAGCCAACGGCACAGCGTCATCATTCAAGACAGCATCTTTTATCCGGTCGTTCTCCCCTCACCGGGTTCTACAAACGGAACTACGATGACGTTTGCCTGCCTTGCCTGCGTGCCTTGTGCAAAGACACAAGAAAGGGGCAGAAACATACTCAGAAAGAAAATAATATCCTCATAATCATTCTATATTAATAAACGGAATTGTCTGTTTTAATCTTGTGTGTACCGTAAAGACAATATTTGTCTAA
>JAJQAY010000015.1 GCA_021203515.1 Bacteroides sp. | reverse complement strand
GTTCAGATTTTAAATATGATATGCCTATGAAATGAAAAACATCCCTTATAAAAATTGCCAAGTTCTAAAGGAACTAAGAGGTTATTCAACTATGCCTTTATATATTAACTAAAAAACTACGCTTATGAAAAGAAACATCCTTTTGTTGATTTTGTGTTTTGTTGGCTCGATAGGAGTGATGGCACAAACAAAATCAATCACCGGAACGGTTACGGATGGCACCAATGAACCGATTATTGGTGCAAGTGTGCTTGAAGTGGGTACCACTAATGGTACAATTACGGACATTGATGGTAAGTTTACTTTAAATGTGAAACCGAATGCTGAAATTAAGATCTCGTTTATCGGGTTTAAAGAACGTATTATCGATGTGAATGGAAAGGCTTCTTTCCGGATTAAGATGGACGAAGATTCTGAAATGTTGGAAGAAGTGGTTGTAACCGGTTATGGTGGTAAACAGCTACGTACCAAGGTGACCAACTCTATTTCCAAGGTGAAGGAAGAGACCTTGAAACAAGGTCTTTACTCTAATCCCGCTCAGGCTTTGTCCGGAGCAGTTGCCGGTTTGTCGGTTAGTCAGACTTCCGGTAATCCGGGTAGTACTCCGGCTTTGGTACTCCGTGGTGGTACCAACTTCGACGGCTCGGGTTCACCCCTAATTTTGATTGACGGGCAAGTGCGTTCTTCTTTGAGTGACATCAATCCGGACGATATTGAATCTATGGAAGTTTTGAAAGACGCCGGAGCAACTGCCATTTACGGAGCGCGTGCTAATGACGGTGTAATTCTTGTTACCACCAAACGCGGAAAAAGCGGACGGGCCGAGGTTAACCTGAAAGCAAAATTCGGATTTAACTACTTCAACAATTCTTATGAGTTCCTGAATGCCGGAGATTATATCTATTGGATGCGTACTGCCTATAAGAATGCTTATGTCGATGACTTGAAGCATCCTGATGGAAGTGGTGTGAAATCATGGGCTTCGCTGAGCTCATTGACGAGTGCAACTCCCTATGGTACGGGCAATGCTTATTTTGCAAGCGACGGAGTGATTCCTTTGGATGGGAATGAAACAACTTCCGCCATTTGGAGTACGATGAAGTATGCCGATAATCTGGCATTTCTGCTTGACCAAGGCTGGCAGACAATGATTGACCCCATCTATGGAGATAAACTTATTTATAAGGATACCAACATCGCGGATTTCAATATCCATACTCCTGCGTTCTCTCAGGATTACAATTTGAGTGTGAGTGGTGGAAATGACAAAGGAAGCTATTATGCCGGACTGGGCTATAACAAGAGTGATGGTAATGCTTACGGTAACTGGTACAAGCGTATCACTTTCACTTTTAACGCCGATTATAGATTGAAAGAGTGGTTGACATCCAGTTCCAGTTTTAATTTTGCAGATGCTACCTGGAACGATCTACCTGCCACTCAGACGGCTGAAGCCAATTACTTCTCCCGCTGTTTGTCGTTACCTCCTACTTTCCGTGGCTATAATGCAGACGGAGATATATTGTTGGGGCCTAACTCAGGGGATGGCAATCAACAGTATAACTTTGATAAATTTATCAGAGACCAGAATACTGATAAGTTTACCATGAACCAGTCTTTCACCATCGACTTGATGAAAGGTCTTTCATTAAAATTGGGCGCTATCTGGTATTATCAGGAAGAGAAGATTGAAAGCTTCGATAAAGACTATCTGAGTTCTCCCGGCAATACGGTAACCTCACGCAGTTCCGCTGCAAGTTACGACCGTACCTTGGATCAGACTTATAATGCCGTATTGAATTACAATTATCAGATAAATAAGGATCATTATCTGGATGCAATGGCGGGCTTCGAATATTATGATTCTTACAATAAGGGTTTCGATGCTTCCGGTTCGGGAGCTCCCACCGATGACTTTATGGATTTACAATATACATCAAAAGAAGAAGGGAAACGTTCTATCGACTCCTGGCATTCCCGTCAACGTATCATGTCTTTCTTTGGCCGTGTGAACTACGACTATCAGTCAAAATATCTGTTGTCGCTGGTACTTAGAAAAGACGGTTATTCTAAATTGGCAGAAGACAACCGTTGGGGAGTATTCCCGGGTGTATCGGTCGGATGGGTTTCAGTAAGGAGAAATTCATGGAAAGCACAGCCGATATACTTTCATTCGGTAAATTGCGTGCTAGTTTCGGTCTTAATGGTAATGTCAACAAAAACTTTGTAGGCAACTATACCGTACAAGGATCTTATAGTAGCAATACTTATAATGGCGTTACCGGTTTCCTCTTGGAAGGCATTCCCAATCCATATCTGAAGTGGGAGAAATCCAGAACTTTTGAAGTCGGCCTTGATCTCGGTTTCCTCGAGAATCGCATTAATGCTAACCTTACCTACTATAACCGTTTGACAAGTGATAAATATGCTAATATCACTGTTCCTTCCACATCGGGAGTCACTTCGGTGGTTTCCAATAACGGTAAGTTCCAGAACTCCGGACTTGAGTTTGAACTGGCTTTCCGTATCATTGATCAGAAAGATTGGAAATGGAACCTGAACTGGAACGGGGCACTGAACAAGAATAAGGTAGTGGCTCTGCCGGACAACGGATTGGAGCATAATCGCCAGGATGCATATCAGGTTTACACCGGAAACAAAGATGAAAAATGTGGGTAGGAGGTTATCAGGAAGGACAACGCCCGGGAGACTTATATATGTTTGTTGCTGAAGGCATTTATAAATCGGCAGATGAGATACCTGCGGGCTTGGTTGATATTACTTCCGGTAATAACGGTTCGACCGGCAGACCTTTGTATGGAGGAGCAGAAGGCTATAATAAATTGTCGGATAGCCAAAAGGAGAACGCACTGCCCATCCAACCGGGTGACGTGAAATGGAAAGATGTCAATGGAGACGGTGTGATTGACGATTACGATATGGTGAAAGTAGGAAATACCGTACCGAAATGGACGGGAGGTTTCAATACTAATGTAACTTGGAAGGATTTGACATTGTCTGCACGTTTCGACTATGCATTAGGATTTAAGGCGGTAGACTGGAAGTCAATGTGGATTATGGCCTGTGCGCAAGGTACCTATAATACCATCCAGGAAACTAAAGACACTTGGACGCCGGATAATCCGAATGCTAAATACCCTACTTATGTATGGGCCGACCAGTTGGGAAAAAGAAATTATTGCCGCAGCTCATCCATGTTTGTGTACAATGGCAATTATCTGGCTTTGCGTGAGCTTTCGCTTAGCTACCGGTTGCCTTCAGTATGGGTGCAAAAGGCTAAATTGAGTAACGTTGAACTCTCTGTGACGGGACAAAACTTAGGTTACCTGACAGAGGCCAAGCATTTGTTCTCACCTGAAAAGGCAGACAATAACGGTGGCTATCCATTGCCACGTACGGTAATTTTTGGTATAAACGTTTCTTTCTAACATATTAAAAAGACTGATTATGAAAAAAATAATATACATCATTTCTTTAGTTGTGTCCTCCGTCCTCTATACATCGTGTGATGCACTGGACTTGGCTCCCGAAGATTATTTCGGAAGTGGGAACTATTGGAGCAACGAGGCGCAGGTATCAGGATATATGACTGGTATGCATTCTCAATTGAGAAGTAATTACAGCATGTTCTATATCCTTGGTGAACTTCGTGGAGGCACGCAACGTGTGGGTACTTCATCCGAAAATACTAGTTTAGACTATGCCAACTTGCGCTCTAATGTGATAGACCAAGATAGACCGGGTGTTGATAACTGGAATGGTCTTTATTCGCCAATCATGCAGGTAAATCACTTCATCGAGAAAGTGGAAAATGAATGTGTCTTTCTGGATGATACAAGTAGAAAGCACTATCTGGCTCAGGCTTATGGATTGAGAGCATTATATTATTTTATGCTTTACAAGACGTATGGCGGTGTGCCTATTGTTACTGAAGTTGAATTGCTGAACGGCGAGGTGACGGCGGATAAGTTTTATGTAGAGCGCTCAACACCGGAAGCTACACTTGAATTTATAAAAGGTGATATTGGAAAGTCGGAGACTAATTATTCGGATGTGACAGTAGCGAATGATTATAATAAGACGCTATGGTCTAAAGCTGCTACTCTGATGCTGAAGGCGGAAATCTATATGTGGTCTGCCAAAGTAACCATTAGTGGACATACGGCTACCGGAACGGAGGATTTGAAGGTTGCTGAAGCTGCTTTAAACCAGATCATCGGTAAATTTGAATTGCTGCCTGAATTTGATAAGGTATTCAGCACTTCCAACCGCAACAATAAGGAAGTTATTTTCACTTTGCATTTTGCCGATGGCGAAGCAACTAACTGGGGAGGAGCATTCCTGTATCAAGATGCTGTATTTATCGGTCAAGTATATGGACGCGATGGCAAACGGATAGAGACGGATACCTTGAATTTGAAAGGAACCGGAGGCGTATTTCGTCATGAGTATACTTACGACTTTTGGTCTACTTATGATAGTAAAGATACCCGTCGTGATGCTACATTCCTGGAATATTATACTAAGGATGATATGAGTCCCGAAAGTTTCGGTTGCGTTCTGAAGAAATGCATAGGTTCTATCAATTCAAATAACAGCCGTATTTATGATACCGATGTTATTGTCTATCGCTATGCGGATGCTCTGCTTATGATGGCTGAAGTTGCAAACGGATTAGGAAAATCATGTAGCAGTTATATTAACGATGTGCGTAAGCGTGCTTATGGCGACGATTATGCCGGACATGAATATACTGATGGTAGCTTTGAAACGAATGAGTTGGCTATCTTGCACGAACGTGACAAAGAATTTGTATGGGAAGGCAAACGTTGGTTCGACGTTGTGCGTATGCAGGATGCATCCCACAAATCGTTGGCATTCTCTGCTTCTGCCAGCTACCCGGCTACTAAAGCTTTGATTAGTACAAACGAAGAGCACAAGCTGTTATGGCCATTGGATATCAATACAATGAATATCAATCCATTGCTGGAACAGACTCCGGGATATGAACAGGACTAGATATTAAGATTGTTGTTTTTTTTGCAATTAGCAAGTGAGTCTACTTTGAAAAGTTGGGGAGGAACCTGCTTTTTGAGGTAGACTCACACTTTTAAATCAATACATATTATGAAATATATATTATTGCTTCTATCTTTTCTTTTTGTCTTTGCCGGGTGCAGTAAGGACGACAATCAGAAAGATAAAATTATTACTTTAACCATCGCTTCGGAGAAAAGGATGGGATATATCAGTTGGAGTTCCTATGTGGGACCTTGTTATTTAGTTAAAGATGTCGGAAGCGATCAATGGCTTTTCTTTAGACAATATATTAAAGGTTTTGACCCTTATTATGAAGAAGGATATGAATATGTCGTAGAATTGAACTGGCATATAGATTCTTT
Organism: Bacteroides sp.; assembly: GCA_021203515.1. GTDB lineage: Bacteria > Bacteroidota > Bacteroidia > Bacteroidales > Bacteroidaceae > Bacteroides. Next base: position 616 of record JAJQAY010000015.1, on the reverse strand, counting down.
TGATTCTAGTTTGGCAGACCAAGAACTTGATTCGTATTCATTGCGTAAAATAATATCGAAAGAGAAGAAAGACTCGGAGAATTTACCGGCTGATATAGTGCCCCATTTACCTGATTAATAAAATATTTTAGAAATTAAATATAGCGGTTAGCAGGAATTTTGTATTATTTCTAAAGTAAGGCTTTTACTGATTGATATGCTATAACACGCAAGTATAAGTAATAATTTTTATCATTCAAGAAATCAAACTGATTATATATTTATAGAAATATCTCGCTCGTCATATAGAAACGCCTCGTTCATCGTATTAGGAACGGGGCGTTTCTTTTGTAATTAGTTGATTATAAATATAATGTTAGGAGAATAATGATGGGTATGATTATGATTTTTTATTGCTTTAGAGCATACCCAGAGATATAGAAATGATGGTTTTTAGCTGATATATAAAGGTATTAGTAGAATAATCTCTTAGTTCTTTCAGAACTTGGCAATTTTTATAAGCGGTGTTCTTCATTTCATAGGCTATCGTATTTAGATTTTAAACCATAATTTATAAATCGCAGCATATATATATATATATAATATTATTAAATTCAAATTATTTAATAAATATATT
>JAJQAY010000142.1 GCA_021203515.1 Bacteroides sp. | reverse complement strand
ATAAAGATACAACTTTTATTTGAATTATGCAAGATTAAAACAGGCAATTCCGATAAATATTTAGTAGGATGGTTCTACTCTACGATCAAACATTACGATGTGGTTCAGAGCGAGGTGGATGGCTTGCCCTTGCGTTTCATTGGAGACTCTTCTATACGTATTACCGACTTCCATGGCGATGGCTATTACGAATATACCTCGAAGTCAACACATAAGAAATGGTGTTCTGATAATTTCCTCTTCGACCAAGTTTGTTCTATCAAGTATTCTGATGTTTGCATAACCGTATCCGAGAATCTTTGCAAACAGTTGGAGAAGAATACTAGTGCAAAGATTACAACCAATTCGATTATTTCTTGTGGTGTTAATACAGAGTTGTACAATTGTAACGCTTACGAGGATGACTTGATGAAATTGACAGAGAACAGACTCGTCCTTGGCTATTGCGGAGGTTTACAAGCTTGGCAGAACATTGACCTGATTGTAGATCTTGCCATCAAACTGTACAAACTGGATGATCGTATTTTCTTGGTAATCTATACTGGTTTCGATATTCCTGCTGACTTGCAAAAGCAACTCGATGAGCTGGGCGCAGAGAACTATTGCATCAAGGGCCTTATGCCTGCAGAAGTACCATCACATTTGAAATTTCTAGATGCTGGTTTTCTTTTGCGAGATGATCTTGTACTAAACACAGTATCTTCGCCTACAAAGATATGTGAGTATCTTGCAGCAGGCATTCCAATGATTTGTACAGAGTATTCAGGAGATTATGCCCGTAGTGTACGCCATGGTAAGGAAGGTTTTGTATTAAAGAATCATCCGAACTATGATTCTCATACAATTATAGAATTGCTCATCTACCTCAAAGAAGTTAAGACAAATCGAGTTGATTATAAAAAATGTGTGAGATGGCGGCATCGAAGCGTACTTTCAAGTCTGAATTCTCTTTACTTGATCAACTTATCCGAAAGGAACTAAAGAATGTTTAATCTATACGTTAATAACTTCAGCATTAGCATAAACAAGCTAAAAGTAGAGGAATTTGGGGAAAGTCAAGGTGTTCTAATTAAAAAGTTCGAGTCTGATACTGATTTGTTCAAGATAGAGCCAATCATTTTTCTAGCTGACCCTTTCCTGTTTTCATACAATGGGAGATTGTATCTGTTCTATGAGAGACAAGACAGATGGTATGGCATTGGTCATATTTGCATGCGTTTTACTGATGATATGCAGGTATGGTCAGACGAGGTAGATGTACTAAAGGAGTCTTTCCACTTGTCTTTCCCGTATGTTTTCGAGGATAATGGTAAGGTGTATATGTTGCCGGAAGCTGGATATAGTGGAACAATCCGCTTGTATGAAGCTTGCAATGATAATCTGAGTAAATGGAAGTTATCTAAGGTTATTATTGGCGAGAAACGTCAGTGGGTAGATTCCTCTATCATCAAAAAGGGGGCAAAGTACTATCTGTTTACATCTGTTAAAGAAAAAGAAGTTTTCAATCAATATCTATTTGTGTCAGATTCACTTGACGGTACATATAAAAAGCACCCCAAGTCTCCAATCTATACAGGTAATGATTATGGCTGAAATGGAGGTTCTGTATTCTCTTTCAATGATAAGTTGTATCGCCCTGCTCAGATTTGTGTATCAAGTTATGGAGAAGATATCACTCTGATGCAAATTGACCAGTTGACTGCTGAAAAATACTCCGAGCATGTTTACAAGGATCGCATTTACAGTACAGCATTCTTTGGTTATAATTTCGGCGGTCATCAGTTCAATATTGTTAGTCACAATAAAGAGTTGTTTATGACCATTGACTATCGAGTAAAGAATTACAATGTAATCGAATTGATTAGAAGAATCAAACGAAATTTTTTTAATCGATAATTATGGAGTATACAATAAAGTTATATACAGAGGAGTATTTTGAGCAATGTGCCGATATAGAGCGCTATTTGTGGGAGGAAGACTTTGAAGGTAGAAAAATGCGCTTCGATTGGACTTATCACAAGAATCCAAACTATAATAAGTGCCTTAGTGTTATTGCAGTTACTCTAAGCAATGAAGTCGTTGGATTTCGAGGGATCTTTTTAAACAAGTTCATAATAGGAGGAAAAAGTGAGGTCGTTGCACAAATCTGTGATACTGTCATTGTACCAAGTACCAGAAAACAGGGGCTCTTTTCAAAAATGAATCGTTTTTCCATAGATGCATTACGAAAAGAAGGCATAAAGCTAATTCTTGATACAGGTCCGTCTTGGACACCATATTATGGAAATAAGAAGATTGGCTTTGTTGACCTTATGCCTCTTCGGCACATGTGCGATTTTTCATGGGGACGTATTCTGAGGGAAAGACTTTTCGTCCCTCAGGAAAACTCTCACAATACAAGTAATATTGAAATTGTAAAGAACGGCATTAAATACAAAATAGCAGATTCGTTGTCGGACGAGGAGATCCAATCTATTTGTGCCTTAGACAGGTCAGATTTAATACACTCGTCTGTTGATCCAGACAATCTGAAATGGCGCATGATAAGAACTAATAAGTTTTACCGATTTGTACAAGCGTTTGATGCCAATGGTGTGCTATTATCCTTTTTAATGTTGTCAAGTACAGACTTGAAGGATTTCAATCTTGGCCTTGTTTTATATTCAGATGAAAATTACGTTAAAGAATCCTATCGTTTTTTTAGAAAATATTGTAACCGACAGAGGTACTTGTTTGGAAACCAGAGTGTGATACGAATGAAACGACGCTCCTAAAAAAAGTTAGGTTTCCATACGATTCCGCTCTTACATCGCATAAGAAAAACTCCACCATCTCTCGTTTACTCACTACAATGTGATAGAGCAGGTGAAATCAATTGGGAAATAAACGGAATCAATGTTCTTGAAGCAAATAGCTGGAATTTAAAAAAGTTAGATTTGGATAGTTTTTAATTTATGAATGCAATATCCTCAATGAGGTTTATGAACTCTCGATTTTTGGGTGTTTCGTATATTCTTCTTTTAGTTGCTTGTTTAATACTGTCTGGACGGAAACTTGCACCTGATGCAGGTGTTTTGTCTATGCAGATTATGATGGTACTGACCAGCTTGTTTGTTTTATCAATTAGTCAGAAAGTAACTAAAGGCAGTCTTTTGTTCACAATATTTTCTGCTCATTTTATAATGAGTGTAGTCATCCGTTTGTTTTATATCGAACATTGGAATGATCCTCTTGGACCAATCCCTATGGATGCCTTGGACTATCATATGGATGCGCTCAAGGCTAGCAGATATTCGCTATCAGATTTCATGAATCTTTGTATAAAAGATCATGATTTGGATGATTCGGGATTTGCATATATCTTGTATTTTATCTATAGAATGTTCGGAAATGATTTTGGCATACATGTGGCACTTTTGGCTAATAGTATAGCCGCCACCATGTTGTGTAATTATACTTATAAAATAGCCAACTACTATATCAGTCCTGAATATTCCAAACTGGTGATTGCCATCTTAGGTACGTTATCCTATTCGGTTGTGACTTCTACAAATGGTCTTAAGGAGAATTTCTTTACCTTATTTGTGGTTGGTGCTATCTATTATTCTATTCGATACTATACAACAAAGAATATTAGCAATTTGTTGATGTTGATTCTTTTTTCTGCATTGACTGTATTGTTCCGATTGGCATTCTTGCCAATGCTGATTATTGCAATTGTATCGGTAAAGTTTGCGAAATATGCAAAGCTTAACTTAAGGAGCATATTTATACTAGTATTGTTGTTCGGTGTTTGTATGTATATTGGAACACAACTTACTGCCTATCTGATAGCAATGAGAGGTTTATCGGAAAATGTGTTTAATGATATGTATGAAATGCACTATACCGACTCTGGCCTGGGAGGAATCTCATTTATGATAGCAAACAGTTTGTTCGCATTTGTAGGGCCGATTCCTTCATTTGTTTCAACTGCCAATAAAATTTCCTATATTACAATGCCAAACTTTACAGCTTTCATATCCATCCTTTTGGGGTCGCTTTTCATAGGAGGGTTTATCAAGGCAATTAACAGAAAAGATCATGTTTTCGTTATGCTATCAACCATATTGCTCAACAATATGATTGTTTTAATGATGTCTTTCTCTTTCAATTTCAGATATCGTTTTGTCGTATTTCCGTTTATAATGATTCTGACTGCTTATGGAATTCAGAATCTAAATAGAAAGGAACTCAAGTTCCATAAAGTATACATTGCTAGTATAATGGCAATGATATTCTTTTATAATGTTGCTTTTTAGGAGAGCATATCTATTCTATGAACGTTTTGATAGTTACAAACGTCTATCCGACCAAGGAGCATCCTTATCATGGTATTTTTGTTTATGAACAAGTGCAGGCCATTAAACGATTGCATCTTAATGTAAACTTTGATGTGTATTATATCAATGGTTTCGGTGATAAGTGGCAATACATGAAATCAATACTTGGTGTCACAAAGAAAATCAATAAAGGTAATTACGATTTAGTGCATATCCACTATGGATTGGCAGGAATGTATCATCTTAATCCTTTAGTAAAGCACTTGCCAACGATTACCACATTCCACGGAAGCGATATACAGCCAAAAGGTGGTAATGGAAAATTATCGGTTTTTGTGTCGAGGATTGCAGCAAAGCATTCTGATGTAGCCGTTATCCTGAACGATGGTATGGAGTCTTTGGTAAAGCCTTATTGTTCAAATACCCACATGGTACCATGTGCTGTAGATTTGCAAACTTTCAAACCGTTGGAAAAGACGGAGGTCCATGATAGGGTGCAGATTGTATTTCCAAGTAATCATGAGCGTCAGGTAAAGAATTATTCTCTTTTCTGTGAAACGCTTGAAATTCTGAAGCAGAAATATCATATTGATGCAGAGGAACGTGAACTGAAGGATATGACTCGTTAGCAAGTTGCACAATTGTATTCAAACTGTGATTTGCTGCTGATGACATCGAAGTCAGAAGATTCTCCTCAAACTGTAAAAGAGGCTATGTGTTGCAACCTTCCTTGTGTATCAACTCCAGTTGGCGATGTAAAGGTTTTGCTTGATGGGGTAAAGGATAGTTTTGTTTCAAAAGAACATAATGCAGAGGAACTTGCCCAGTTGGTTGCAGAATCGATTTTGCATAAGAAGAATGGCTTGTTGGGAAGAGACAAAGTAATCAAACTACAATTGGATGAGAACTCGGTTGCAAATAAGATTTATGACTTGTATCGTTCAGTAATTAATATTTAGAATAATGCTAAAGCTAACCAATACCGTAATGTTCACCTGTAACCAAGGTGGACATTTCAGTCAGATGATGGCAATGAAGGAGTTGTTCGGTAAGTATGAGTCTGTATTGGTGACAGACAATGTACGAGCAACCCAAGAAATGCCAGCATTGAAGGAGATTGGTCATATAGAGATTATGGAGGGTGAATCTTCACGTCGCAAAGCAGTGAAAGGTGATGAGAACGGTAGCCGGTGGTCGTTTCTGGCTGTGTACTTTCAGATGCTTCTTGCCAGTCGAAAGATATGGAAACAGTATCGTCCCAAGGTGATTATCTCTACCGGCAGTAATATTGCCGTACCTCTATTCATTATTGGCAAACTCCATGGTAGCAAAATCATTTTCATTGAGACTCGTGCCAAGGTGTGCGCACGCTCGATGACCGGAATTTTGGTGCATAAGATGGCCGATCAAATCTTTGTGCAGTGGCCAGAGATGCTTGAACTCTATCCCGAAGCAAGATATTGTGGTGCATTGGCATAAGTACACAATTATGGTGTTTATAACATTAGGAACACAAGGCAATCAGTTTCCTCGCTGTTTGCAGATGGTGGAGGAACTCATAGATACATTGCATCCTGATTACGAGTTTGTAGTTCAGTTGGGTAATACACACTATACCTCTGACACCATCAAATGTTTGGAGTATGTGCCCGAGAATGAGTTTAAGGAGTATATAGCAAAAGCTGATGTGGTGATCAGCCATGCGGGTAGTGGTGCTCTGTTTAGTGCCATACAGAAAGGGAAGAAGTGTATAGCAGTAGCTCGTTTGAAGAAATATAACGAGATGCTGAACGACCACCAAACAGAACTTGTTCGCAAGCTTTCTCAGGAAGGGTGTATACTGGATGGAACCTATTCTATTGTGGATGCCTGGGAAAGGCTAGATGGTTTTACTCCTCGTGAAAATGATTTCACATGCGAGATATCTAGCGAAGTGGAGAAGTTACTCAATAAATGGGGTGTAGAACCCAAGAAGTAACTGATGGATCTGTTTTTTGCTATAGGAAGGTGGTCTAATTTATTCTTTCCACCCCATTAAAGCCTGAAGATAAGGCTTGTTTATTACTTTGTTTTATCAATGAATGAAAATTAAATCCAATCATTTACTATATCTGTAAATCCTCATAAATGAGCTGGCTATAGTGCTATGCGGAAAAATAGATAGTTACAATTGAATAAGTGAAAAATAAAATACAATGAAAAAAATTGTAAAAAGATTTTTTGACTTGATGTTGGCATTGATTCTGTTCATTTCGGCATCATTGTTGTTGTTGTGCGGAATTATCTTGGTGAAGGTGGTGTCACCTGAGTCGTCACCTATCTTTAAGCAAGAGCGTGTGGGTTACAAGAACAAGCTGTTTACGCTATACAAGCTTCGCTCGATGACCAACGAGCGCGACGAGAATGGTGAGTTACTGCCCAATGAGGTGCGACTAAAGAAGTGGGGCAAAATTGTGCGCAAGACAAACACGGATGAACTCTTCCAAATATGGAATATTCTGAAGGGTGAGATGTCATTTATTGGACCTCGTTCTATCTTGGCCAAAGAGATGCTGGTGATGGCCGAGACTGAGCAGCAAGAGCGTCAGTCAATGCGCCCCGGTATTACTGGTTGGGAGGCTGTACATGAGGGAGAGTCGGAGAATCGCCGACAGATGGCTGAACTCGACCTTTACTATGTACGCAATTGGAACTTAAAGATAGATTGGGTGGTATTTTACAAGACAATCCAAATTGTTATTGGATTCCGACGTCCGGAAGATAGCGTTCGAGCTCCTAAAATGAGTGATGACCAAATTTGTACGGATACGAAATCGGGGAAAAATAAGTTAAACTGAGATTGTAGATTTAAATGGAAATAGGATCATTTATTGAGCTTCAACTTCCTAAAGGGCATGAATTCTATAATCAAGAGGTAGATATTGCACGACTGAATACAGGAAGAGCTGTAATTTGGCATGCATTCCGAATAACTGGGTGCAAGGCTATATGGATTCCATATTATCAATGTGATACAGTTCGTGAGACATTGCTCAAACATGGAGTGGAAGTGAAGTTCTATCATACTGATTGGGACTTTAATCCCATAGACTTAAATTCAGCAGATGATGAAGCTGTTCTCTTTGTGAATTATTATGGAGTGATGTCGCATAGCCGCATGGAAAATTTGGCAAACAAAAGCAAAAATGCGATTATAGATAATTGTCAAGGCTTCTTTAGTGTACCTGTTGATGGTGCAATGAATATCTATTCTTGCCGAAAGTTTGTAGGTACTCCTGATGGTGCATATGTGATTGGCAAAGATGCTCATTTATTTACTGAGGAGTACCCGCAATGTTTTTCAAGCGATACTGCTGCTTTTTTGTTGATGCGCATTGAATATGGTTGTGAGGGAAAAGGTTATAAAGCTCGTTCGATAAACGAGCATAGAATAGACACTGAGCCTGTTATGAAAATGTCGAAACTGACACGTATTATATTGGACGGAACAGACTGTGAGCATATAAAACGATGCAGAAGAGATAATTTTGCATTTGCACATGATTTGCTTGGTAATATAAATAAAATAAATCCTCTTAAATACTACGATGAAGATGCCATTCCAATGGTTTATCCATTAGTAGTTGAAGATAAACAGTTGATTCACCGTTTGTTTCAAGCAAAGCATTTTCAAGGTCATTGGTGGGGTTATATCTGCGATGAACAACCCGAGGATAGTTTTGAGTATTGGATTTCCAAGTATGTGATTCCAATCACTATCGACCAAAGATATGGAAAAGAAGAAATAAAATATCTATCAAAAGTAATTAATTATGAATAATTCATATAACGGGCATTTGTGTATTGTTTTTGCGTTAGAACATTACAATCCGCTGAATATGATTCGCGCTTTTGGCGAGAATGGAATAAATCCTGTATACATTTCTATAAAGAGGCGTTACGAGGTAGCAACTTATAGTAAGTATATATCAAAGTTGCACCGGGTGGAGTCGGTAGAAGAAGGTTTTCAACTCCTATTGAATGAATATGGCAATTTTGATTCAGACCACAAGCCGTATATTGTGTTTTCCGATGACAAATCGGTTGGTTATTTTGATCTTCATTATGATGAATGGAAAAATAAATTTATTACTTATAACGCTGGAATAGCTGGACGTATTAATGAGTTTATGAATAAATACAACATCCAACAGCTTGCTAAGAAGTATGGTTTTAATGTTTTAGATAGCTTCGTTATAAGTAAAAAGATAATCTTCCAGAGGGATTATGGTATCCTATCATCACGAAGGATATATCACCAAATTCCGGTAGATGGAAAGATGATGTATATGTGTGCCAAAATGAACAGGAATTGAAAAATGCAATTCTCAAAATTTCAAGTCCGTTAATTATGATTCAGCATTTTGTAGATAAACAAAATGAAATGGCACTTGAAGGCTATACCATTAACCGTGGTAGGGAGATGCAAATTGTAACTCAGTTGACTTGGAAATATTTGATTCAAGGCTATTACAGTCCTTATCATGATGTGTGTATGTTTACTGATAAGGAAATGGAACGCAAGTTGCAAGCAATGTTCGAAGAAATTGGTTTTGAAGGAATATTTGAGGTTGAGTTTTTGATAGACAAGGATGGAACTTTCTACTTTATGGAAACTAATTTTCGAGCTTCTGCTTGGAATCCTACAGGTAAGTTTGCAGGAATGCCACTAGATTACCTTTGGGTAAAAGGCATGGAGAATGGCTATATAGATCCGTCAGACCGCAAAAAGTTTGAGCCTTTTACAAGTATGAGTGAGGTGATTGATTACGGTAAACGAGTAGACGGCGGTATGGTAAGTATTGCAGAATGGCTAAGAGACTTTAAAGATGCCAAGTGTGTATATATTTACGACAAAGAAGATAGAAGCCCATGGGACGAAGTTATTAAGAATATTGATAATTTCAAATAAAATGAAGAAAGTATTATTGATTGGTATCGGTGGGTACATTGGTGGCAAATTTAAAGAGTATATGAAAAAATATTCTGATTATGAGATTTCAGAAGTGTCATCAATGAATAGGGAGTGGGATAGAATCTCATTCAAAGGTTTTGATGCTGTATATAATGTGTCCGGGCTAGCCCATGCTAATGCACGGCAGGGTACGGAAGAACAATACTATGCTGTTAATGGACAATTGCCAATAGATGTTGCTACAAAGGCAAAAAAAGAAGGCGTCTCAATTTTTATACAAATGAGCTCGATGACTGTTTATGGAAATATGAGTCCTCTCGGTCAAGAGAAGAATATAACAAAAGAAACAATTCCCACTCAACCTACAATTTATGGAAAAAGTAAAATGATGGCTGAAGACGGTTTACATAAATTGGAAGATATAATATTTCAAGTGGCAATCATACGCCCACCACTAATCTATAGTGAAAATGTTCGCGACAACTTTCCTAAATTGGTCTTTTTTTGCCAAAAAGATGCATCTTTTTCCTAATTTAAAAAATCAGCAGAGTATGCTGTATGTTGACAATTTGTGTGAACTAGTACATCTGATAATAGAGAATAATCAAGGTGGTACATATTACCCTCAGCAGGAGGTATATATTGAGACTAGCAAAATTGTGCGTGATATTGCCAAGGCAGTAAATAACCAGATGTGGCAGACGAAAATTTTCAATCCGTTTTTGCGTCTATTCTCAAAGGATTTCTTTTTCATACAGAAAGCCTTTGGTAGTATTACATACGATATGAATATTTCGAATCATTTTGATGGTAAGTATCGTGTTGTGGGCTATGAAGAGTCAATAGCTAGAATCGCTAATGCTCATATGAAAGTGTGATGTCTGAGAAATGCACTAAGATTTTGTGAATATATGCAAACAGAATATATAAAATAAAGGATTATATGAAATGTCTTTTAGTAGTAGCGCATCCTGATGATGAGGTGCTGGGAGCTGGTGCGTCCATATGGAAATGGGTTAAAGAGAATAACACTGTAGATGTTGCTATTATGTGTACTGAAGCGAAAGCTCGTGCTTTCCGACCTGGTGACGAAGAATTGAATAGTGATTTGGATGAATCTGCGAAATACCTCGGTGTTAACAATAAGTATGAGGCTACATTCCCTAATATAGAGATGAATACTGTGCCTCATTTGAAATTGGTGCAGTTTATAGAAACTGCAATTAAAGAGAGTGAGCCAGATATTATTATCACTCATCATCCTGCTGATACAAATAATGATCACTTGCAAACGTCTATGGCATGTCAAGAAGCAATTCGCCTTTTTCAACGTAGACCAGAGATTAAACGTATAAAGGAGTTTTGGTATATGGAAGTTCCTTCTTGTTCAGAGTGGGCAATTAACAATGCTATGAATTTATTTCATCCAAATTGCTATGTAGAAGTGGGAAAGAGGGAATTGATGCTAAGATAAAAGCACTGTCTATGTATCGAGGTGTAATGCGTCCTTATCCTCATCCGCGTTCTGCTGAATACATTTATGGATTAGCAGCAGTCAGAGGGAGCCAGTGGGGGGGTGAATTATGCTGAATCATTTGAAGTTGTACTGCGAACTTACTAAGATAGTACATAATGATAATCTCCGATGTTAAGAATAATTTCGGCGATGTCGGGGATTCCGATGGAGAGGTTTCTGTGAACTACCGGAACATCTTCCTGACTTTCCTCATCAGCTTTACTCCCAGCATCACTCCGTCAAAAACAGCCATACCGGTATTGAATGCACGCATAATAGCAGTTCCTTTGTCGGCAGCAGGAGCAACCGGAGCAAATAAGTTTTTGGCAGCATCTGTCATGACTTGCTTTTGGGTACGGAGTTTTCCAAGCGCCTCCGCTTTTTGCAACTGGAGATCTTCCAGTGTAGCTATGGTTTGAGAAATATCGCTCATATTCATGATATTTTAGTTCTTATCGTTATCAATGAATAACCCCGCGATGAACTTTGTCATCGGATTGATAATGATTTTCTTGCGGAAGATGATAATCAGCGCTATCAATAAGATGTGAAAACAACTTATCAGAGCAAAACTAACCATTAATCCGCCTACCAGGGGATCTAGTATATAGGCGAGGGTGAAGGATAAATAGAGCAGCAACACCATGCCGAGAATGACAACCAATAATACCAATATAAGGGTGGAAAGCAATACGATTAGCTTTTCCGCTGCTTCCAGTTGAGTATATTTCTTCTGAAGTTCCAGATATTTCTTAAACTCGATGAATAACTGCTGGATATTCTCAATACTATCGTCGCTTGCAAACATAGTGGCTCTGTTTTAGAAATGTTGGGTAATTTATTCGGCTGCTTCGCCTTTGATTTCCGCAGCAATCTCGTCAACTAAATCTTCCATTTCGCTCCGATTTAGCTTAATGCCTTTCTTACGAAGGATTTCTGCAATCTTGTGACGGGTATCTTCACCTTTCTCCGGTGCGAATAAAATACCGATAGCTGCACCTACTGCGGCACCGCCTAAAAAAGCTGCTAAAACATTTAATGCTCTCATGATAATCTCCTTTCTTTAATTAAGTTCATATTGACAAAGCTAACAAAATATTTTGAAAGATTGTTCATTTGTTCCTAATTTTTGGAATAATATACCATGAAAAGCGACGATCAGGCTTGGTTTTTAGATTGGCCTGGTTGAGTACGTTTTTCCCTTCTTCAAAAATCACCGTTAGCGCGGCTTCCCCTGTATGCTTTATTCTCTTTCGCTTTAGCCTGAATTGCTTCAACTTTCACTTCCTGTGCTTTGACGCCGGTGGAGGTGATGAAAGGGTGCTCTTTGACTACCGGAATATTTTTCCCGATTAGTTTCTGAATATCTTTGAGATAGGGCAGCTCTTCAGACTCACAAAAAGAGATTGCGATACCGTCGTGTCCGGCACGCCCGGTACGGCCGATACGGTGGACGTAGGTTTCGGGTATGTTGGGCAATTCGTAATTGATGATGTGGGAGAGTTGGTCTACGTCAATGCCGCGTGCCGCAATGTCGGTGGCAATCAATACTCGCAATGTGTGGTTCTTGAAACCCGTCAATGCGCGTTGGCGTGCGTTTTGTGACTTATTGCCATGTATGACTTCGGCACCGACACCCGCTTTGTTGATGATACGTGCCAACTTATCCGCGCCATACTTGGTGCGGGTAAATATAAGAACCGATTCTATCTCCGGATTTTTCAAGAGATGCAGTAGCAAGTCTTTCTTTTCATTCTTTTCCACAAAGTAGACCGATTGGGTAATCGTGTCGACAGTGGATGATACAGGGGTGACTTCAACCTTTTCAGGATTGGTCAGCATGGAGTTTGCCAGTTTCTCTATTTCCGGCGGCATAGTGGCTGAAAAGAACAGCGTTTGTCTGCGTGCCGGTAACAGTTTGAGAATGCGGCGGATGTCATGGATGAACCCCATGTCGAGCATGCGGTCGGCTTCATCGAGTACAAAGAAATCAAGGGCTTTCAGATTAATGAAGCCTTGATTTACCAAATCCTGAAGACGTCCCGGAGTGGCAATCAGTATCTGTACACCTCGTTTCAAATCATCGGTTTGCGGCTTCTGGCCCACACCTCCGAAAATAACTGTGTGTTTCAGCCCGGTATATTTACCATAGGCCTCGAACGATTCACCGATTTGTATCGCTAATTCGCGGGTAGGCGTCAATATCAGGGCTTTTATGCCTTTACGATTATCTGTCTTGTACAACTTTTGCCGGATTGGGATAGAAAAAGCGGCGGTCTTTCCGGTTCCGGTTTGCGCACATCCTAATAAATCTTTTCCTTGAAGCAATATGGGTGTGGACTTCTCCTGTATCGGAGTAGGGGTGGAATACCCCTCTTCTTGAAGAGCTTTTAATATAGGCTCTATCAGTTTCAAATTTTCAAATGTCATGTAATTAATTAAATGGGCCTCACGCCCTGTTTTATAGTTGACAAAGGTACGAAAGCCTTTGCGCTAATTCTTCTTTTGCTTTCATTATTCGTTCCTTTTAATTATATTTAACAGCAATTGGGGAGATTGGATAGGAGGTTCGGCGTACTTTTGTATCGTAAATAAAAAGGAGCAGTATGAAGATTTTGCAGAACGGAAAAGCACTTCTGGTTTTGGTATGTGTGATGCTGGGATTGGCATCTTGTATGAACGATGGCGGTTCAGACTGGGTCGGCAAGTGGCAATTGCGTGAGTATCAATATGCTGATGGAACTGTGCAGAAAGTGGATAGTATATTTTATGGCTTTCAGAAAGGTAGTTTCCTGGCATATTGTATGAATGAAAATGGTGGCTATGAAGGCTTTTATGGATATTATAAACAAATAGACGATGAAATTTCCATAACTTTGTGGCCGGACAACACTCAGAATGACCATCCGAATTTGGTGAACTCTGCGAGTTATAAAAAGTTCTTTGGTTGGGGAGAGGCAGGAGAGCGTACTTTCAAAGTGGAAGAACTAACCAATAAGAAGATGCGTTTGGACTATAACGGAACTAAATATATTTTTCGTAAATATTAGTGGGAATAGTGGAATAGACATAGTTACTAACAAAAAATAAATAGAAGAAAATGAGAAAATTAGCAGTATTGGGATTGGTAGTATGTATTGTACTGGGACTCTCATCTTGTAAACCAAGTGAAAGCGCTTATAAGAAAGCATATGAGAAGGCTAAACAGCAAGAATTGGCTGAGCCTCAAACTGCTGCACCGGTAGAAGAAGTTGCTCCTGTGGTTAGTGCTCCGGTAGAAACGAAAGTCGTGGAAAACGCTCCGGTAGGTACAATCCGTCAGGAAAAGGTAACGGTAGTCGGTGCCGGTAATCTTAAAGATTATAGCGTGGTATGCGGCAGCTTCGGTGTGAAAGCAAATGCTGAAAACCTGAAAGATTTTCTTGATAAGGAAGGTTATAATGCGGTTATCGCATTCAATGCAGATGCTGCCATGTATCGTGTGATTGTGAGCACGTATGCAGACAGAACTTCAGCTGCCAATGCCCGTGATGCATTTAAAGCTAAATATCCTAACCGTAAGGATTTCCAGGGTGCTTGGCTGTTGTACCGTATCAACTAATCTGAATTCTTTTTTGGTAATTCATAGGAAAGGGGTATTTTCCTCCTTTCAGGACGGGGCAGTAACTGGGAAGTTACTGCCTCTCTCATAATCGGTTGGAAATGTTTAAAAGAAGTTATAAAACCGGAGGTAGAAACTTTTTACGGTGAAAAAGTTTTTATTTTTACACTCTATTTAGAATATAGTATGGAACGACAATATATACTCAATGCGATTGACGCAGCTTTGTGTGCCGGTGGACAGATATTGTCCATTTATGATGATCCGGCATCCGATTTTGAAATTGAAAGAAAAGCGGATAATTCCCCTTTGACTATTGCTGACAGAAAGGCGCATGAGGCCATTGTTAAAATTCTGTATGATATGCCTTATCCGGTATTGAGTGAGGAAGGCAAGCACTTACCTTATGCAGAACGCCGGACGTGGGATACCTTATGGATTGTAGACCCGCTGGACGGAACAAAAGAGTTTATTAAGCGGAATGGGGAATTTACTGTCAATATAGCTTTGGTGTATAATTCGGTACCGGTTATGGGTGTTATATATCTTCCGGTAAAGCAAGAACTTTATTTTGCAGAAGAAAAGTTGGGGGCTTATAAACTATCCGGCATTGCTGCCCGTGGAGAGGCGTCATTGGATGAATTGGCGGCTGTGGCGGTTCGCCTGCCGGAACAGTCGGAGCATGATAAATTCGTAATCGTGGCTTCTCGCTCGCACCTTTCCCGGGAAACGGAAGAGTATATTGAAGAAATGAGACGTCGGCATTCGGACGTGGAGTTGATATCCAGCGGAAGCTCTATTAAAATATGCTTGGTTGCCGAAGGAAAAGCGGATGTATATCCCCGTTTTGCTCCGACGATGGAGTGGGATACGGCGGCAGGCCATGCCATAGCGCGTGCTGCCGGCATGGAGATTTATCAGGCGGGAAAGGATGAGCCTTTGCGATATAATAAGGAAGATTTGCCGAACCCATGGTTTATAGTGGAGCCGGGGCGTAAAGAAATTAAATAACGACTCGCATATGACGTTCGAAATCATAGTTGTGCTTTTAGCACTGTTGGGGATGGTGGTAGCTTTGGTACTGGACAAAATGCGACCGGGAATGGTGCTTTTCTCGGTAGTGGTGCTATTCCTTTGCGTAGGAATATTGACACCGAAGGAAATGCTGGAAGGGTTTAGTAACAAGGGGATGATTACGGTTGCCATGTTGTTTCTGGTGAGTGAGGGTATCCAGCAATCGGGAGCATTGGGACAAGTGATTAAGAAACTTCTTCCACAAGGAAAAACCACCGTATTTAAAGCACAATTCCGAATGTTGCCGACAATCTCTTTCATTTCGGCCTTTCTTAATAATACACCGGTAGTTGTAATTTTCGCCCCGATTATCAAGCGCTGGGCGGAGTCGGTGAAACTTCCCGCTACGAAATTCCTGATACCTCTTTCTTATGTGACAATTCTCGGTGGTATTTGTACGTTGATAGGTACTTCGACTAACTTGGTGGTACATGGAATGATATTGGATGCCGGATATGAAGGCTTTTCGATGTTTGAGCTCGGTAAAGTCGGCATTTTTATTGCTATTGCAGGTGTTATTTATCTGTTCTTATTTTCTTCCAAGCTTTTGCCTGATGTCCGTACAGATGCAGTGAAGACGGATGAAGAGCCTGAAGAAACCGGCGATT
Source organism: Bacteroides sp. (assembly GCA_021203515.1). GTDB lineage: Bacteria > Bacteroidota > Bacteroidia > Bacteroidales > Bacteroidaceae > Bacteroides. The sequence continues at coordinate 24,880 of JAJQAY010000142.1, read as the reverse complement.
TGCATCGTGTAGAAGCTGTATTGGGACCCCGTTTTCCCGGTATCAACAAGAGGTTGGGGGATTTTAACTTCAAACGCCATTATGGTGCCGAAGTAAAGGAAATCAAGCGTAACGGTCAGAGCCATGTGCAGAATTTGGAGAATGAATACTTTCGCGAAGGTGATACGTTGGTGGTGATGGCAGATGACTCTTTTGTACAGACTTGGGGAGAATCTTCGGTTTTCGTCATGCTTGCCAATGGTAAGGATACCGAGCCGGTGGCCAGTAAGGGGAAGCGTTGGTTTGCACTCGTTCTGCTTGTGTTGATGATAACAGGGGCAACAGTAGGTGAGTTGCCTATGGTAAAAGAGGCATTCCCGGATATTAAACTGGATATGTTTTTCTTTGTTTCCATCACAACCATCATTATGGCGTGGACAAAACTCTTTCCTGCCCGTAAGTACACCAAATATATTTCGTGGGATATTCTGATAACGATTGCCTGTGCTTTCGCTATCAGTAAGGCGATGGTTAATTCCGGTGTGGCGGATGTGGTGGCAAGTTATATTATCGGTTTGACAGATCACTACGGACCTCAGGTGTTATTGGCTGCCATGTTTATAATTACAAACCTGTTCACCGAGTTGATAACGAATAATGCGGCGGCGGCGCTTGCTTTCCCGTTGGCATTGTCTCTTTCTTCGCAGTTGAACGTCAGTCCGATGCCTTTCTTCGTGGTTATCTGTATGGCTGCATCTGCCAGTTTCTCCACCCCTATCGGGTATCAGACAAATCTGATAGTGCAAGGTATCGGTAACTATAAGTTTACCGACTTCGTTCGTATCGGATTGCCATTGAACATTATAACTTTCTTGATTTCTATATTCTTAATACCCTTAATTTGGCCGTTTTAAGTTAGAATTATGACAAACAATAACAATAATATTTATCCAATCTTTGACCGTATGCTGGTGCGCAAGGACAAAGAGGAACTCCTGAAACAGCATAGTGTGATGATTTGGTTTACCGGCCTTAGCGGTTCGGGCAAGAGTACGATAGCTATTGCGTTGGAACGCGAACTTCATCAGCGCGGATTGCTTTGCCGCATTCTGGATGGTGACAATATCCGCAGCGGCATTAATAATAATCTGGGCTTCACGGAGGCCGATCGTATAGAAAATATTCGCCGCATAGCCGAAGTTTCTAAACTATTTGTGGACGCGGGCATTATTACGATTGCAGCTTTTATCAGCCCGAGCAATGATATCCGGGAAATGGCGGCAAATATCATCGGAAAGGATGATTTTCTGGAAGTGTACGTCAGTACACCGATTGAAGAGTGCGAGCGCCGGGACGTGAAAGGGTTTTATGCAAAGGCACGTCGGGGTGAAATCAAAAACTTTACAGGTATTTCCGCACCTTTCGAAGCGCCCGTTCATCCGGCTTTGACACTGGATACATCGGTACTTAGCCTGGAAGAGTCCGTTCATAAGCTATTGGAGCTTATTTTACCAAGAATTCAGAAGAAATAATATACCAATGAAAGAAGAATATAAATTGAGCCATTTGAAAGAACTCGAAACTGAGTCCATTCATATCATCCGCGAAGTGGCGGCGGAGTTTGAGAATCCGGTGATGCTGTATAGTATCGGCAAGGACTCTTCGGTTATGGTGCGTTTGGCAGAAAAGGCTTTTGCCCCGGGCAAAGTGCCGTTCCCGTTGATGCATATCGACTCGAAGTGGAAGTTTAAGGAGATGATCCAGTTCCGTGACGAGTATGCCAGGAAGTATGGCTGGAGCTTAATTGTGGAGAGCAATATGGAGGCTTTTCATGCCGGTGTAGGACCTTTTACGCATGGAAGTAAAGTGCATACCGATTTGATGAAGACGCAGGCTCTGTTGCACTCATTGGATAAGTACAAGTTTGATGCCGCTTTTGGCGGTGCACGTCGTGATGAAGAGAAATCCCGCGCCAAGGAACGTATCTTCTCATTCCGTGACAAGTTTTACCAGTGGGACCCTAAAAACCAACGCCCGGAATTGTGGGATATATACAATGCCCGCGTACATAAAGGTGAAAGTATCCGCGTATTCCCGCTGAGTAACTGGACAGAGCTGGACATCTGGCAATATATCCGTTTAGAAGAGATACCTATTGTTCCGTTGTACTTTGCCAAGGAACGTCCTTGTGTGGAGATTGGCGGTAACCTGATTATGGTGGATGACGATCGCCTGCCTGAACAGTACCGTGACCAGATTAAGATGCGTATGGTACGTTTCCGCACGTTGGGTTGCTGGCCGCTGACCGGTGCTGTGGAAAGTGAAGCCGACACGATTGAAAAGATTGTGGAGGAAATGATGACTACGACCAAGAGCGAACGCACTACCCGTGTGATTGACTTCGATCAGGATGCCAGCATGGAGCAGAAGAAGCGCGAAGGCTACTTCTAATAAATAGTTCCGAATATATCTTTATCGTAATTTGTAATTAGTAATTTGTAATTAAAGAAATGGATAATAAATTAGATATAAAGGCTTTTCTGGATAAAGACGAGCAGAAAGATTTGCTTCGTTTCTTGACGGCAGGGTCGGTGGATGACGGAAAGTCTACACTTATCGGACGTCTGTTGTTCGATAGCAAGAAGTTATATGAAGATCAGTTGGATGCGTTGGAACGTGACAGTAAGCGTATGGGAAATGCGGGTGACCACATCGACTACGCATTGTTGCTGGACGGCTTGAAAGCGGAACGCGAACAAGGTATCACAATTGACGTGGCATATCGCTACTTCTCCACAAATAACCGGAAGTTTATCATTGCCGACACTCCGGGACACGAACAATATACGCGTAATATGATTACCGGTGGCTCTACTGCCAATCTGGCAATCATTCTGGTAGATGCCCGTACGGGTGTTATCACACAGACGCGCCGCCATACATTCCTTGTCTCGCTGTTGGGCATCAAGCACGTGGTGTTGGCTGTCAACAAGATGGACTTGGTAGACTTCTCCGAAGAACGTTTCAATGAAATAGTAAAAGAATATAAGAAGTTTATCGCTCCGTTGGGTATTCCCGATGTAACCTGCATCCCGTTATCTGCCCTTGATGGAGACAATGTGGTGGAGAAATCGGAACGTACCCACTGGTATAAGGGCATTTCTTTGCTCGACTTTCTCGAAACCGTGCCTATCGATAATGACCATAACTTGAAGGACTTCCGTTTTCCGGTGCAGTATGTATTGCGTCCTAACCTTGATTTCCGTGGTTTTTGCGGAAAGGTTGCTTCGGGCGTTGTCCGCAAGGGAGACGAGGTCGTGGCTTTGCCGTCGGGAAAGAAATCGCGCATCAAGAGCATCGTTACTTATGATGGTGAGCTAGATTATGCCTTCCCGCCTCAATCCGTGACGTTGACGCTGGAAGATGAAATCGACGTTTCTCGTGGAGAGATGTTGGTGCATCCTGATAATCTTCCTTTAATGAGTCGTAATTTTGAGGCAATGGTAGTATGGATGGATGAGGAACCGATGGACATCAGCAAGTCCTTCTTCATCAAGCAGACTACTAATATGAGCCGTACGCGCATCGATAGTATCAAATATAAGGTGGATGTGAATACAATGGAACATCTATCCATTGAAAACGGTCAGTTAACGAGAGAAATGCTTCCGATGCAGCTCAATCAGATTGCCCGTGTAGTGCTTACTACCGCTAAGGAACTGTTCTTCGATTCCTATCAGAAGAATAAGGCTACCGGCGCATTTATCCTGATAGATCCGATAACCAATAATACCAGTGCCGTAGGTATGATTATCGATAAGGTGGAAGATAAAGATATGCACCTTTCCGAAGAAGTTCCTGTATTGGATTTGCCGAAGTTGGGCATTGCCTCCGAGCATTATGATGCCATAGAGAAAGCTGTGAAAGAATTGGAACGTCAAGGAATAGGCGTAGTAATTAAAAATAAAAACTTTCAAGTCTATAATTATGGGTTTACTCGAATTTAATAAATTGCCGATAAATACGCTGGTAGGTGCTGACTGGAAAACATTCAATGCAGTAACTAAAGGACGTGAAATAGATGCTGCCTATAAAGGCAAGTACCGCCTGACGAAGGCCGTTTGCCGTATGCTCTCTACGCTGGTTCCCTTGCAAGACAGACGTTACGAGAAGTTGCTGGCAGACAAACCGTTGGAACATGATCCGGTGTTTATCCTCGGTCATTGGCGTAGTGGAACGACTTTTGTACACAACGTGTTCTCTTGCGATAAACACTTTGGTTATAACACCACTTATCAGACGGTATTTCCGCATTTGATGATGTGGGGGCAACCGTTCTTCAAGAAGAACATGAGCTGGCTGATGCCCGACAAACGCCCTACGGACAATATGGAATTGGCTGTAGACCTTCCGCAAGAAGAAGAGTTTGCATTGGCAAACATGATGCCTTATACCTATTACAACTTTTGGTTCTTGCCTAAATATCAGCAGCAATATGCCGATAAGTACCTGCTGTTTGACGATATCAGCGAGCAGGAATTAAAGGTATTTGAAGAGACGTTTGTCAAGCTCATCAAGATTTCCCTGTGGAATACTCACGGCACGCAATTCCTCAGCAAGAACCCGCCTCATACGGGACGTGTGAAGGAACTTGTCAAGATGTTCCCGAATGCCAAGTTCGTCTATCTGATGCGTAATCCTTATGCGGTGTTCGAAAGTACCCGCAGCTTCTTTACAAATACCATACAGCCGTTGAAGTTGCAGGATATTGCTCCTGCAGTATTGGAACAGAATATCTTGTCCATTTATGCCAAGCTCTATCACAAGTACGAGGCCGATAAAGCAAGTATTCCGGCAGGTAATCTGATAGAAGTGAAGTTCGAGGACTTTGAGGCCGATGCAATGGGGATGACCGAGCATATCTATAAGTCGCTTTCCATTCCCGGTTTTGAAGATGCACATGCCGCAATCGAAAATTATGTAGGCGCTAAGAAAGGATATAAGAAAAATAAATATAAGTACGATGACCGCACGGTGCAACTGGTACAGGATAACTGGAATTTTGCGCTGGAGCAATGGAAGTATGAACTTTAATTGATTAAGGAAAAAAATGATTCGTAAAAGATTTCGTATGTTGAGTTTGCTGTTCGCTGTGCTCTGTTGTGGTGCAGTCTCGGCGCAGCATAGTGTAGAGATGATTCCATTTGGAAATATGGATCAGTGGATTGACCGTCAGATTAAGGAATCGGGAATCATAGGCGGTGCTACCAAGAACGTGTATGCAGTTGGTCCTACTGCTACAATCAGTGAGAATAAAGCGTATGAGAATATGGGCGGTTCCCCGTGGGCAACTTCCAATGTGATGGCGCGAGTGGCGGGTATTACGAAAACCAATACTTCCGTCTTTCCGGAGAAGCGGGGAGACGGCTTTTGTGCACGTATGGATACGCGTATGGAGAGTGTCAAGGTCTTAGGGATGGTTGATATTACGGTATTGGCCGCCGGTTCTATGTTTCTGGGTAGCGTGCACGAACCTATCAAAGGAACGAAGAACCCCCAGAAAATGCTGAATTCCGGTATTCCGTTTACCAAGAAGCCTATTGCCATTCAGTTCGATTATAAGGTGAAGATGTCCGACCGTGAGAAGCGTATTCGTGCTACCGGTTTCAGTCGTATCACGGATGTGGATGGAAAAGACTTCCCGGAAGTAAATCTTTTCTTGCAAAAACGTTGGGAAGACAAGGACGGCAATATCTATGCTAAGCGTGTGGGTACTATGGTGGTACGCTATTATGCCACAACGGATGATTGGCACAACAATGCCACCTATTCTATAATGTATGGTGATATTACGGGCAATCCGGCTTATAAGGCTCACATGATGCGTCTTCAAGTAGAAGAGCGTTATGCAGTAAACAGTAAGGGCGAAAGTGTACCGGTGAAGGAGGTTGCATGGGGAACGGAAGATGATGTCCCTACCCATTTGCTTCTGCAATTCACTTCCAGTCATGGGGGGGCATATATCGGCTCTCCGGGAAACTCCCTGTGGATTGACAATGTAAAATTGGCATATTAATTTATTTGCATACCGCCATTTGTAATTTTGCCTATTATGAAAATCTTGTTTGATCTTATCAAATGAAATTTTCATAATAGGCAAAATTCTTTTTGATACTCATAGAAATGGTGTAATTCAAATATTAATCGTAATTTTGTAGCCCATTATGAGTAGAATACTAGCGATTGATTACGGTAGGAAACGTACGGGGATAGCCGTCAGTGATACGTTGCAGATGATTGCCAACGGATTAACAACCGTACGCACCCACGAACTCCTTTCTTTCATCCTCGATTATGTGGCAAAAGAGCCGGTGGAGCGGATTTTGGTGGGACTTCCGAAACAGATGAACAACGAAGCGTCGGAAAACATGAAACGCATCGAGCCTTTCGTTCGTTCCTTGCAGAAGAAACTGCCGGATATGCCCATTGAGTATGTAGACGAGCGCTTTACTTCTGTCATGGCGCACCGCACCATGCTGGAAGCCGGATTGAAGAAGAAAGACCGGCAGAATAAAGCGTTGGTCGATGAAATCAGTGCGACTATTATCCTTCAGACTTATTTGGAGAACAAGCGTTTCTCCTTATCGTAGTTCTATCGTAATGATAATTTTGTAATTAGTAATTTGTAATTGAATAAAGAATGATTTTACCTATTTATGTATACGGGCAACCCGTACTGAGAAAAGTTGCGGAGGATATAACTCCCGATTATCCGAACTTGAAAGAATTAATTCAGAATATGTTCGAAACCATGAGCAATGCAGAAGGGGTGGGACTTGCCGCACCGCAAGTCGGTTTGCCCATTCGTGTGGTGACTATTGACCTCGATGTACTTTCGGACGACCTTCCTGAATACAAGGGCTTCCGCAAGGCGTATATCAATGCGCATATTCTGGAAGTATCCGGTGAGGAAGTCTCTATAGAGGAGAGTTGCTTGAGCCTGCCGGGCATTCATGAAGCTGTGAAGAGGGGCAATAAGATACATGTGAAGTATTTGGATGAAGACTTGGTGGAACATGATGAAATTGTTGAAGGCTATCTGGCGCGCGTCATGCAGCACGAGTTCGACCACTTGGACGGAAAAATGTTCATCGACCATATTTCCCCTCTGCGCAAGCAGATGATAAAGGGAAAGCTGAATGCGATGCTGAAAGGTAAGGCGCATTGCGCCTACAAGGTGAAGACCATAAAATAAGCCAACCATATAATAAGGTATAAAAGGCTCAAAAAAAATAAAAAGTCTTCCGCATATCCTGACTTGTAAACGAATAAACATTACTTTTGTTTCGTTTACAAGCATTTATAAGACAAGATGATAAAAAAGATATTGACGGCACTTTTGCTGTTGCCCACGTTGTTGTATGCGCAAATCAATACGGAACGGGTGATGACTATCGCCCGCAACGCGTTGTATTTTGAGGACTACGTGCTTTCTATCCAGTACTTCAATCAGGTAATTAATGCGAAGCCCTATTTGTATGAGCCTTATTTCTTCCGTGCGCTGGCAAAAATCAATCTGGATGATTTTCAGGGGGCGGAGGCTGATTGTGATTTGGCTATCCAGCGAAATCCTTTCGTGGTAGGGGTTTATCAAATCAGAGGTTTGGCACGCATCCGCCAGAATAAGTATGACGGTGCGATAGAAGATTACGAGACCGCATTGAAGTACGACCCTGAAAATGTGGTGCTTTGGCATAATCTCTCCCTTTGTCACATGCAAAAAGACGACTATGATGCGGCTAAGGAAGATTTAGGTAAGCTCTTGACAATCGCTCCCCGCTATACGCGGGCTTATCTGATGCGGGGAGAAGTCAATCTGAAACAGAACGATACAATACAAGCGTTGAAGGACTTTGATAAGGTCATCGACACGGATCGTTACGATGCCGACGGTTGGGCGGCACGAGCTATTGTGCGACTTCAGCAGGCTAACTACAAGGAGGCTGAGAAGGATTTAGACCAAGCCATCCACCTGAGTGCCAAGAATGCGGGTAACTATATCAACCGAGCTTTGGCGCGTTTCCATCAGAATAACCTGAGAGGTGCTATGAGCGACTATGATCTTGCGCTCGATGTGGACCCGAATAACTTCCTCGGACACTATAACCGCGGTTTGCTGCGTGCGCAGGTAGGCGATGACAACCGGGCGATAGAGGACTTCGACTTCGTGTTGAAGATGGAGCCGGACAATATGATGGCTACTTTCAACCGTGGTTTGCTGCGCTCACAAACGGGTGATTACAGGGGGGCTATCAGCGATTATTCTAAAGTGATTGACGAATATCCCAACTTTATGGCAGGCTACTACCATCGTGCGGAAGCCCGCAAGAAGATAGGAGACCGCAAGGGTGCCGAACAGGATGAGTTCAAAATCATGAAGATGCAGATTGATAAGCGTAACGGTGTTTCGTCGGGCAATAATGATAAGGATATGGCAGATAATACGGGAGATAATGCCGGTGGGGATACCGGAAAAACCCGTAAGAAGTCTGATAAGAATGTGGAGAATTACCGCAAGATTGTGATTGCGGACGACTCGGAAGCCGACCAGCGATATAAGAGTGATTATCGTGGACGCGTGCAAGACCGGAACGTAAATATCAAGCTCGAACCGATGTATGCGCTGACTTATTACGAGAAGCCGAGCGAAGTGAAGCGCATGGTGCATTATCATAAGTATATCGACAAACTGAACCATTCGAAAGTATTCCCGAAACCTTTGCAAATCACCAACATGGAGGCTCCGCTGACAGAAGAACAGGTGCGTTTCCACTTTGCATTGATAGATGCCCATACATCGGATATTGTAGCAGACGACCGAAATGCCAAGAAACGGTTTATGCGCGGATTGGATTTCTATCTGGTGCAGGATTTCACAAGTTCCATCGACGACTTTACGCAGAGCATCCTGCTAGACGATACTTTCTTCCCGGCTTATTTCATGCGTGCATTGGTGCGCTATAAACAACTGGAATATAGGAAAGCGGAAGCAACCATGAACGAAGGGTCCGTTTCGGGTACATCTGATGTCAAGAAGACGGAGGTGACGTCTATGGATTATGATATTGTGAAAAATGATTTGGATCATGTCATCCAATTGGCTCCTGATTTTGTTTACGGGTATTATAACCGGGGCAACGTCTTGTCCTTGCTGAAAGATTACCGAGCGGCCCTTGCCGATTATGATAAAGCTATCGAATTGAACGCTAATTTTGCAGAGGCATATTTCAATCGCGGGCTGACGCATATCTTCCTGGGCAATAACAAGCAGGGTATATCCGACTTGAGTAAGGCGGGCGAATTGGGCATTGTTTCCGCCTACAATATTATAAAAAGATTTACGAATACGCCGGAATAACATTTTTTTGCAAAAAAAGTAGAATATCAATAAAGAATTAGTTATTTTGCGTTCTGAAATTTGAAATATGCATAACATTATGATAAAGATAACATTTCCAGACGGCTCGGTTCGTGAATACAACGAAGGAGTAACAGGACTGCAAATAGCAGAAAGCACCAGTTCGCGCCTTGCACAAGACGTGTTGGCTTGCGGAGTGAACGGAGAGATTTATGATTTGGGGCGTCCCATCATGGAAGATGCCGAAGTAGTGCTCTATAAATGGGAGGACGAACAAGGAAAACATGCCTTCTGGCATACCAGTGCTCACTTGCTGGCTGAGGCTCTGCAAGAATTGTATCCGGGTATTCAGTTCGGTATCGGTCCTGCCATCGAAAACGGTTTCTACTATGATGTAGATCCGGGTGAAGCTACGATAAAAGAAGCTGACCTGCCTGCCATCGAGCAGAAAATGGCTGAATTGGTTGCCAAGAAAGAAGCTGTTGTCAGAGAAAGCATTTCAAAGACAGATGCGTTGAAGATGTTTGGCGACCGTGGCGAGACTTACAAATGTGAGTTGATTTCCGAGTTGGAAGACGGTCACATCACTACTTATTCACAAGGTGCGTTTACCGACTTGTGCCGTGGCCCTCACTTGATGACTACTGCGCCTATCAAGGCCATCAAACTGACTTCTGTAGCCGGTGCTTATTGGCGCGGACAGGAAGACCGCAAGATGATGACCCGTATTTACGGTATCACTTTCCCGAAAAAGAAGATGCTGGACGAGTATCTGGTATTGCTGGAAGAAGCCAAGAAACGTGACCACCGCAAAATCGGAAAGGAAATGGACTTGTTCATGTTCTCCGATACGGTAGGTAAGGGACTTCCGATGTGGTTGCCGAAAGGCGCTGCGGTTCGTATCCGCTTGCAGGAATTTCTGCGTCGCATCCAGTCACGCTATGATTATCAGGAAGTAATGTGTCCGCCTATCGGCAATAAATTGCTGTATATCACCTCCGGTCACTATGCAAAATATGGTAAAGACTCATTCCAACCTATCCATACTCCGGAAGAAGGAGAGGAGTGCTTCCTGAAACCGATGAACTGCCCTCACCACTGTATGATTTATAAGAACTCACCCCGTTCCTATAAAGACCTGCCTTTGCGTTTGGCAGAGTTCGGTACGGTTTGTCGTTACGAACAGAGTGGCGAGTTGCACGGATTGACGCGTGTACGTAGTTTTACGCAAGACGATGCACATATCTTCTGCCGTCCCGACCAGGTGAAGGATGAATTCCTGAGGGTGATGGATATTATCTCTATCGTATTCCAGTCTATGAACTTCGAGAACTTTGAAGCACAGATTTCTCTGCGCGACAAGGTAAATCGTGAGAAGTACATCGGTAGCGATGAAAACTGGGAGAAAGCAGAAAAGGCAATTATCGAGGCTTGCGAAGAAAAAGGTTTGAAAGCTAAGATAGAATATGGTGAAGCAGCTTTCTATGGCCCTAAACTGGACTTCATGGTGAAAGATGCTATCGGTCGTCGTTGGCAGTTGGGTACTATTCAGGTGGATTATAACCTGCCGGAACGTTTTCAATTGGAATATACGGGTGCTGACAACCAGAAGCATCGCCCGGTAATGATTCACCGTGCACCGTTCGGTTCTATGGAGCGTTTCGTAGCCGTACTTATCGAACATACCGCCGGTAAATTCCCGTTGTGGCTGACACCGGATCAGGTCGCTATCCTGCCTATCAGCAAGAAATTCAATGATTATGCTCAGGAAGTAAAGCAGTATTTGAAGAGATATGATGTCCGTGCTATCGTGGACGAACGTAACGAGAAAATCGGACGTAAAATCCGTGATAATGAGATGAAACGTATCCCTTACATGCTGATTGTTGGAGAAAAAGAAGCTGAAAACGGAGAAGTTTCTGTTCGTAAGCAAGGCGAAGGTGATAAAGGAGCCATGAAATTCGAAGAATTTGCTAAAAAAGTGAATGAAGAAGTTCAGAATATGATAAATAAATGGTAACTTTGCGCCCAATTGTAAAGGCATAACATGCAAACGATGTTCTAAAGACAGCTTTTACTTAACATAAAAATATAATTTGGGAGTAATAAACAAGAAACAAACTAGTAGTAACGTTATTTAATGAAAAATGACAGCATAAAGGCGCAGTATAAGATTAATGAGCAAATCCGCGCCAAGGAAGTCCGTATTGTGGGCGATGAGGTGGAGCCTAAAGTGTATCCGATAGCTCAGGCGCTGAGATTGGCCGAAGAGCATGAAGCGGATCTCGTGGAGATTTCTCCAAATGCAGAACCCCCTGTTTGTCGTATTATCAATTACTCTAAATTTCTTTACCAGTTAAAGAAGCGCCAGAAGGAACAGAAGGCAAAGCAGGTTAAGGTAAATGTGAAGGAAATACGTTTTGGTCCTCAGACGGACGACCATGACTATAATTTCAAGTTGAAGCATGCCAAAGGCTTTTTGGAAGACGGTGACAAGGTGAAAGCCTATGTATTCTTTAAAGGTCGCTCAATCCTGTTCAAAGAACAAGGCGAAGTATTGCTGTTGCGTTTTGCCAATGACCTGGAAGATTATGCCAAGGTTGATCAAATGCCTGTTTTGGAAGGAAAGAGAATGATTATTCAGCTTTCTCCGAAAAAGACTGCTGCTGCACCGAAGAAGATTGCTACGCCGAAACCTGCGGATAATGCACCGAAGGCAACTCCGGACGCAGAACAAGAAGAAGAAAATGAGTAACGCCTTTAGGTATAGTGCGTTGCCATATAATTAAATAATTTAAAAACAAGTAAGATGCCAAAGATGAAGGCTAACTCCGGTTCTAAAAAGAGATTTACTCTTACCGGAACAGGTAAAATCAAAAGAAAGCACGCTTTCCACAGTCACATTCTGACTAAGAAGACTAAGAAGCAAAAGAGAAACCTGTGTTACTCTACAACCGTTGATATAACGAATGTGAGCCAGGTTAAGGAACTCTTAGCTATGAAGTAATCAAAAGCGTACAAAGTATTAAAGTTATTAACCGAATGCATTAGCTTTAAGTCCGCTGCGTGAAGTAACGGCGCTAACATTCTAAAAAAGTAAAACTATGCCAAGATCAGTAAATCATGTTGCTTCTAAAGCAAGAAGAAAGAAAATTTTGAAATTAACCAGAGGTTACTTTGGTGCAAGAAAGAACGTTTGGACTGTAGCCAAGAATACTTGGGAAAAAGGTCTGACTTATGCGTTCCGCGACCGTAAGAACAAGAAAAGAAACTTCCGTGCTCTGTGGATTCAGCGTATCAATGCTGCCGCACGTCTGGAAGGTATGTCTTATTCTAAACTGATGGGAGCTCTGCACAAAGCAGGTATCGAAATCAACCGTAAAGTATTGGCTGATTTAGCTATGAACCATCCGGAAGCTTTCAAAGCTATTGTTGCCAAAGCAAAAGCTGCATAAGCTCATAGATAGCGAATAAAATTGCAAAGTGCTGATTACAAAGATGTAATCGGCACTTTTTGTTTGTATGAAAGATAAGGAAATGTGAAAACTACTGCGAGAAGAAAACAATTCTCTATATTTTCTTGTTTCTTTCATACAAACTTATTATCTTTGAAGTAAGAAATATAGCCGCATTGATTGGATCGGGAAACTCATCAATTTTAATGAAATACCGAGACAAGCTTTCGTCTCTCAATGGCGGGCCACACCCTTCGGGGTAACTCTTGAGTCGGTGGATTACAAAGAGGACGGGCACTCAAATCATGTCATACGGAGTTTCATCACATCATCGGTGCGGCTTTTTATAAAAAAGGGATGGTAGTCAATTAAGATTACCATCTCTCTTTCTTTTTGTCTGCCTCGGAAATGCATCATCCGTTTGACCGAAACAGATGATGCATTTGGCCTCAGTACATCATCTGTTTGAGGTAAACGGATGATGTAATTTCTGCTGAATAACGATATGCATCTTATCGTTCGAAACTACGCATGTTTGCTCCCAAAACCTCAGGCATTTACTTTGAAAACGCGTGTGGTTTTGAAAACAAAAGCCTCATGTTTGATGAGCAAACATGAGGCTTTATGAAATAAGTTTCAGGGACTTTTATTTGTTGTCTCGCAGGTCTTTCACTCGGACTGCTTTTCCTTCGCTTTGGGGGAGCGAGCCTTTCTTGACGAGCTTCAATCTCGGAGTGACAAGGATTTCATCCTTCAGTTGCCGGGTGATGTCCTTACGTATCTTTTCCAGTTCGATGTAATTGTCGGTAGACAAGTCACTGAGTTCCACCTCTACAATCATTTCATCCTGATTATCGACCGTTTCCAGCGTGATGAGGTAGTTGCTGCCCAACTCGGGGAATTGTACCAACACTTTCTCTACCTGCATCGGGAAGATGTTCACTCCCTTGATAATAAACATGTCATCGCTGCGACCTTTGATGCGGTCGATGCGCAAGTGCGTGCGTCCGCAAGGGCATTGGCCCGGTAAGATGCGCGTGAGGTCGCGGGTGCGATAGCGTATGAGTGGCATCATTTCACGGTCGAGGGTGGTGAGTACAAGCTCGCCGATTTCACCGTCGGGAACAGGTTCGCCCGTTTCCGGATTGATGATTTCTACCAGATAGCAGTCTTCCCAGAAGTGCATGCCGTCTTGTTCGGTACATTCAAAGGCTACACCCGGGCCGTTCATTTCCGTCATTCCGAAACTGTTGTAGGCTTTTACGCCCAACATTCGCTCTATCTTTTTGCGTTGTTCGTCTGTGTGCGGTTCGGCACCAATCACGAGGGTTTTCAGGGTAGTGGAAGTCGGGTCGATGTCCTCTTCCTGAAAAACTTCCGCCAATCGGATGGCATAACTGGGAATGGCGTGCAGGGCGGTTGTCTTGAAGTCTGTGATGAACTTTATTTGCCGCTTGCTGTTACCGGCTGCTGCAGGAACTGTTAATGCTCCCAGACGCTCTGCGCCATATTGAAAGCCCAGTCCGCCAGTAAACATGCCGTAACCGGAGCTGTTCTGAAAAACATCGGTCTTGCGGATGCCTACCGTATAAAGGCATCGTGCTACCAGATTGGCCCAAGAGTCCAAATCGTGCTGGGAGTGGACTATGACAGTCGGTGTTCCCGTCGTTCCGCTGGATGAGTGGATGCGTACACCGTCTTCCTGCATATTGCCTGCCACCAGTCCGAAGGGGTAGTTGGCACGCATATCGGCCTTGGTGGTAAACGGAATTTTGCGAATATCTTCTACAGACCGGATGCTGTCGGCTGTGATGCCGTGCTCTTGAAAGACTTTCTTATAGTAGGGGGAATGGGCCGCGATGTTGATTGTCTTTTTCAGCCGTTGAAGCTGCAATTCGCGCAGCTTCTCACGCGGCATGGTTTCTATCTCTTCTTCCCAGTATTTGTCGTTCATGGTGTATATTCTAGTGGTTCTACATCAGCTTTTCTGCAATATCCTTGCCGGCTGCCAGAGCTTTGAGGTTCATTTCGACGATGGCGTCTCCTTTGCGTTGGAAGATGTCGCGGATACTGTCCTGCACCTTGGCATAATCTATGCCGAGGAAGGGGATGGTTGCACCCAACAGCACGATGTTGGCAACACGAGGTGAACCTACTTCTTTGGCTACTTCGTTGACATTGAGTATGATTTTATACGGAAGTTTCTCAAGTTCAGTCTTGATGTCCTCCAGGGTAGGGTAGTGGGGGATGTTGATGAACGGAGCTTCGTTCGTCACCAACCATCCTTCGTGGTTGAGGTAGGGTAGATAGCGCAGAGCTTCCATCGGTTCCAAAGAAATGATGATGTCGCATTTTCCCGTAGGGATGAGGTCGGAAGCGATAGGCTGGTCACTGATGCGAAGGTTCGATTGCACGTCACCGCCTCGCTGGCTCATGCCGTGCACTTCCGCTTGTTTCATGTATAATCCGTCCTTGAGGGCTGCTTGGCCGATTACGGTAGCGATGGAGAGGATACCTTGTCCGCCCACGCCGGAGAGTATAATGTCTTTTTTCATGGCTTTACTTGTTTCGTTTTTTACGTGCTAAGGTTTGTATACATTCTCTGCGGGGGATGATGACGGATACACCGCGATATTCAATCTCTTCGCGGATTACCTGCTTCATCTCATCATAATTCTTCTTCAAAGGAATAACTACGCGGATATGTTCAGGAGCAACACCGATGCCGGCACAAATGGCTTCCAAGCGTCCGGTTCCGGCAGAGTCCTGCCCGCCGGTCATGGCAGTAGTCTCATTGTCGGAGATAACGATGGTTGCATCGGCGTTTTCATTGACGCAATCCAGCAATCCCGTCATGCCGGAGTGAGTGAAGGTGGAGTCGCCGATAACGGCTACGGCAGGATGCAGGCCGGCATCCGAAGCACCTTTGGCCATCGTGATGGAGGCACCCATGTTTACGCAGGAGTCGATGGCGTTGAACGGGGCATTGGCGCCTAGAGTATAGCAGCCGATGTCGCTGAATACTTTATGAGTGGGATATTCTTCTTTCAGAACTTCGGTCAGCACGGTGTACATGTCGCGGTGTCCGCAACCTTCGCACAATGCAGGCGGGCGCATTTCTACGAGAGAAGGAATGCTGAATTCCGCTTTGTTCTCCTTGCCTACGGCGCGTGCCACGCTGTCGGGGTTCAGTTCTCCGCCTTGCGACAAGGTGCCATCCAGGCGTCCTTCCACTTTGACACCGATGCCGAGATAGCCTTTCAGATGCTTTTCTACGAACGGCTGTCCGTCTTCCAGCACCAATATTTCATCGCAGGCTTCTACAAGCTGCATGAGTTGTTTCTTGGGAAGGGGATATTGCCCGATTTTCAGTACCGGATATTCGCAACCTTCGGGGTAGTTCTCCATCAGGTAATTGTATCCGATGCCGCAAGCTATGATACCCAACTTCTTATTCGGACCGTCGATGTATTTGTTGTAAGGGGAGTTTTCGGATGCTTTAATAAATTCATCCTGACGTTGCAGCAGAGCTTTGTAGCGCTTGCGTGCATTGCCGGGAAGCAGGATGAACTGACGCGGGTCTTCGCTGAAAGCCAGCTCATTCTGTGCTTGTTGGGGCTTGCGCTCCACACCCGAACGGGAGTGTGCCAGACGGGTAACCATGCGCATCAGCAACGGCTCTCCGGTCTGTTCGGAAAAAGCGAAACCGTTGTATACCATGTCGTAGGCTTCTTGTTGGTTGCTCGGTTCGTACATCGGTATCAGCGCGAAGTCGCCATAAAAGCGGCTGTCTTGTTCGTTTTGCGAAGAGTGCATACTGGGATCGTCGGCTGCAATGACAATCGTGCCGCCCTTTACGCCCGTAATGGCAGAGTTGATAAAACAGTCGGCCGCCACGTTCATGCCCACATGCTTCATGCAGACTAAGGTACGT
The DNA here is from genome assembly GCA_021203515.1 of Bacteroides sp. Lineage (GTDB taxonomy): Bacteria > Bacteroidota > Bacteroidia > Bacteroidales > Bacteroidaceae > Bacteroides. The sequence continues at coordinate 8,094 of JAJQAY010000142.1, read as the reverse complement.
TTTCCTGCGAACGACATTCCCAGGGCCGCTTCCATCGCTGTCTTTTCATTGGAACACCAACGGCTGTGAATACCTTTTTCGGCAGTAATCGGTGTCATTTGTATGTATTCGGTAATCTCCGTAGAGGGAGTGCCCGGATAGGCATATACACCGGAAAGTCCGGCATCTAATGCAGCTTGTGCAATGGCTTCATCGCCAAGTAAGAGTTGCTTGCTCATTGTATATTATTTAAGTGTTAGTCACAGTTTTAAAAATTAGTCGCAAATATAGCCTTTTGCTTTTATTTTATCATTATTTTACTTGAAAATCTTTCTTTCGTTTAAAGCATTCCAGTATTTTCTTGCATTTCTCATGTGCTCGGCATAGTTTGATGCAAAATTGTGCGTGCCCGAGAAGTCCTCTTTGGCGCACATGTAAATATAATTATGTTTCGTGTAGTTCAGTACGGCATCCAGTCCGATGGTAGAGGGGACACGTATCGGACCCGGCGGCAATCCGGCATTGAGATAGGTGTTGTAGGGCGAATAAATGCTTAAATGCGCGTTGGTAATCCGTCTTAAATCGAAGTCCTGCAAGGCGAACTTGATTGTAGGGTCGGCTTGCAACGGTATCCCGCTGTGAAGCCGGTTGATGTATAATCCCGCCACCATCGGCTTTTCGGCATTGTTATTGGTTTCTTCTTCGACGATGGAGGCCAGGGTGCAGACTTCTTCGGGTGTCAGCCCGATGGCGGTTGCTTTGTTCAGTCGCTCTTGGTTCCAGAAGTTTCGGTACTCTTTTTGCATCCGTTCAAAAAAATCTTTCGCGCTTATGTTCCAATATACCTGATAGGTCTCGGGAATGAAGAGGCAGGGCATTGTCTCCTTTGTATATCCCAGTTTTTGTCGGAACAGAGAGTCGTTCATCAGGTCGGCGATTTCCGCAGAGTCAATCATAAGTTGTTTGCCTACGCTGCGCGCCAGTCTGTCCAGTGTGCGTACACTGCCGATAGTCAGGTTCATTGGTTCCTGGTATCCTCTGTAGAAGCGGCTGAATACGTGGTAAACATTTTCGCCCGAGCGTATTGCGTAGCGGCCGGTATGGATGTTTTGGGGATATTCCCTCCATTCTGCCATACTCTTGAACCCGGTGAAGTGGGTGGGATTTCCCTGCGTCTTTACCTTATTATATATAGAGTCTATTGTATCGTCGCGGTCAATATAGATATAAGTCGTTTTCTTCGGGTGGAATTGCGGGGCAAACAAGAGGTAATACACTGTCCCTGCGCAGGCAATACCGATTATCACTAAGGCTGCCAGCGCTCCGAAAAGGATTTTCTTCTTTTTCTTTTCCATTTAGTCTTCACTTGTTTTTTGCTTGGACAAAGGTAGTAAGAATTTAGATAATCCCAATTATTTCGAAATCATTCGCCGGGAGAAAGTGGTCAGAGTACCGTGGTGATTTATTGAAAAAGAAAAAGGTTGATATTTGGTTTAAATATTAACCTTTGGATGAGCCGCTAGCCAGACTTGAACTGGCGACCTACGCGTTACGAATGCGTTGCTCTACCAACTGAGCTATAGCGGCAGTCGCTTTTTGTTTACGGGTTACAAAGGTACATCTTTATTTGAATTTCCAAAAAGATTTGCTCGATTTTTTAGAAATATTTCTTTCTGCGTGATTTCACGGCCTGTTAATGTAACTTTTTCTCCTGAAATGATTGGATAATCGAATGAAAGGAAGCATCTTTGTAAACTTAGCATTAAAATTGGAACTAATACTAGCACTATGAATTTCAGAGCATACTATAAGAATTTGTTGTCTCGTATTGCATCCAAATGAACTGTTTTACTGATAGATTTGCTAATCGTTGTGGTTTCCATGCTATTGGCATTTGCCTTACAATGGCAAATATCGTCTACGGGCTATCATGCTTCTTTATATGGTGGGATGATTATTAGTGCCGTTTTGTGTAGTCCTCTCTTTTTCTGTCTTTTTCGCACTTATGTAGGAATAATACGCTTTTCATCCTTTGTAGACATACTTCGTTTGTTTGTATGTATTACGGTGATTTATGGTTTGCTGGGAACCGGTAATTTTTGTTGGCCGTTTTTTTAATATTGGCGAAACCTTGCCCGGAAGTGTTATTTTTATGGCATATGTCATTACTTTCTTTTTAATGATCCTTCTGCGTGTTGCTGTGAAGATGGTTTATGAAACCCTTGTTTTTGATGCTCGTCATAGTATAAACGTTTTTATTTATGGTTCTCATGGCACGGGAGTGAATGTGACTAAGTCGTTGCGTGTTAGTCGCCATAATCATTTCCGTTTGCGTGGCTTTATTTCTGACGAACCGGATATGATTGGGAAGCATACGATGGGGTGTCGGGTGTATGCCAATGATGAACGTCTTTTTGATATTCTGAAGAAAAAGAATGTGCAAACTGTTATTATTTCTTCCGGTAAAGAAGTTGAGTCTGAAAAATCTGAGCTGATGGAACGGCTGCAATCTTATGGTGTTCATGTAATGTTGTTGCCGTCTTTGAGTGAGTGTGTAGATGATGGATTGATTAAAGATATTCATATAGAAGATTGGTTGCGCAAGGAGCCGATACGGGTTGACCTTCGGAAAATAGCATCCTATATAGAAGGGCGTAGAGTTATGGTAACTGGTGCTGCCGGAGCTGTCGGCCGTGAACTTATCCGTCAATTGGCCTTATTAAATCCGTACCAATTGATTTTAGTGGACCAAGCCGAATCTCCTTTATATGATGTGCAGCTTGAGCTTTCAGATCATTGGAAGAATTTGGAGGTGCGTGTGCAGGTGGCTGATGTCGCAAATCGTACACGTCTGGAAGCTCTTTTTCGGGAAACGAAACCGCAACTAGTGTTTCATGCCGCTGCATATAAAGATGTACAACTGATGGATGAGTTTGTTTCAGAAGCAATACAGACGAATATAGAAGGTACTATGAATGTGGCTGGTTTATCCCTAAAGTATGATGTAAATCAGTGTGTAATAGTATCTTCGGATGCGGTAACGCGTCATAGTTCCACTTTGGACAACTGTAAATGGCTTGCCGAATTGGGTGCATTGGCGCTGGCACGTCAAGGCGGTGATACGAAAAACAAGTGTTTAATGATAGTTCGTTTCGGAGAAGTTTATCCTCATGACCCATGCAGCTTGATGACTATGGCGGAAGCATGTCAGTTGATACTGGAAGTGTGTAGCATGGGAGAGAATGGTACTACGTATTTGCTTGACAATGAACTGAAATCTACGGGTGAGCCTGTTCGCGAGAAGGTTGTAAGATGCAAAGAAGCAGCTTGCGACTACAGGCAAGTATATGAGGATATTATTGCTTTGATACGGGAGAGCTATAGAGGAAATCAGGCGGTACTTAGAAAGCGAATTAATTTTTTTTCCGAAACTTCACAATGAAATAAATGTATATTATGAAAATAATATATTACCTTTGTTGCCGATTTATGAAACAATACTAGATTACTAAAGGATTAATCAAAATATCTTACTTATGCGTAGATTCATACTTTTGTGTTTGTTGATGTTTACAGTGTCAGGAGTGGCATTTGCCCAACAAATGACAGATGAACAAGTAGTCCAATTCGTAAAAGAAGGCCAGATGGCAGGAAAAACACAGCAACGGATGGTTACTGAGTTGATGAGAAAAGGTGTAACGAAAGAACAAATTCAAAGAATACAAGCTCAATATAGCGGTGAAAATTCCGCTAACGGTCAGGGCAGTAAAGGTACTGCTTCTTCACAATCGCGCATGCGTACTCAAAAAAGTTATGATGATAAGAATAAAACTGCCCGTAAGAATACAACGGATTTGGAAGACCAGCAGAAAGTAAAAGGACTTCGTAAACCGCTAAGACAACGCACGGTGGATGCTATACCGGACGAAGAGGTAACCGGCACGAAAAAGTGGGAAAATGCTGATTGGGTATTTGATGATATGGCTGAATATATGCCCGAGGAGGAGAAAGACCCTACTCAGCAGATTTTCGGTCATAATATTTTTGATAACGAGAATTTGACTTTCGAGCCGAATGTGAATGTGGCTACCCCTGTCAATTATCGTTTAGGACCGGGTGATGAAGTGATTATTGATGTTTGGGGAGCCTCTCAGACTACAATCCGCGAAACTATTTCTCCGGAAGGCAGTGTATTGGTTGATAATTTAGGCCCTGTTTATCTTAATGGTAAAACGGTGAAAGAAGCCAATGATTATTTGAAGCAAGAATTTGCAAAGATATATGCCGGTGTTGGCGGTAATGAACCCAACACACAAATCAAACTGACTTTAGGCGAGATACGTTCTATTCAGGTGAATGTGATGGGTGAGGTTGTGGCTCCGGGTACATATACATTGTCGTCTTTTGCATCAGTTTTCCATGCGCTTTACTCTGCCGGTGGTGTAAATAAGATAGGTAGTTTGCGTAGTATAAAGGTTGTACGTGACGGAAATACTATTGCCGACCTGGATGTTTATGATTTCATCATGAAAGGAAAGTTGAAGAATGATGTCCGCCTGCAGGATGGCGATGTGGTGATTGTAAATCCTTATCAGTCGTTGGTACAAATCTTAGGTAAGGTAAAACGCCCGATGTTTTATGAAATGAAACCGACGGAAACAATAGCCACTTTGCTGGAATATTGCGGCAATTTTACGGGTGATGCTTATAAAAAGGCAATACGTGTAGTCCGTAAGAGTGGACGCGAACATCAGATTTATAATGTGGATGAGATGGATTATTCGGTGTTCCGTTTGGATGACGGTGATTTGCTGACCGTAGACTCTGTTCTCGACCGTTTTGAAAATCGTGTGGAAATACGGGGAGCCGTATATCGGGAAGGCTTGTATCAGTTTAACGGTGATGTCAATACGGTGAAGCAATTACTTAAAAAAGCCGAAGGAGTACGTGGCGATGCATTTATGAACCGTGCGGTGATAAATCGTGAGAATGACGACTTGACGTATGAAATAATCCAAGTGGACTTGAAGGGTATTTTGAACGGTACTGTAGCAGATATTCCTTTGCAGAAGAATGATATTTTATTTATTCCGAGTATTCACGATTTGCAGGAAGAAGCAACTATAACTATTCATGGTGAAGTAGGCGCTCCGGGCACTTATCTCTATTCGGATAAGATGACTATTGAGGATTTAGTATTGCAAGCCGGTGGATTGCTGGAGGCTGCGGCCACTACGAAGGTAGATGTGTCACGCCGCATCAAGAACCCGAAAAGTAATGAAGACAATAATATCGTGGGACAAACTTTCACATTCGACTTGAAAGATGGTCTGCTGATAGGTGGAGGAGGCGAAAATTTCTATTTGCACCCTTTTGATGAAGTCTATATCCGTAAAAGTCCTGCATATCGCAAGCAGAAGAACGTGACAATACTTGGTGAGGTCTTGTTTGAGGGAAGCTACGCTCTTTCAAAGAAAAACGAACGCATCAGTGATTTGGTTGTTAAAGCCGGTGGAATTACTTCGAATGCCTATGTGAAAGGGGCGCGTCTTATTCGTAAAATGACTGAAGAAGAACTTCGCCACAAAGAAGATGTGATGCATATGGCCGCCTATAAGCGAGGTTCCGACTCTATTTCAATGCAACTGTTGGATACTGAAGTTGGAAACATTTATACGGTAGGTATCAGTTTGGACAATGCATTGGCTAATCCGGGTTCCGACTATGATATTGTATTGCGTGAAGGTGATGTGCTGTTCATTTCTGAATACATAAATACGGTTAAGATTAGCGGTGCGGTGATGTATCCCAACACGGTATCGTTCAGAAAGGGCGAAGACCTGCGATACTATATTAATCAGGCAGGTGGATTTGCTATCAATGCAAAGAAGCGTAGAGCTTACGTTGTCTATATAAATGGTATGGTATCCAGGTTGAAATCAGGCAATAGTAAGTCTATCGAGCCTGGCTGTGAAATCATTGTCCCGAGCAAAGACCCGAGCAATCGTGTGAGTACTGCCGAAATTATAGGTATGAGTGTTTCCGCCTCTTCTTTGGCTTCCGTGATTTATGCTATAATTAGTCTCCTTAAGTAAACAAATATATGAGCGAAGATAAAATGCAAAATACGGCTCCGGAAGAGCAGGAAATTGATTTAATAGAACTTGCCCAAAAAGTATGGGCGGAACGTAAATTGATTTTCAAAGCTTGTGGCATAGCTGTTGTAATAGGTTTGGTGGTTGCATTCAGTATTCCCAAAGAATATTCTACTGAGGTGACATTGGCTCCGGAGAGTGCCGGAAAAACAGGTGGCGGAAGTATGGAAGCTTTAGCTACTATGGCAGGAATTAACTTGGGCGGTGCATCTGCCGGAGAAGACGCTTTATCGCCGAAACTTTATCCTGATATTGTGAAATCTACGCCTTTTCTTCTGGAAATGTTCGACGTGAAAGTGAAAGACCAGAAAGGGAAGATTGATACGACTCTCTATGCATATCTGGATGAATATCAACGTGCCCCGTGGTGGAGCGTTATCGTATCGGCTCCTTCTAAGGCTATTGGTTGGACTATGTCTCTGTTTAAGGAGAAACCGGAAAAGAGGGTTGGCAAGACAGATCCTTTTAGCTTGACACAAGATGAATTCAGGGTTGCTGACAATTTGAGCAAACGCATCATGGTTTCTATTGATAAAAAGACCGGTGTTACTACCTTGTCAGTCACAATGCAAGACCCTTTGATTTCTGCTTCGCTGACAGATACCGTGATGCACTGCCTGCAAAATTATATAACGGATTATCGTACGAATAAGGCGCGTCATGATTTGGCCTTTACGGAAAAGCTCTATAGAGAGGCAAAGGCCGGTTATGAGAAAGCCCAGAAAGAATATGCTACTTTCGTTGATGCTAACCAGAATATAATTTTGTTAAGCTATCGTGCCGAACAAGAGCGATTGAAAAATGAAATGGATTTAGCATATAATGTCTATACTCAAGTTTCCGGACAACTGCAAATGGCAAAAGCCAAAGTGCAGGAGATTACGCCGGTATATACGGTTGTGCAACCGGCCACTGTACCTTTGCGTGCAGCAAAACCGAATAAGATTATGATTTTGATTGGTTTTGTATTCCTGGCAGCAGTAGGCAGTATAGGTTGGATTTTATTTGTGAAAGATTTATTGAAAGGATGAAAAAAGCGAATCAAGCGATATGATGACTGATAATGAAATGAACTGTTGGTATGTTCTGCATACTAAACCCAAGTCGGAACGTAAGTTAATGCAGCATCTGAATGCTGCAGGACATAGTGTATTTTGCCCGATGCAAATCGTGTACAAGAAATGGCACGGACAAGTAAAGGAAATGTTTATGCCTCTTTTTCCGGTTGTGTTTTCGTAGAAGGCACTTCGGATGCTGCATCTTTTGTTGCTTCACAAAATGCCGCGCTTTTGGTGGATAAAGAAGGTAACAGTTTGTCGATTTGTGCTGATAAGGTAGAGTTGTCTGCGAAGTTTGCACAATTACTGAAGTAAGATATGAAACTGATAACTGAAGAACTGCTTAACGACGTTACTTCCCAGGCACAAGAAAGCCTTCGTCTGCGTATGAATTATAATTTTTACACCTCTATGGACGAGCCTATCCATCGCATGCTGAATGCTTTGGAGCCGGGAACCTACCTTCCTCCTCATCGTCATGTAGATAAGGAAGAGACTTATTTACTTTTGCTAGGGAGCATGTGGGTTTTCTTTTATGATGGGGCAGGCAATGTTGCGGAGAAAGTTCTTCTTAATCCTTTAGCTGGTAAATACGGTTTGGAAATACCTCCCGGTATGTGGCATAGTATTATAGCGTTGGAATCGGGAACTGTTATATTTGAAATAAAGAAAGGTCCCTATCAGCCACTTGCTCCGGAAGATATGGCATCATGGGCGCCTGCACCTTCTGATGAAGAAGGAGCGAAAACATTTATGGAGCGTATGCTTGAACTCTGACTTTCAGATATTCCAAATACCTCTACTATTCCTATTGTCTAGTCAGTAAAGGCTATAATTATCTTTTTTGGGGGCTGTCTAACAATGCAAATGTTAGTCAGCCTCTTTTTTCTTTCGTCTTCCTT
>JAJQAY010000020.1 GCA_021203515.1 Bacteroides sp. | reverse complement strand
GGTACAGTTACCCGTACGTCAGTTTAGCAAACTGGTGGTTTCAGCCACTCACCCAAACTTCCTTTTTTGATAACCAGCATTCTTCTCAAATGCGGTGCAAATGTAGGGTAAATTTTTGGACTGTGCAAATCTTTCCTGCATATTTTTTCCTACATTTTATCGGAGAAACAGATAAGACGTTAAGACTGAAAGAGTTGAATTTTGAAGTTTTTCAACTTCCCTCCTTTTTTTTTGATATTCATCAATCTTTTCTCCCTTTTCTTTCCGTATCTTTGCGCGATTTTTCACCCAAGGACGTCTACCATACAATGATACAGCAGGAAAGTTTAAAGAAACGGCTTGCCAAACTGGCAGCTCCCATCTTTATAGAAACGTTACTCATCATGATGCTCGGCGCGGTCGACACCGTCATGCTGAGTCGCCACTCGGACAATAGTGTGGCAGCCGTGGGAGTCGTCAATCAGATTATCATGCTCACTTTTCTGGTGTTCGAGGTCATCAATCTGGGCACATCCGTGCTATGCTCCCAATATCTCGGTGCTCGCCTGCAGAAGAAAGTCGTGCAGGTGGTGGGCGTTTCCATCCTTGTCAATCTGGTGATAGGCGTCACCGTCAGCCTCTTCCTTTTTTTATGTGCAGGGCCCATCCTCCGACTGATGGGGCTTACCCCCGAACTGATGGGCGACGGCATGGACTACATGCGCATCGTAGGAGCTTTCGCTTTCTTTCAGGCACTTTCACTCACTCTGTCCGCATCGCTGCGCAGCGCCAACAAGGCTGTCTATCCGATGATGGTTACGGTAGTGGTCAACATTATTAATATAATAGGTAACTATTCCCTCATCTTCGGCCGCTTCGGTTTTCCTGAACTGGGCGTGGAGGGGGGCGGCTATCTCCACCGCTTTCAGCCGGGGTGTTTCGATGATAATTCTGTTCGTCATTCTGTTCCGCAAGCACATCCACCGTTTCCCGAAGGCATACTTCCGCCCCTTCCCGTGGATTGAGCTGAAGAACCTGATGAAAGTGGGGCTTCCCTCGGCCGGCGAGCAGTTGTCTTACAGTTCCTCGCAAGTCGTCATCACCTATTTCATCAATATGCTGGGAGTGGAAGCGCTCGCCACCCGCACCTATTGCGTCAACATCATCATGTTCGCCTACCTCTTCAGCATTTCGATGACACAAGGAGGCGCCATCTGCATCGGCCATCTGGTGGGCGAAAAGAAACCGCGTGCCGCCTTCCTCATGGGGAAATACGTGATGAAGAAATCCGTGATGATAACCGTTATCCTATCCACCATAATCGCTCTCTTCGGGCATACCATCTTCGGTTGGCTCACCTCCAACCCCGAGATTATCCAGTTGGGCACCACCATCTTGTTCATCGACATCGCGCTCGAAATAGGGCGTCCCATCAATATCTTCGCCACCAATGCCCTGCGTGCGGCAGGCGACGTGAACTATCCGTTCTATGTGGGGTTGGTAGCGATGTGGAACGTTGCCGTCGGACTGGGATACTTCTTCGGCGTACCACTGGGCTGGGGCATCTGCGGCATGTGGACAGCGTTCATGCTGGACGAGAACATTCGCGGCGCCATCTTTGTACGCCGCTGATACAGCATGAAGTGGGCGACGAAAAGCTTCGTCAAAAAATTGACTATAATCAATTAAAATTCCTATCTTTGCGGTCAAAGAACTCAAAAACCGACTTGACTGTTATGGATACATTACTGAAAGAGACTGTTGATGCAGCCGTCAACTCCCGCTATCCGGGTATGCTGCTCGAAGGCAGAAAGCAGATTGAAGAAATCCTTGTCCGCAAAGAGGTGGAAAAAGGCGAATTTCTGCTGAAAGAAGGACAAGTCAGCCACAACATCGTGCTAGTCGGTAAAGGGATGCTGCGCCAGTTCTACTACAAGAACGGGAAAGACGTCACCGAGCACTTCTCCTACGAAGGTTGCATCGTCATCTGCATCGAAAGCACCCTAAAACAAGAACCCACCAAACTCATGATTGAAGCCCTCGAAGACAGCGTGGTCTATCTGCTGCCCTACGAGAAACTGATGCTCCTCACCGAAGTATCGTGGGAAATCAATACGTTCTATCGTAAAATACTCGAATATTCACTGATTGTTTCACAAGTAAAAGCCGACTCCTGGCGGTTTGAAACTGCACGCGAACGCTACAGCCAACTGATGCAGAACCAGCCGGAGGTCATCAAGCGGGCGCCCTTATCACACATTGCCTCTTATCTGCTGATGACGCCTGAGACCCTAAGCAGAGTGCGCTCGGACATACTGTAGTCCCCCCTCCACTGTTTGCCTGAGCATCATAACTGATATATAAGGAAATATTACTATTTCTATCCGAAAAAGTACAAAATCGTCTCAAATCTTTTTTTTGAGGTGGCTTTGTTATCCTCTATATAACCAATAAAAAAACCAGTTATGACATCAATAAACACATTTGCGCTTCAGGCAATATCAAAAGCAAAGCAAGCCGGACGTTATGGAACGGCAGGCCTATATACCAGTGCCGTAAACAGCTGGCGCGAATTTTTAAAAGACGACACACTTACTTTCAAAGATCTCACTCCGGCACTTATCAAGCAGTACGAAGAGTACTTGCTTCAACAGGGGAAACGGCATAACACCATATCGACTTATATGCGCATGCTACGCTCCATCTTCAACCAGACGTACCAACAGCATATCCCCGATGCAGCACCGGCAGAGGACTTGTTCCACTTCGTGTTTACAGGCTACGAGCCTACCACGAAACGGGCTATCTCACCTGTCCTCATCCGCCGGCTGTCTCAACTGAACCTGGAGCAACAGCCCCATCTCCGCTTCAGCCGCGACCTCTTCCTGCTGAGTTTCTATCTACTGGGCATTCCGTTTGTAGACCTCGTACATCTGCGCAAGACGGATATCCGGCATAATACAATTTATTATTATCGCCACAAGACCCACCAGCAACTATCTGTGTACATAGAGACGTATGCCGCCGAAATTCTGCGCAGATACGCCAACCGCCAGTCCGACTCGCCCTACCTGCTGCCCATCTTGTCGGCTACGGGCACGGAAGGCTACCGACAGTATAAAAGTGCCCTGCGACTATACAACGAGCACCTGCACCAATTGTCGAAGACGCTGCGCCTGAATACCCTGCTGACGTCCTACGTAGCCCGCCACAGTTGGGCAACTACGGCCAAGGAAGAGGGGGTGGCTATCTCCATGATAAGCGAAGGACTGGGACATAATTCAGAGAAGATTACGCATGTCTATCTTGCTTCTTTCAGCAATAACACGATGAGCAAGGTTAACAGGAAAGTAATATCGACCATTTACCCTTCCCAAAAAAAAAAAGAAAAATAAATAAAAAATTAACGTAAAGGTTTCTCACGAATAAGGTGAGAAAAAAAAGATGCAAGGCCATTCCCTTACTTACAAGGTAAGAGAATAAAGGAAGAAAGAACAAAACCGTCCACGATTACGCGTAAATAACATCTATTCACTCATCAGCCGCATGTGCATATAATCTGCATGATTATATCTAAATTGATAAATAGTCTTAAATATTGGTAGACACCGAACTTTTAATATGTAAAAATATATCCATTAAGAACTTGGATTTCTATTACCCATATACGGGGGACACTAGCTTCATAAAACTATATTTTTTGTTTGCATTGACTATATTTTTTTATACCTTTGCCACGTAAAAAGCCATTCTCTTACCTTGTAAGTAGTGGTGGCTGCGTATTTATAACAGGGTATGAAACAGGTCTTACGGTTTAATAAGGTCATTAAGTTTATCATCATCATAGGCGACTTATGCATTCTTAATGGCATATTTATAATATTGGAAAGTATCATAGACGAACGCACACTCGGAACTGTATTCGTCAAATCGTTACTGCAATTACTTGTATTGCTGAACCTGGTCTATATTGCCTGCTGCTACCCGCAAGGGGTTATTCTGCATCAACGATTCGTCCGTCCCGACTGTATTGTCAGACTCGCCATCCGCAACACCTTCCTGCATGCGGTGGTATTCATCAGCCTTATCAGCCTTGCCAATTTCGGCACTCTCTCGGCACGTTTTTTCGTACTCTTCTACACTATCTTCCTGATATGCCTCATCATCTACCGGCTATCTTGCAGGGCTATCATCAAACTATACCGTCGTTCGGGCGGTAACTCCCGCACCGCTATTCTGATTGGTGACGGTGAGAGTATGGCCGAACTCCATCACGAAATGACCGAAGACGATGCCTCCGGCTTTCTTGTTCGCGGCTACTTTGCCGATGCCCCTTCTACGCTTTATCCGGAGCAGTTCCCATATCTGGGGCGTCCCGATGAAGTGCTCCCCTACCTCTGCGCCAACGGAACAGAGCATGTGTACTGCGGATTGCTTGCATCGCGCAGCCAGGAGATATTGCCTATCATAAACTATTGCGAGAACCACCTGATACACTTTTACAGTGTGCTCAACATACACAACTACCTGAAACGGCGCATGCACTTCGAAATGATGGGCAACGTCCCCATCCTCTACATCCGCCCCGAACCGCTTGCACAGTTGGAGAACCGGTTGCTCAAATGACTGTTCGACATCGCGTTCTCCTTGCTATTCCTGTGCACGCTCTTCCCTGTCATATTTATAGTGGTGGGCATAGCCATCAAGGTAACTTCTCCCGGCCCTATATTATTCAAACAGAGGTGCAACGGAGAATCGGGCAAGGAGTTCTGGTGCTACAAGTTCCGCTCCATGTGCGTCAACCCGGACAGCGACAAGATGCAAGCCACCAAGGACGACCTGCGCAAGACGCGTGTAGGGAACTTCCTGCGCAAAAGCAACATCGACGAACTGCCGCAGTTCATCAATGTGCTGCTGGGCGACATGTCCATTGTAGGCCCGCGCCCGCACATGCTGAAGCATACCGAGGAATACTCCAAGCTGATTGACAAATACATGGTGCGCCACCTCATCAAACCCGGCATCACCGGCTGGGCACAAATTCACGGCTTCCGAGGAGAAACAAAGGAACTGTGGCAGATGAAGGCGCGCGTAGCACGAGACATTTGGTATCTGGAACATTGGACGTTCATACTGGACTTATACATTATATATAAGACGGTGGCTAATATAATAAAGGGGGAGAAGGAGGCGTATTAGGTATTAGGTATTAAGTATTAAGTATGAGGCATTAAATAAATATAAACACGAGATATGAAGAAGAGAAATTTGGGTATTTTAGTATTGGCTTCGTTATTATTGGCGGGATGCCAGAGTTATAGAAAAGTGCCGTATCTACAAGATGTGGCAGAGCAAGAGAGAACGAACACGGTGGCAACGAATACGGAGTTATACGATGCCCGCATCATGCCGAAGGACTTGCTGACTATTATCGTGAGCTGCCCCGAAGAGCCTGAACTGGCAGAGCCATTCAACCTGACGGTAGCCACCCCCATCAATGTAAGTCACGACCGAAGCCTCAACAGCCAACCGATGCTGCAACAATATCTTGTGGACAACGACGGCTGTGTGGACTTCCCCATTCTCGGCAACATCCGCTTGGGCGGACTGACCAAAGGCGAAGCCGAACAACTACTGAAAGAGAAACTCAAACCTCAGTTCCGCAAGATGCCTATCGTCACCGTGCGCATGGTAAACTATAAAATATCGGTTATCGGCGAGGTGGCTGTCCCCGGCACTTTCACCATCTCCAACGAAAAGGTCAACATCTTCGAGGCCCTCACCATGGCAGGCGATATGACTATCTACGGTATCCGCGATAATGTCAAACTCATCCGCGAAAACAAGGAAGGACAACGGGAAATCATCGTGCTCAACCTAAACGACTGCGACATCCTGCAATCGCCTTATTACTATATGCAGCAGAACGACATCCTCTATGTCACCCCCAACAAGAGCAAGGCAAAGACTGCCAGCATCAGTGCCAGCACCACCATCTGGTTCTCTATTGTCGGCTCATTGGTGTCGATGGCCAGCCTTATCATCGCCATAGCCAAATAAGACATTCATTTTTTAATCCTCAACTCTCAATTCAATGAAAGAAACTACATACAACGACTCATTCGAAGAAAAGCAAGGAAAGACCGACTTTCGCGCTGCCTTTCTCAAATACATGGCCCGATGGCCCTGGTTTGTCGCTTCCGTCATCATCTGTCTGGCAGGGGGGTGGTTCTACCTGCGCTACACTACCCCTGTCTACAATATCAACGCCTCTATCATCATCAAGGACAACAAGAAAGGAGAAAATCCCGGCACGAACCTCAGCACGCTCGAAGGGCTCGGCATCATCAGTTCGTCCAAGAGCATAGAGAGCGAGATAGAAATTCTGCACAGTAAGTCACTCATTAAGAATGTAGTTTCCGAATTGGGACTTTACATCAACTATTTTGCCAAGGGCAGCCTGAGCAAAGTAGAAGTCTACGGCACATCGCCCGTAACCGTGTATTTCGCGCCACAGGATGCCGACCGGCTTTCCAGCCCCCTCTCGCTGGCACTCGACTATCGGGCAGGCGGAAAACTAGACGTAAGCACCACCATCAACGGAAAAGCCATCGACAAGCACTTCGACAAGCTGCCTGCCGTCATGTCCAGCGAGGCGGGAACCCTTACTTTCATGCTCAATCAGCAAAGCTCCAATAAAGGAAGCTGCAGTCTCAAAGTCGTTATCCAGCGCCCGATTAACGTAACCAAAGCGTATCTCGAAGCCCTGACTATCGAACCGACCAGCAAGACTTCTCCGGTAGCTACCATATCTTTCCAGAACACCAATCCCAAACGCGGAGAAGACTTCATCAATAAGCTCATCGAAATGTGCAATCGTGATGCCAATGATGACAAAAACAAAATAGCAGAGAACACCGCCCATTTCATCGACGAGCGTATTGCCGTCATTAATCAGGAACTGGGCAGCACCGAAGAGGAACTGGAGAGCTTCAAGCGCACCTCCGGACTGACAAACATCAGCAGTGATGCCCAGCTTGCCGTCAGCGAGCGCTCCACCTACGACAAGCTGTGCGTGGAGAACAGCACGCAACTCAACCTCGTCCAGTACCTTGCCGACTATCTCGACACACCGGAGAACGCTTATGCCACCCTCCCCGCCAACGTGGGACTGAACGACAATACCCTGATTGCCCTTATCACCCAATACAACGTTCTCATTCTGGAACGCAACCGCCTGCTGCGCACTTCATCCGATGCCAACCCGGTCATCCAGCGCCTCAACAGCGATATCCAAAACATGCGCACCAACCTCGCCACCGCCATCACCAGCGTGCGCAGCGGGTTGCTCATCACCAAAACCAACCTCGACCGCCAGGCCAGCAAATATGCCGGACGCATCAGTAACGCTCCTGCCCAGGAACGCCGCTACGTCAGCATCCAACGCCAGCAGGAAATCAAAGCCGGGCTTTACCTGATGCTCCTCCAAAAGCGCGAAGAAAACAACATCACCCTGGCCGCCACAGCCAACAACGCCAAGATTATAGACGATGCCCTTGCCGACGAACTCCCCGTATCGCCCAAGAAGATGATGATTTATCTGGTAGCTTTCATCATGGGCATCGGCATCCCCGTCAGCATTGTCTACGTGCAAGGTCTGCTCAGCTTCCGCATTGAAGGGCGCACGGACATGGAGAAACTGACCGCTATGCCCGTCATCGGTACTGTTCCCCTTGCCGAAACCGCCATCGCTGTCCACGAAAACGACAACAACCTCATGACAGAGACTTTCCGCGACCTGCGCACCAACCTGCTGTTCATGCTGGGCGCCCCAGACAAGAAGGTTATCCTCGTCACCTCCACCACCAGCGGCGAAGGCAAAACGTTCATTGCATCCAACCTTGCCGTCAGTCTTTCCCTGCTCGACAAGAAAGTGATTATCGTGGGACTGGACATTCGCAAACTGGGTTTGAACAAGGTATTCCACATATCACCCAAAGAAAAAGGCATCACCCGCTATCTGTCCGCCCCGCAAAGCACCAAGCTTCGCTCACTCATACATCCGTCGGGCATCACCACCAACCTCGACCTGCTGCCTAGTGGCGCCATCCCGCCCAATCCGACGGAGTTGCTGGCGCGTCCGGCACTGGCAGACGCCATCGAACAACTGAAGCAAGAATACGACTACATCGTGCTCGACACCGCCACATCGGGATGGCTACCGACACGCAAATCATAGCCCGAGTGGCAGATGCCACCCTCTACATCTGCCGTGCCAACTATACGCACAAGAGCGACTATCTGCTCATCAACAACTTGCAGGAACATAAACGCCTGCCGCAGTTGTGCACGGTCATCAACGGGCTGGATATGAAGAAAAAGAAATACGGCTATCACTACGGTTACGGAAAGTACACCTACTAACATGGAAGTGAGATACAATACAAACTACATGAACTCTGTTCTTGATTACGAGTATTTCCAGGAATTAAAGAACAAAGAGTGGTTCAGAGCCAAGAAGCTGGAAGTAGAAGAATTGGCAGACGCAACCATCCTCCCCTACATGCCCAATGAGACCCGGGAAGTGTCATGGGGAAAAGGCGGAGTCGTCGATGTGCAAGGAGCCTATTGCGCCCTGTCCGCCTCCATCAACCGGGGGCGCTGCGAAGAGAACAGAATGACGGGGAGCTATGAATACAACCCCGACACACTGGCCTACCTCGACGAAACCGTGATTTATGCCGGCCTGATAATCTATCATTACGGCCATTTCATCATCGATTGCATGAACAGGTTCTGGTATCTCATTAAGGACAACACCCACCTGAAGATTGCCTATCTGCCGGAAGACGAGAGAACGATTACGGGCGTTTACCTGGAGTTCTTCAAGTTGGCGGGCATAGAGGAGGACAGGCTCATCGCCATCGACCGCCCCACCCGGGTAAAGGGGATTATCATACCGGAAGCCTCCTCCCTGCCCGGCGAATATTATACCCGCGAATACAAGGAAACCTTCGACTATATCCGCGAGCAATGCCCGCCGGACAAATCGAAAATAGAGAAAATATACTTCTCGCGTACCGCCCTGCTCACCTCCTTCATCAAAGAAAGAGGAGAAAGGGAGATTGTGCCGGAATTCAGAAAAGCGGGATACAAAGTGATTGAGCCTGAGAAATATACGCTGAGGCAGCAAATCTCCCTCATCAGGAGTTGCAAAGAACTGGTGACCATCAGCGGCACGCTCCCCCACAACCTCCTGTTCGGAGAAGACGGCACGCGGCTCATCATCTTGTTCAAAACCTATGAAAACAATATCCACCAGTTTATGGTAGACCATATACGTGCCTTGGATGTGACCCAGATAGATTGTTACTACAGTCTTTTTCCGACGAACATAGGTAAAGGCCCTTTCATCATCTACAAGAATGAAAACCTGACGCACTTCTTCGAAGACGCCTACCACCGGAATATCTCGCCCAGCAAGTATCTGCCGGTATATGTGGAATGGTATCTAAAGAAGTTCTTCAGGTTCAACGATGAATTGCGAAACAACATAAACCCGTTTCTGCTCTATGATTATTTCAGCAAGCAGGTGCAGAGAAACTGGTTTGACATTCGCAAATACATCCGCAAACTACAGTACATGTTCGGGTCCATCCCCTATAACATCAAGATGAATATATTATTTATTGCTACAGGAATCAGGCGCAATGTCTTTTCCTCCAAAAATAAAAAGCACGATGACAGACAGTTCACGGACAGCCAAAAGCATTAAAAACGTAAAGGTGGCCATCATCTTCTACGTTGTCAATTTAGTCTTGCAGTTCTTCTCCCGCAAGGTCTTCCTGGACTATCTGGGAACGGAAGTTCTGGGACTGAATACGACTGCCACGAACTTGCTCAGTTTCCTGAACCTGGCGGAGTCGGGCATAGACGCCGCTGTCTCTTATACGCTCTATAAACCTCTTTTCAATAAAGACACCACTGCCATCAATGAGATAATCTCCGTGCAGGGATGGCTCTATCGCAGGGTGGCAGCCTTTATCACTATCGGCGCCTGCCTGCTGATGTGTTTCTTCCCGATGATATTCGAGAAGGCCCGGGTTCCGATGTGGTACACCTACGCATCGTTTTCCGTCCTTCTGTTCAGTGCTTTGCTGGGATACGTCTACAACTACAAGCAGGTGGTTCTCACGGCCGACCAGAAAGAATACAAGCTCACTATCCACATACAAGGCATCAAGGTAATAAAGGCGGTGCTCCAGATTTTTGCGATTATCTACCTGCACCACGGATATGTCTACTGGCTGGTTCTTGAGTTTCTGATGGCGATAGGGACTACAATCGCCATCAACCATGTGGTGCACCGCGAATATCCCTGGCTGCATCCCCTGCCCCAGATGGGGAAGATACTGAGGAAGAAGCACTCCGAGATTATAAAAAAGACCAAGCAAATCTTCTTCCACAAGATGGGGGCATTTGTATTCGGGCAGTCCAGCACCATCATTATTTATGGCTACGCTTCTCTTTCCCTGGTGGCTATTTACGGCAACTACATGCTGATTACCATCGGCGTGCACCTGCTGATTGACGCCGTATTCAACAGCATCGGTGCAGGCATAGGCAACCTGATAGCCGAGAACAAGCCCAAGCACACGGTGTCCATCTTCAACGAGCTGTTCTCACTCCGCTTCTTCATAGCGACCATCGTGTGCTACGCATTTTATGTGCTGGTCAATCCCTTCATCACCTTGTGGATAGGAGCCGATTATCTATTGGACAACACCGCCCTGCTCCTCATCGTGGCAGCGCTTTTCATTGATTTGATAAGGAAAGGCATCGACCCCTTCAACAACGGCTACGGGCTCTATCAGGATGTATGGGCCACCCTGACGGAGTCGGGGCTGAACATAGGTCTGCCCATCTGGTTCGGTTCCATATGGGGCTGCACGGCATCCTGGCGGGAGGATTGGTAAGCCTGCTGTTCCTTGCTTTCCTTTGGAAGCCCTACTTCCTGTTCAGGTGGGGATTTAAGATATCGGTCATCCGCTACTGGAAGCTATACCTGAAGTGCTTTGCCGCCGGAGCGATTGCCGTAGTGGCATGCACGTATATCGCTTCTCACCTGCCGATAGTTCCGGAAAGTAATTTCTTATATCTCATTCTATACGCCGTCGTCATCGCACTTATTTTCGGCAGCATCCTCCTGGTGGTGTCCTGCTGCATCAATCGTGCCATGATACAGTGTGTCCGAAGATTCATTCTAATTATTAAACCTGATTATAAACAATAAAACAACTATGTATCAGAATTATAAAATAGTAGTAAATACCGCCGCCGGACGCAGACGATATATGCAATACCTGATACCTCCGATACTCCATTCGGAGGTGGTAGACCGATATGACATTTGGATAAACACCAATGACATGGTCGACATCGAATTCTTCAAGCTATTGGCGCAGAAATACTCCAAGATAAACCTGGCGTGGCAGCCCGACAATGTGGTGGACTGGGTAAAGACAATCAACGCCTTCTACCGGGCTTGCACCGAGCCGGACACCATCTACATGAAACTGGACGACGACGTAGTGTGGCTGGAGCCGGAGCTGTTCGACAAGATGGTGAAGTTCAGGGTAGACCATCCGGACTACTTCCTCGTGTCTCCGCTCGTCATCAACAATGCCCTGTGTACCTATCTGCTCCAGATAAACGACAAGATAAAGTTGAGAAAGTATTATGATGCCTGCTGCTCGCACCCCGTCTTGTGGGAAAGCGGATACTTTGCGGCCGACTTGCATCACTGGTTTTTGGACAACTATCTCCGGACGGACAAGTACCGGGAACTCTACACCGGAGAACATCCCATGGCGATGACACGCTTCTCCATCAATTGCATCCTGTGGTTCGGAGAAATGATGAAGGCGTTCAACGGAATAGTGCCCGGAGACGATGAAGAGTTTCTGTCGTGCATCAAGCCTACGCAACTGGGATTATCCAATTGCATCAACGGAGACGCCGTCATCTCCCACTTCGCCTTCGGCCCGCAAAGGGAGATACTGGACCGGCAGGGCATCCTGGACTCATACGGAGAGTTCCTGCATCAGGAGTGGAACAAGGACGCCTCCCTGAACGCCATCAATCAGAAAGTGCAAGAGGCGATAAGGGACGTAAATTCGCGTACCGCACAACTGCGTACCCTGTCCTCCCCCTATACCAAAGTCAGGAAAAAGCCGTCAATAGGCCGGAACATCAACAAGCGGGTGCCCAAGAACTTGCGGCGGGGAGTGAAAACACTCTTCGAGAGGGAACACCGGAGATTTATAGTGACGAGGTTCAATTGCTAGATATAACTGTTATACAGATGAGAAAATATTGTATTTGCGATTCTAACGGAACGATAGAGGGGGAAGCCGGTTCCAAGGCTCCCCAGGGCGTTTGCGTTGCCTTGAGAGAGATAGGCTATGAAACGGTCTATATCCGGGCCATCAGCAAGAATAAAGAGATTGCCTTGCTGGGACAGCTTGTGCAACTCATACTGTTCAGCTTCCACGTGAGGAGGGACGACAAGGTGCTGTTCCAGTATCCGCTTATCCCCATCCTCTTTATGGTGACACCGCTATACGTGCATTGCCGCAACCGGATTTTGCTGATACACGACTTCCACTCCATGCGGCTCACCGGACGCTTGTCGCGGATGGAGAAATGGAACCTTGCTTTCTGCAAAACCATCATCGTGCACACACGGAGCATGGCGCGCTACTTATCGAAGATGTATCCCCAAAAAGAATACTATGTCCAGGATTACTTCGGCTATATCCTGGATGTGTACAAAGACCAGACACCCCAACGCAAGCTGACCAACGACATCTGCTTTGCCGGAAATATAGACAAGAGCAAGTTTATGAAAGAACTGCTCCAGAAAGAGGACACGGGATGCACGTTCCATCTCTATGGAAAGATGTCTTATAAAGACCTGTTGAAAAAGCCTGCCTGCATATACGAAGGGATGTTTCACCCCAACAAAGTGGGCTTCCTGAAGGGTAGCTGGGGACTGGTATGGGACGGAGACAGCATCCTCACCTGTAGCGGGTATCTGGGAGAATATCTGAAAATCATTGCCCCGCACAAGTTCTCCCTCTATCTGGTGGCGGGACTTCCCGTCATCGTATGGAGTCAGTCGGCAATGGCGCATATCGTGGCCGAGAAGCACATCGGCATCATCATCAACAGTCTCTGCGAACTCGAATGGAAAATCAACTCAATCACGCAAGAGGAGTATGACAGTATGCTCAGTAATGTATCCGAGACCGGCAAGGAAATTCAGGAATGCGCGGCGTTGGAATCAATAACCCAACATATCAGCAGTCATGACAGCCATCTTTAAATACTTGCAGGAGCACTATAAAAGCCTATCCTTCGCAGGGGCGTTCGTCCTCTTCCTGATGGACTTGTCGGGGTTCATCGGGGAGATTGGGTATCATTTGTACTACCCCATGCTCATTGCCGTATGCGTGTATTGCATCAAGGAACGGAGGACTATATCGCCCATCTACATCATCTATCTCTACGTATGCCTGCTGAGCATAGCGTTGAATTACATCAAGCCGTTTTACAATATAGAGCAGCGGTTCGTGGTCTACATCATCCTGCTGTTGGCCTTCTCATTACTGATAAACAGCCGGAAAATCGCCTTGATGCGGTTGCACCTGCTGCACATGATGACGATATTCTCGGTTGTCACGGTCACACTCAATTACATCATATTCCAGTTGGGAGGCGCCCCTGCGGCTCAAATGGAGATATACGAGGCAACAGGTATTTACTGGGGGAGCACGGCCAATAACGAAATGGGAACTTTGGGCTCTATTGCGGTGATGTACGTGGTGGTATTCCTGATTAACTTCATCAAGCGGTTGAAGTGGTGGGAAACGGCCGTGCTCCTGGGTTGCCTGTTCTGCTGTGCGGCGATGATGCTGCTGGCGTCGTCGCGCACCTCGCTGCTGTGCACCGTGGCGGCTATTGTGCTCATCGTGGTGTACTACAACCGGGACAGCATGAAGAAGATTGTCACGGCAGGCGTACTGCTGCTTGTTGCTTTCGTGGTGTCGTTCGCCTTGCTGAAGAGCGAAATGCGCGGCATCCTGGAGTACAAGCAGGGAGGAAATACGAGTCACATCGATACCAATTCGAGAAAGGGGTTGTGGGATGTCCGCATCAAGGAGTTCAATTCAAGTCCGGTGTACGGCATCTGGTTTGCCACGATTTCCAATCCCAACGAATTTGCCAAGAAGAACGGCACGATAGAGGCCGGTTCCGGCTGGATGAGCGTACTCAGCCAGACGGGGATACTGGGGGCGATATGCATAGGGATTATCATCATCCCCAATATCATCTATCTGTTCAGGAGCAGGAGCAAGTCCTATTGCTACACCTGGATGGTGGGGCTCACGTGCATTTTCCTAATCAGCCCGATTTCGGAGGCGTACATCACCACCATCAGCGCCGTGCTGTGCTGCCTCTTCTGGCTGAACTACTCGGTGATAGACTCTTTCAGGACGGGGCTGCTCCGGCAGAAGGACTTGGAGCTGTATAAGGTTCGGAATAGACATGAATACAATGATTTCACCACAGAGGGCACAGAGTTCCACAGAGTTTTATAGATTAAATCTGTGTTAATCTGCGTAATCTGTGGTTTAAAAAGAAAAAACTCTGTGAGACTCTGTGTCCTCTGTGGTGAAATCATTTAACTCAAAACAACACAAAAACGATGAAAGTTCTTCACTACATACCCAGCATAGACCGCACGTCGGGAGGCGTGGGAAGCTACCTGCAACTACTTGCCCACGACTTGGGCAGGCTGGTAGACCTGCACATCGTCAGCCACCATTCCGAGCACGAGCTAGTCATTGAGAACTGCCGGATACACTACATCTCCGAGGGATTGACGAACCTGCACCGCGCCCGGAAAGAGTTCACCTCGCTGCTCCATCAGGTGAAGCCCGACCTCGTTCATGTGAACAGTTGTTGGGATATGCTATGCTCCTACACCGTGTTCTGGGCGAAAGCGCTGAACTATAAAGTGCTAATCACCACCCACGGCATGCTCGAACCTTGGGTGATACGGAAGAACTATTTCCTGAAAAAGCTCCCGGCCCTCCTCCTCTACCAACGGAAATCGCTACGGCTTGCCGACGCACTGGTGGCCACGGCAGAAAGCGAACGGAGCAATCTGGAAAAGCTAGGCTACAACAAGCAGGTGGACTTGGTGCCCAACGGCATCGTCATAGACAACATCGCCCTGAAAGAGAGCTGGAAGCCGCAGAAAGTAATCTTCTTCCTCGCCCTCCTGAGGCCCAACAAGGGGGCCGACCTGCTAATCGAGACCGTAGCCGCCCTCAAGAACGAGTTGGCCGGATATAAGGTCATCATAGCCGGCACGGGGAACGACAAATACGCCGCCGGCTTGAAGCAACTCGTCAGAAGCCTGGAGCTGGAAGAAATTATCTCCCTGCCGGGCGGGATATACGACGACGCCAAATGGGAACTGTACCGCCGGGCGGACGTCTTCGTGCTCCACACGCTCAACGAGAACTTCGGAATAGTCATTGCCGAAGCGCTGGCTTCGGGCATTCCCGTCATCACCACCAAAGGCGCTCCGTGGCCCGGCCTGGCGGAAAGGAAATGCGGCTGGTGGATAGACAGAGACGTAGACAACCTCACCGCCGCCCTCCGCGAATTTATCTCCCTTCCTGCCGAAGAAAGGGAACAGATGAGACGAAGGGGACGACAGTATATAGAAGAGAACTACACCTCGGCAATTGTTGCCGCACGATGTACGACATTTATAAGAAATATTAAAGCAGCGCACAGACATGAGAAAGACTGAAACAAACACTATAAAACTATTTGCCCTATGCAAAAACAAGCTATTGACTATGTTGATTTCAAATCTCCTTATACCAATAGTAACCGTGTAAAGAGAATGATATGGACCCTCTGCTGGAACACGCTGGCACGCCCCTTTCCCAAAAGTACGGCAAGCGCCTGGAAGCGTTTCCTGCTGCAACTCTTCGGAGCCAAAATAGACAAGACGGCTTCAGTGTACTCCTCGGCAAAGATATTCATGCCGTGGAACTTGAAAATGAAAGCCCATGCCTGCCTGGCTTCAGGGGTGGACTGCTACAATGCCGCGCCCATTATCCTCGGCATCGATGTCACCGTGTCGCAAAGGGCGTACCTGTGTACGGCCTCGCACAACATATCCTCGCCCCGGCACGAGCAGATACAGAAGCCCATCGTCATCGGCAACCGGGCCTGGGTGGCGGCGGAAGCGTTCATCGGCCCCGGAGTCCGCATCGGTGAAGGTGCCGTGGTGGGGGCTTGTGCGGCGGTATTCAAGGATGTGGAATCGTGGACGGTGGTGGGGCAACCCTGCCAAGTTCATAAAGAAAAGGGAGATGAAGGAGGAGGAGGAGTGAAGGAGTTAAGGAGTTAAGAAGTTAAGGAGTTAGAGGCCAATAGTTTTAGAGGCCCTCGCACACAAAAGTATCGGCCTTTAACTCCTCAGCCCGCCTCCGGCGGGCGGTAACTCCCTTTAACTCCCTTTAACTCCTAACTCCCTAAAAAACACATAAATATGAAGATAATATTACATGCCGACGACTTCGGCTACGACGCAGATACCTGCCGGGCAACGATTGACTGCTTCGAGAAAGGCTACCTGACGAGCGCCACCATCATGGCGAATATGCCTGCCACCGAAATGGCGCTGTCCTATGCCAGGCAACACCCCGAATACAACTTCGGCGTGCACCTGACGTATATGGACAACCCGTCTCCCCTCGCACCGCCCGCAAGCATCCCTTCACTGGTCAACACCTACGGAAGGGTTCTCCCCTCCGGCACCATGCGAAAGAAGGGCCTGCTCCTGCTCGCCAAGAAGAAAGATATCATTACGGAGAGCCTCCGCCAAATCAACGCCCTGAAAGAAGCCGGAATACCTGTTTCCCATCTGGACTCCCATGGCCATATCCACAAGTTCCCCGCATTCCTGTCGGCCCTCAAGCAGGTAAGCAAGCAGACGGGCATCGGCCGCGTGCGCAGGGTGCAGAACATCCACCTGCATGAACCGTCCGCCGGACTGACCTCCGCGCTCAACGCCTCTTTCGACCGATACATCGCCCGGCATTTCACCACAACGGACTTCTTCTACATGGCCGCCAACTGCATGGACACGCATTGGAGCCGGCCGGTACTGCAACAAATGGCATCCCTTGCCCACGACCAAACCCTGGAGATTGGCGTACACCCCGGCCTGACGGAAGAATGGAGAAGGCACGAATACGAGGACATCAGGGAGTTTGCAAAGAGCGTGCTAAGTGAAGGGCATGAACTAATTAATTGGAACCAACTATAAACAAGCCTATGCAGGATATTTCAGTAATCATATTAACCTACAACGAAGAAATTCACATCGAGCGTTGCCTCAACAACGCCCGGATGTTCGCCAAAGAGATATTCATCGTAGACTCCTACTCCACCGACCGGACAACGGAAATAGCTGGACGGATGGGAGAGAAAGCCTTCCAGCATCCGTGGGAGAACTACTCCAAGCAATTCAACTGGGCACTGCAAAACCTGTCCATCCGCACCGAATGGGTGTGGCGAATGGATGCGGACGAATATTTATCCGGGGAATTGATAGACGAACTCCAGGCAAAACTACCCATATTGCCTGGGAATGTGAACGCATTTACCGCGCCTTGTCTGCGCATATTCCTGGGGAAATATATCAAGCACGGCATCATCCCGCTCATCCTCCTGCGGTTGTTCAAGGTGAAATATGCCGTCTGCGAAAACCGCTTCATGGACGAGCACATACAATTGACGGAAGGGGTCATCGGCGAACTGCAACATCCCTTCTACGACGACAACCTGAACGGCCTGACCTGGTGGACGGACAAGCACAACGGATATGCCACCCGCGAAGCCATCGACTTGCTCATCACGGAATATGACCTGCTGGAACAGAACACCGTAGTCAACTCGGGAGCACATGCCAGTGCCGTCAGGAAGAAGAAGCTGAAGTACATCCGGATGCCCCTGTTCTGGCGGGCGTTCCTGTTCTTTGTCTACCGGTACATCTTCCGCCTGGGCTTTCTGGACGGCAAGGAAGGCTTCCTGTGACACTTCCTGCAAGGCTGGTGGTATCGCACATTGGCGGATGCCAAGGTGTACGAAGTCAAGAAACGGTTCCAATGGGAGGATGAACGGATAAGGCAATACATCAAGGATGCTTATATCACCCCTCGTTCCCCTGAAGGGGAAGGAGAATAGTTTAATTATATATTAAGCAGTATGAAAGTTTCGATTATTACTTCCTGCTTCAATCGGGAAGCCACCATTCGCCAAGCCATAGAGAGCGTGCTGGCACAAGATTATCCGGACCTGGAGTATATCGTGGTGGACGGTGCTTCGACGGACGGCTCGCTGAAGGTAATCCGCGAATACCGCGACCGGATAAGCACCCTCATTTCCGAACCGGACAAAGGGATGTACGAAGCCATCAACAAAGGGATACGTGCGGCAACGGGAGACATCGTTGGCCTGGTGCACTCCGACGATTTCCTGTATGACGCGCATATCATCTCAGATATAGTGGAGCGATTTGAGCAGACGGGCGCAGACTTGGTATACGGGAACGGATTGTTCGTGGATTATACGAATACCGACAAGCCGGTGCGCAACTGGATAAGCGGAAACTACCGGAGATGAAAAGTGAAATGCGGCTGGCTACCGCTGCATCCCACCGTATACCTGCGGCGGGCAGCGATGGAGCAATGGGGACTCTACGACGAGAGCTACAAGATAGCCGCCGACTCGGACTTCCTCGTAAGGTATCTCTATAAAGCGCATCTGCAAGTGGCGTATCTGGACAAGTACATCATGCGGATGCGGATGGGCGGATTGTCTACGGACAGTGCCAAACGAAAGGTGATGTGGCGGGAAGACGTAAGGCTGTACAAGGCACACGGCTTTCCAGGTACGCTCACCAAACTGATGAAGATGAGTTGGAAAGTGCCGCAGTTCGTTTCGGCTAAATTCAAGTAACAAACCACTTGAAAATAAAACACTTTAAGCTATGACTATCGCAATCGACTTTGACGGCACCATCGTAGAACACCGGTACCCCAAAATAGGGAACGAAATTCCCTTTGCCATCGAGACGCTGAAGATGCTCCAGAACGACGGGCACCGGCTGATACTGTGGACTGTGCGCGAAGGCGACTTGCTGCAAGAGGCCGTAGCGTGGTGTAGGAAGCGCGGTATAGAGTTTTATGCCGTCAACCGCGATTATCCCGAAGAGGATGCCGCCCATCAGGGTTTCTCACGCAAAATCAAAGCAGACCTTTTTATTGATGACAGTAACCTGGGCGGACTGCCCGACTGGGGAAATATCTATCGCATGATACAGAAGAAATTGACTTACGAAGATTTATATCATGGCAAAACAGAGACTCCGCTAGCAAAGACAAAAGACATATGGAGGTGGATTGCCAGCAGAGTCAAAAAGGATATAAGATAAAGGTAGTAAGCACAGACTATATTCGCCCGGATTTTACATCTGTTACACAAACTTTTGTTATATTTGCCCCGGATGAGGAATACCCTTCACATAGCACTGTTTGCAGCAAACCTGTCTGGTATGTTCTTCCTGGCGGCATGCAAAGAAAATAACCTCCGGGCAAAACGCACGATGCTCCTACCAAAAGAAATTTTCAAAGAAGGAGATATCGTTTTCAGAAGAGGAACAGGAATTACGAGCCGGGTGGTGCTGGCGGCCGATCGGCAGGGGACGTACTCGCATACGGGCATTCTGAAGCAGGAGGGCGGAATGTGGTACGTGATACATGCCGTGCCAGGCGAACCGGACTTTAAGGGCGATGTGGACAGGGTGAAGATGGAACCTGTGGAACAATTCTTTCATGCGGAGAGGGCGACAAGAGGAGCCGTGATGCGCCTGCAAGGCGACTCGACAGTGGCCGGAAGGGCTGCCCGGAGTGCATTCAGGCTTTTTCAGGAGCATGTGTTGTTCGACCACGAGTATGATTTGGCAGATACCACAAAGATGTATTGCACGGAGCTTATCGACTACGTGTATCGCAACGAAGGGGTGGATTTGCCGGAAGGGTGTATCACTCCCGTGCATATTCCCGGTTTCAACGGGGACTATCTGATGCCGAACGATATTGCACAGAGCAAGCGCCTCTGTATGATATATTATTTTTAGAAAACACATTTACTCACTTAAAAAACGAAACGTATGAGAAAAGTATTTTATCTTGGTATGATTGTAATGACCATGTTTGTAATGGCGGCTTGCTCTTCTTCCAACACTCCGGGAGGCGCACTTAAACAGTACAGCGAATATCTCCAGAAGGGAGATTATGAGAAGTTTGTAGACGGACTGACATTCGATGAGAGTCAGGATGCTGCCACAGTTAAGGAACAGAAAGCTGCGCTGGTATCCATGCTCAAAGAAAAAGTTTCCAAGGAATATGAAAAGAAGGGTGGAATAAAGAGCATCGAAATCTTGTCGGAAGAGATTGCTGAAGACGGAAATACAGCTGTAGTGAAGACGAAGCATACCTACGGAAACGGAGAAACCGAGGAAGGTGACCAGCAAATGGTGAAAAGAGACGGAAAATGGTTGATGTCTGTAGGTAAGTAAAGACTGAATACCGGTTATAAAGAAACCCGGACAGTAACGGTAGGAAATTTATTCCGACAGTTACTGTCCGGGTTTTATTTTGAGAAATCTTGCACGGTAATGCAAGACACCTTTGCACGGTAAGGAGAAGCACCTTCTACAGGTAAGGGGAAACACCTTCTACAGATAAGGAGAGACACCCTCGTCAGTAGAGCTCTCCCTGTCCTACCTCCGTGAACAGTTTCGCCAGTTTCTCAATGACCGGTTTCAGGTAGCTTTCCCCTTTCTCGGCAGAGGCCTTCTTCGGGTTCCCCACCCCACTGTCTACGGTAGCCTTGTCCCAATGGCGGGGCGCCCAAGCCACCTTTTCGTTCAGCGAAGCAATGGCAAACGGACGAGCCTCTCCGTCACCCGCCTCAGCCAGATTTACCAATTCGGGATGATAATACATCATGGCGGACGTCTCCGACTCTCCGGCATGGTCGTCAACCTCAGCTTCAAAATACCCCTTGGTGGGGACTATGCTGAACCAGTCCGTCGCCATTATCAGGAAATCGGGATAAGCGAAAGCAAGATCGCGTATCATCCCCTTAAAGTTGTTTCCGCCATGACCGCTGAGGATAATCAGCTTACGCAGCCCCTGAGCATGCAAGGAAACTACAATATCTTCCAGAATAGCCTGCTGCGTGGCATAGCGGGTATGGATGCAGAAAGGCAACTCGCGCTGTCCCGGATTGTGGGCACCGAAAGGCACGGGCGGCATCACCATGCAGCGCACACCCGAACGTTGCAACGCCAACGTGGCCGCATCAACGGCAATATCGTGAGGAAGAATGCAGTCCGTCAGATAAGGCAGATGCAAATTATGGGGTTCGGTGGCGCCCCACGGAAGAATGACGACGTCATACTTCAAATCTTTTCACCTTTCCATAACAGGAAACACTAAGGTCGATTTCTCTTTTTTCCATACTATTATAAGTTATTGCTTGCGATATTCTTTGGGGGACATCCCCGTGTGATGCTTAAAGTATTTGCCAAAGAAAGACTGGTTGGCAAAGTGCAACTCGTCCGCCACCTCCTGAATGCTCAACTCGGAGGACTTCAACAGAGCTTTCGCTTCCAGAATGACCAGACTGTCAATCCACTCGCCCGCCGTCTTGCCGCTCACCTCCTTGACAACCGCAGAAAGATGCTTCGCCGTGAGGAGCATCTTGTCGGCATAGAAAGACACGCTCCGCTCCTCTTTATAGCACTCGGAGATGGCGCGGATGAAGCGTTCGAACAGGTCTTCCTTGCGGCTCTTGGGCAGACGTTCCTGCGTCACGTGCCCCTGATAGATGTTGTATATCTCGTAGAAAAGCGCCAGCAACAATCCTTGCGTAATCTCTTTGCGGTAAGGATTATCCTTCAACTTCACTTTGCTCCACAGGAAGGAATGGTACTCCTGAAACGACTGCAACTCCTCGGGAGTGATTTCCACGCAAGGGCGCTCCTTTATCAGGAAAAACAGGGGGAAGAGTTGCTGCATAGTAGGTATCACCACGTCCATAAAATCTTTGGACACGGCAATAAAGCTACCTGCAAAGTCGGGAGAAGATTCACCCCGCTGCACTATCTGGTCGGGGAGTATGATGCAGAGCATACCTTCGCGCATCTCGTATTCCTGAAGATTTATTTTCATCCGGCCCCACCCCTTGTTGCACACAGCCAGGCAGGCCGCATTCAGGCGGGTGGGGAAAGAATTTAAGGACATATCCTTTATATCATCGAAGATGGCAAAATCGCTCCCGATGAAATCAACCATTGATAAATGTTGGATGTTGGATATATCCACATTCCGTATGTTCTGTTTATCCATGTAATCTGTGTTTAGGTGGCAAATGTAAAATTATTCTCCGGAAAACTGTTCTAAAATTCTTTAATTCATGATTTTAAACCCAACAAAGAAGGTTCTCGGTTGGGTCGGGCCGTAGAAATAACCGGCATCGCGAAACTCTCCTTTATCCAAATCCTTCTGAAAGCTGTTGAAGATATTCTGCACACCGGTGTTCAGTTGAAATTTGATGTGGTCGTGCAGCACGAAGGTGTAGTTCAGCTTCAGGTTGAGGTCGAAGAACTGGAGGGCTGTTTTCCATGCGGTCCTTTTCGATGTATCCGGCATAGTGGGGCACAATCATCTTGCCCGTATAGGTGCCGGACAGGGAGAAATCGAAGTTCTTCAGCGGGGCGGAAGAGAAGGTGAAATAACCGTAATAATCGGGGGTGCGCGGCATACGTTTGGTGGTCAGATCCTGGCCGTCCACTTGCGTCCAAACCTCCTCGCGGGTGTAGCGGCTGCGCTGTGCCGTAAATCCGAGTTGAAGCTGCGCCTCCTTGCCGTGGGCTATCTTGCCGTCCAGATTGACACCGTAGACACGTGCACCGTTACCGTTGCGACGCTCCTTGATGACATCGCCCACGTCATTCTTGCCCATATCTTCGAGCACGAACACATGGCGCAGGTCGGTGTAGAAGCCTTCTACGAGGATGTTTGCCTGCCAGTGTCCCAGGTGGGCGGTCCAGTCCACGGAACCGCTGTAACTGTTGGAACGCTCTTCGCGCAGATTGTCCGCCAACTTGATTTGTACGCCTTCGCCACCCACAGCCGTGACGTGCAGGTCTTCGTCGTAGGCTTGCGGGGCACGGAAGCCTGTGGAGTACGTCAGGCGTGCCTGGAAGTCGTCGCTCGGCCGATAGAGCAGGTTGATGCGGGGACTGAATATCAGTTTGTCTATCAGGTTGTGCTTGTCCAGGCGGGCGCCTACGAGCATCGTCAGCACGTTCATCTTCCACTCGTTCTGAACAAAGGCACTGGCAATGCGGACATCCTGCTGCATATCGCGATGATAGCCCGTCATGACGTCGTGCAGGGAGTTGTCCTGATACTCCAGGCCGCCGGTGAAGGTGGCGGGCGCAAAGAAGCAGTCCTCCATATTGCCCACATACATGCCGCCGGCCACCCACGTCAGGTCGTTGGTCTTGCCATAGGCGTTCTCGTCTTTCTGTGCGCCGTAGTAGCTGTTGCGGTCGGTGTGCTGCACGGAAGTGTAGACGGAAAGTTTATGCTTGTATTCGTTCCAGAACTGGTCGTAGCTGATGCCGCCGCTGTTGATGATGTGGCGGGTCTGCTCGGTGATGTCGGTTTCGTGCGGTTGCAGGTCGAACTTGTTGCCGCCACGACGAAGCTCGTTCGTGGTGTGATACTCCAGGTTGATGCGGCTGAAATGCGTGGGGCGATAGTAGGCTCGGAAGCCGAAGGTATTCATGTTCAGCTTGCCCAGTTCAGAGAAGCCGTCGCCGTCGCGGTCGTAGGGATTGCGGTTGCGGTAGCTTTCGTAGAGAGCGATGCCGTAGGAATTGTCTGCGGCAACCATAGAGACATTGCCGCCCATGTATTGTTCCCACGACTTGCCGTCCATATTGGAGAACATGCTCGACACCTGGAAGGAGTTGTTCACCGGGTCTTTTGTGATAATGTTAATCGTTCCGCCCACCGCATTGGCTCCGAACAGGGCCGAACCGCCGCCGCGCACCACTTCCACACGTTCAATCATGTTCACCGGGATTTGTTCCAGTCCATACACCCAGCTCAGGGCGCTGATGATGGGACGGCTGTTTATCAG
The DNA here is from genome assembly GCA_021203515.1 of Bacteroides sp. GTDB lineage: Bacteria > Bacteroidota > Bacteroidia > Bacteroidales > Bacteroidaceae > Bacteroides. The sequence continues at coordinate 17,422 of JAJQAY010000020.1, read as the reverse complement.
GATTTGCGAGTAAGGGCCTTCCAGTCCGTTGATGCGCACCTGGGGGAAGCCGCAGTTCTGGCAGTTGTTCTCCACGCGGAGCCCCGACTGATAATTGAGCGTCTTGGCGAGGTCGGTGGAGTTCGCCATTTCGAAGAGCTTCGTGCTCATCACATTCACCACCACAGGGGCCTCCTTGCGGCTCACCTCGTTGCGGTTGGCGGACACCACCACTTCGTCCGTCATGAAGGTCTCCTCCTCCATCTGGAAGTGTACCACGGCGGTGAAGTCTTTGTTCACCGTAATTTCTTTCTCCTGCGTCCGGTATCCTACCGCAGACACACGCAGTTTATACTTGCCGGCAGCGAGGTTTCGGAACTGGAACTGACCCTCTTCGTTGGAGACGGTTCCTCGCCCGTCCCCCACAATCAGAATAGTGGCATACGGTATGTTCTCTTCCGTACCTTTCACAATGACATGGCCGGAAATCATGTTGCCTTCCCTAATCGGATTGACGGCAACGGCTGCACTGATACTCACCATAGCAAGTACCAGCGCCAATATATAGTGTTTCATTCTATCAGCATTTTAATTTATACAAATAATGCTAATCAGGAGTTCAAATGGGAATTTAGCGGGGCGAAGCCCGAGGAGTTAAAGGAGTTAAGAAGTTAAGGAGTTAAGCCGATAGCCTTGAGTAATGAAACCTAAATGATAGACGGAACTATTGGCTTAACTCCTTAACTTCTTAACTCCTTAACTCCTAAATTATCATTTAACTACTGATTGGCCTAAATAATGGGAGTTGAAAAAGGCCGGGAATTGCACGGAGATACACCGGGCATTTCATATGAAAAGTCCGGGCATTTACTCACAAAACGCGAGGCGTTTCAAGAGCAAACACGAGGCAATTCCGCTTACGCGGCAAAAACGGGAGGTGCCCGGAGAGAAAGTCCACGGACGGATTCACCCTTCAATGCAGGAGTCACCGCCGGAGTTTCCATCACCCTCAGCAATACACGCATCGGATGTAAATCCTCGTGCACATCAATTTCGGGAGAGTGGAACGTGGCAAGGCAACCGATAACAATCAGTTCCGACTTGGTGTGGGTATGCTTGCCGTGAAACGGGTGAGAGTGGGCCACCAGCACCCCGTTGACGTAGTGGACGTGAGTGAACGCCGTGACGCTTGCCTCATACCCCACAAAGAGTACCAGCAAAGCCAATGCGCCTATAATTTTCCTCAATCTTTTCACGTCCTAATACCCGTTTCTACATTTAATATGATTTCGATGCAAAGATACAACTTTGATATGACGATAGTATTTCAATATATTTTATATCGTCGAATTCACGGTATTTTATTTTGTGCCTGCAAAGATAGTGATTATTCCGGCTTTTCACCAAACAGATACTCATAATCGCGTTTGGCAGCCGGCACGGTCCACTCTTCGGGAATAAACTTCCACTGGCCGAGCGCACGCGGCTCAATCTCCTTCTTTTGTTCGATATACTGCATCAGGTAGTAGCGCAAGTCCTTGTCGGTGGAAGTGATGATGCGCTCCGCCAATTTATCCTGAGGTATTCCGGCACCATTTGTCAGCAACTCGCCGCCGCCGTTGCCACGATAAGAGTTCAATGCAACCTTGTACGTCTTGTTCATGTCGAACGGAGTGCCGTCGGCCATGCTGAGGATGGTTACCTTTTCGCCCTCGGGCTTCGTGACGTCCACCATATAGATGATGCCTGCCGCCGAGTCGAAGTTAAAACTGAAATTCTTAAAAGAAGCCCTGTCTGCCGCCCCTTGGCGAGGCTTGTCGCGGAACAGGAGAAGATGGTCGTCGGGAGACTGCATACGGTTTGTCCAAAGGTCGTAGGACATCTCCAGAGCATCGCGTACTTCCTTGCCCGAAAGCCTCATCGTGTAGAGCATGTTTTCGTACTTGTACAAGTTGAACATATCGTTCACATAGATATCGCCTTCCTTAATCTGCGTATCGTAAGACAGAGGAGCGGCCAACGAAAGCTCCGCACCGCTGATGTCCATCTGCAACGTATGGATGAGGTCGACGAAAGCCGACGAACCGAAATAGGCTGGACGTGTGGAGATGGTCTGCGAAAGATGGCCTATCTTCTTGGATACGAAGTTCTGTATCGTAGCATATTGCGGTGCAAAGTGTTTCATAAATTCGTCGCTGATGCCGTAGTCCTTGACCTCGGTCAGTACTCCGTCAATCTTCTTGTCCACGACTTTGCCGTCGCGCAGTTTCAGGGTAACATCCACATTGCTCACTACGATGCCGTTGCTGGCAGGGTCTATTACCAATACGGAGTCTCCGGCCACATTTTGCACCTTCTTGCACTCGCGGGCATGGTCGTGTCCCATCAATACAATGTCAAATCCCGGCACATTGCGGACTACGTCCAGCGAAGCGTTCTCCCGATATTTGCCACCCATCAGCAGGGCATCCTGTCCGGCATGGAACATGCCGATTACCAAATCGGGGTTTTCCTTCTCGCGGATTATCTTCATCCACTTGCGTGCCGTATCTTCCATATCGTCAAAACGCAATCCCCGCCACAGGTTCTCGGACAACCACACGGGAATGGCAGGAGTAATCATGCCCAGAACCACGACCTTTACCCCGTCGCGTTCCAGCACTACATAAGGCTTGAAGTGGGTTTGGCCCGTAGCCGTGTTGATGATATTGGCACCCAACACAGGTGCGTGGCACTCGCGCGCCCAACGGTCGAAGACAGCGCGCCCCGTCTCTACATCGTGGTTTCCCATGTTTCCGGCATCATAGCCCATGAAATTCAACATTTCGGCAGCCACGTGGGGCGACACCGTATCAACATAGTTATAATAATAAACCGTAGGTTGTCCTTGCAGAATGTCGCCGTTGTCCAGCAATATCAGATTGTCTTTATACACCTCACGCTCCTTTTGTACGAATGCATGCACACGCGCCAGACTGCCCGCAGCATCGCGTTGCAGGATGAAGTCATGAGGATAATAATTTCCGTGTACGTCACTGGTCTGTACTATTTTCAACTTTACTTCCCTTTCCTGCGCCACACTTACGCTCAGCAGAAGCAATGCCCATACCAAGAAACAACTTACTCTTTTCATATTTTTATACTTTTATAAATCCAACGGATGGGTAAAGACGAAACGGGCCCCTTCGGCATAGGCGGCATCTATCCATATCTTTCCGCCCCACTTTTCAACAATCAGTTTGCAGATGGACAAGCCGAGTCCCGTTCCCTGTGCATATTCATTCAGCTTTTCAAACCGTTCGAAAACCAGACCTTGCTTCTCCAGCGGTATGCCGCAACCGGTATCCGACACCGAGAAGATGGCCATCCTGTGGTTCTCGTCCAGTTCGAGCTTCAGGGTGATGAGACCGTCTTTCGTAAATTTGTCGGCATTGGAAAGCAGATTGATAACCACCTGCTGCAGGCGCTGAACGTCGGTACGCATTTCGAGCGCAGGTTCTTCACTTTCAAATACCATTTGATTAGTGGACTGTCGTGCCTTCATCACAGAGGTCAAAGCCTGCCGGACGACCTGCACCACATCGCATTTCTCTAATGTAAAGGTAACGCGGTCGGCTTCCAGGCGCGACACGTCCAGAATATCATTGATTAACCGGAGAAGCAAATCGGAATTAGTTCTTATTATATCGAAATACCCCGTTGCTCTTCTATCGAACTGTCACCGGCCGACAGCACATCCGAGAAGCCGACAATCGCATTCAGCGGGGTACGTATCTCATGACTCATATTGGCAAGGAATGCACTCTTCAACCGATTGGACTCCTCAGCCCGGTCTTTGGCTTCACGCAGGACCGCTTCGGAAACTTCCAGTTCATCTTTCAGCTTCTTGGTATGGTAGTAGAAATAAAGTGAAATGAACAATCCCGCCAGCAAGATAATCAGAATAGTAAACAATACCCATATCTGATATTTATATTGCTCATAAAAAGAGGGAATTACATTCACCAACTTGACCGGATCGGGAAGAAAAGAGATATCCAGTTTCTTGTCCTTCACAATCTTATCGTCCAACATTACTTCGTTGGAAATGATTTCTACCTCGCCGTCCAGAGGATTTTCCAACACACGGATAGCCTGTCGAGCCATATCCTTCCCCAAAGCACGATAAGCAGGAACAATTCCACCGACAGCCCAATAACCAATCCCTACCGAGGTAATGGAGAATACCGGCAATTCGGGAGCCGCTTCCATCATGGCATACGTGGCATTACGCATGAAATAGTCATCGTTCATATCTACGCGCCAGGTTTCCATCAGCAAAGCAGTATGGGGAGGCAACGCATGCAGTTTGTCGCTGATGGTATAGATAGTGTTGACACGCCCGTCCAGCAGAATAAGATTTAGCTCCGGAAACTTCTCCATCTGCTCTATCACATGTGCCTGCAAGGTGACACCGCCATAACTGTTGTCGGAAACAAAAGCTATATTCTGAATATCGGGGTACAGTTTCTTTATTAATTGAATATTGGCAACAACGTCATATTCGTAAACAAATCCGCTCTTAACAGGAGTATTGGGAAAATCATCGAAGAAATCCAAAGACTCGGGCATCCATGACTTCAGGTCAGTATCAGGCTCCGGCAAACGGATTACATTGCGGCTAGCCAATGCCGGCATCACCGGAGCATTTCCACGAACGGAGTCTTCCAGCGACAGATAGGCCGCCCAGGCTTCCTGTCCGATAAGTATAGTGAGAGCCGGTTCATTGCCACCTTTATATTTAGACAATAAATCAGCCATTCTCCCCTTCCACAACGGAGACTCGGAGAAGCTCTTACAATTCAGGTTTTCTAATGAAACTCCACGCCTGCCGCCCAAACGCTGGAACTCTTCCATAAAATCGGAAATGTTTCCCGAAGTCTGACGTGAATCGGGATTATAGGAACTGATTATGAGTACGGGATGTTCACCTGTCATGGAGAAGACAGGCTGAATAAAAAGAAAAAGCGCCACAAGGCAGGGCAATAATTTATATAGTATGCGTTTGGACACCCCCATTTAGTTCCTCTGTTATGGGCACAAATATACAATAAAACTCATAAAAAGAGAGAAAAGATGATAGATTTTCGTACTTTTGGCGCCTAATTTATTAAATATAAAAAATAAAGATGAAGTCAGTTTTTCAAAACATGATAGCCGCCGCTCTCGGCATCTCGGAGAAACAAATCGGACAAACCCTAACCTTGCTCAACGATGGGGCAACCATTCCATTTATCAGCCGCTACCAAAAAGAGATGACAGGCGGACCGGACGAAGTGCAAATTGAAGCCATCCAGACGCACTTCGATAAACTAAATGAAACCGCCAAGCGAAAAGAAACTATCCTCAGTACCATTCAGGAACAGGGAAAGTTGACGCCCGAACTGCAAAAGCGCATTGAAGGGACATGGGACAACACCGTCCTCGAAGATATTTACCTGCCCTACAAACCGAAACGGAAAACACGCGCGGAAGCCGCCCGCCAGAAGGGTCTGGAACCGCTTGCCATCTTGTTGATGCTGCAACGGGAACCTCATCCGGAACTGCGTGCCGCCGACTTCGTGAAAGGTGACGTAAAGGATGAAAACGATGCCCTGAAGGGTGCCCGTGACATCATTGCCGAGCAGGTGAGCGAGGACGAACGCGCACGAAACACCCTGCGCAGTGCTTTTGCACGCCAAGTCATGCTGACCGCCAAAGTGGTGAAAGGCAAAGAGGAAGAAGTTGCCAAATACAGGGATTACTTTGATTATGCCGAGCCGCTGAAACGTTGCAGTTCGCACCGCCTGCTCGCCATCCGCCGTGCCGAGGCGGAGGGGTTCCTCAAAGTCAGCATCAGTCCGGACGATGAAGAAAGTACGGAACGCTTGGAAAGGTTGTTTGTACGTAGCAACAACGCCTGCGGAAAACAGATGGCGGAAGCTGTTCAGGATGCTTACAAGCGTCTGCTGAAGCCTTCCATCGAAACCGAGTTTGCCGCACAGAGCAAGGAGCGTGCCGACGAAGAGGCGATACGTGTCTTTGCCGAAAACCTGCGCCAACTGCTGTTCGCTTCGCCGCTGGGACAGAAGCGGGTGATGGGAATAGATCCCGGTTTCCGCACCGGCTGCAAGGTGGTCTGCCTTGATGCACAGGGCAATCTGCTGCACAACGAGAACATCTATCCGCACCCTCCGGTGAACAAGCCGCAGGAGGCTTTCTCGAAACTGCAAAAGATGATTGAGGCCTATAAGATAGAGGCTGTCGCCATCGGCAACGGCACGGCAAGCCGCGAAACGGAAGACTTCCTGAAACGGCAGACGTTCAACAGGGAGGTGCAGGTATTCATCGTCAGCGAGCAGGGAGCGTCTATCTATTCGGCCTCCAAGATTGCGCGGGACGAGTTTCCGGAATACGATGTCACTGTGCGCGGTGCTGTTTCCATTGCCCGGCGACTGATGGACCCGCTGGCGGAGCTTGTAAAGATAGATCCTAAATCCATCGGTGTGGGACAATATCAGCATGATGTAGACCAGACTAAACTGAAGAAATCGCTCGACCAGACAGTAGAGAACTGCGTGAACCTGGTAGGCGTGAACCTGAACACGGCAAGCAGCCATCTGCTGACGTATATATCGGGGCTCGGCCCGCAATTGGCGCAGAACATCGTGAACTACCGTGCCGAAAACGGAGCGTTCGCCTCCCGCAAGGAATTAATGAAAGTTCCCCGCATGGGTGCCAAGGCATTTGAGCAGTGTGCCGGGTTCCTGCGCATTCCGGAGGCCAAGAACCCGCTGGACAATACCGCCGTGCATCCCGAAAGTTACCATATCGTGGAGCAGATGGCCAAAGACCTGGGATGCAGCGTTGCGGAACTGATTGCCAACAAAGAGATGCGATTGAAAATACAGCCGGAGCGTTACCTCTCTCCCACCGTAGGAATGCCGACCTTGAAGGACATCTTGCAAGAGCTGGAGAAACCCGGACGTGACCCGCGCGGCCCTATCCGGATTTTCGAATTCGACAAGAATATACGCACCATCAACGACCTGCGCATAGGAATGGAGCTTCCGGGCATTGTGGGCAATATCACCAACTTCGGCGCCTTCGTCGACATAGGTATTAAGGAAAACGGATTGATACACCTCTCCCAGCTTGCCCAGAGATTTGTATCAGACCCCAACGAAATCGTCTCCATCCACCAGCATGTCCGCGTGAAGATACTTAGCGTGGACACCGACCGCAAACGGATACAGTTAACGATGATTGGAGTGGAACAAGATAATTGAGGCCGTACCTGCTATCAGCAGGACAGAGCAGATAATGGAGCCTTCAAAGCCGAAGGCTCCGCCATTCAGCAGGTTCGCTTCGGGTAAATGCAGCATAAGCACTCCCTCGCTAAATTGGGTACCGCTGACTTCAAACCCCAGTATCGGCCCTTGCAACCAGTTCCAGAACAAGTGCAAAGCTATAGGAAAACTAAGGTTACGCGTATATATATAGGAAGCGCCCAGAAGCAATCCTGCCAGCACGATATTGAGAAACGGCACGAAAGCAAAGTTCGGGTTAAACAAGTGCATCAACGAAAACAATACGGAGGAAACGACCAGCGCCACAAACTTATTCATGCCCCCATCCAGCAACCTGCCTAGTACAAAGCCGCGCATCGCCACCTCTTCCATAACAGCCACCAGCACAAAGAACAAAAAACTCATCAGCAGAGAAGGGAGATGGAATTGAATGCCTGCCACCTCCACCGCCCCCGTCAGCAGAGATGCGCCAAAGCCCACCGCATAAAGCGCCACGGCAAACAACATTCCGAAGAGCAAATCTTTTCCTCTCAACGACAACCCTATCCGATTGAAAGGTATTTTGCGGGCGCCTAACACGATAAATGCGGCAACAAAGACGGATACCAGCATAACCGTTTCCTGCAATATATCCCGAAGCATGCTTCCCATCTGTTCGCCTCCGGGCATCACCTTTAAAAGAACCAGAAGAACCGCACCGCCAAAACCGGAGAATACAATCATCAGGACCATAAACAGCACTACATCGAGCACTCCCAGCCACATGCGCTTCGCTTTAGAGCAAGCCGCCGTCTCTTCCAAAAAGCCATTTTCCATTTCTATCTTTTATTTGTCATTGTTTATTAATCGGCGAAATTAATATTAAAAAAAAGAAACACTTTCTATTTCTTGATGGAAAATTTATATATTTGAGCACTCCAACTTAATCTGACCCAATGAACATGAACCTGAAAAAAGTATTATTAATTGCCGCCGGATTGGGCATAATGTTGAACGTTTCCGCCCAAAAATCAAAAAGATATACCGTTGCCAGACCGGGCGCACTGGTCGAAATGCTGACCGAAGAAGAAGCCAACGAAATTACCCACCTCATCCTGCAAGGCAAGCTGAATGCCGTCGACTTCCGCCATTTGAGGGATGAGTTCAAAAATCTGCAAATTCTGGATATATCTACGACATCCATCAGTATGTACACCGGCAAGAACGGTACGCATCCCGACAATTTCTATATATATCCCGCCAACTGCATCCCGGCTTACGCCTTCTGCAAGAAGATGGACGACGGCACTTTCGTGGGAAAAACATCCCTGACTCAAGTCATCCTTTCCGACAAAACCAAGAATATCGAAGATGCCGCTTTTAAAGGTTGCACCAACCTAAAGGTTTGTCAAATCCGCAAGAAAACTCCTCCCAACCTGATGCCCGAAGCCTTGGCAGACAGCGTGACGGGCATCTTCGTTCCGTTGGGCAGCAGCGACTCTTACCGACGGGGAGAAAGATGGGAAAACTTTGCATTCATTGAAGGAGAACCGGTAGGCGCCACCGTGCAGATAGCAACAATGGGAAGTCTTGCCAGCGAGTTAGTCCGAATGGGCATACAACCCAATGATGTCAACTTCCTCGCCGTAGAAGGCAAGATGGACGAGGCAGACTTCACTCTGATACGCAATTATATGCCTAATCTGGTTTCTATTGATTTATCGAAAAGTAATGCCACGGTTATTCCGGACTACACTTTTACACAAAAGAAATATCTGTTGAAAGTCTCCCTGCCTCATGCACTTAAGAGCATCGGCCAACGGGCATTCAGCGGCTGCACCCGCCTGGCAGGAACTTTAGAATTGCCGCCCACCGTAACGGCTATAGAATATGGTGCGTTCATGGGTTGCGACAACCTGCGTCATGTGCTTGCAACCGGCAATAAGATTACAACGCTCGGAGATAGCCTCTTCGGGAATGATGAAGATAAACTGATTTATAAATAAAGTATTTTAGGTATTAAGTATTAGGTATTAGGTATTAAAGCTGCGCAATTAATCCGCATGGCTAATACCTAATACTTAATACCTTAATTATACATCTTTGCCCTCAACTCCTTGATATGCTCGGAAGTGATATACTCATCATATTCCATCATCTTATCGATAGTGCCGTTCGGCGTCAGTTCGATAATGCGGTTTGCCACCGTCTGAATAAATTCGTGGTCATGGGATGAGAACAGGACATTACCTTTATAAGTCTTCAAATTATTGTTGAATGCCTGAATAGACTCCAAATCGAGGTGATTGGTCGGTGTATCCAAAATCAGGCAGTTGGCATTGCGCAACTGCATACGTGCAATCACGCAACGCATCTTTTCGCCTCCCGACAGCGCACTCGCTTTCTTCAAGACCTCTTCGCCGGAGAAAAGCATACGACCGAGGAAGCTCTTCATATACACCTCATTTCCTTCACCGAACTGGCTCAGCCAATCCACCAGGTTCAAGTCCGTATTAAAGAAAGCCGTATTGTCCACCGGCAGATAAGCCGTGGTAATCGTAACACCCCAGTTAAAGGTTCCGGCATCCGGCTTCATATTTTCGTTGATAATCTCGAACAGTGCAGTCATGGCGCGCGGGTCACGCGACAGGAACACGATCTTATCCCCCTTCTCCACGTTGAAGTTCACATCGCGGAACAGCACTGTGCCGTCTTCCAACGTCTTTGTCAGTCCGGCCACTTCCAAAATCTGGTTACCCGGCTCACGCTCCGGCGTAAAGATGATGCCCGGATACTTGCGGGATGACGGCTTAATTTCTTCCACATTCAGCTTCTCTAGCATCTTCTTGCGGCTGGTCGTCTGCTTGCTCTTTGCCACATTGGCACTGAAACGGCGGATAAACTCTCCCAGCTCTTTCTTCTTCTCCTCGGCCTTAGCCTTCTGATTTTGTTGCTGACGAAGCGCCAACTGGCTGGACTCATACCAGAAACTATAGTTACCGGCAAAGAGATTGATTTTACCGTAGTCGATGTCTACCGTATGCGTACAAACGGAGTCGAGGAAGTGACGGTCGTGGCTCACAACCAACACCGTATGCTCAAAGTTAGCGAGATAATCTTCCAACCAGGTCACCGTCTCCATATCCAAGTCATTGGTAGGCTCATCTAGCAATAGGTTGTCCGGATTGCCATACAAAGCCTGCGCCAGCATGACACGCACCTTTTCCTTATTATTCAGTTCGCCCATCAGCATATAGTGCTTGTCTTCCTTCACACCCAGTCCGCTCAGCAAAGCAGCCGCATCACTTTCGGCATTCCAGCCGTCCAACTCGGCAAACTTCTCTTCCAGCTCGGATACCTTCAGACCGTCTTCATCCGTAAAGTCTTCCTTGGCATACAATTCCTCACGCTGCTTCATGATGTCCCACAGCACCGTGTGGCCCATCATCACCGTATCCATCACCGTAAAGGCGTCCCACTTGAAGTGGTCCTGGCTCAATACGGAAAGGCGTTCGCCCGGAGCCAGCATGATGGAACCCGTAGTAGGGTCCAATTCTCCGGAAATAGTTTTCAGGAATGTAGATTTTCCGGCACCGTTGGCTCCGATAATTCCATAACAGTTACCACTCGTAAACTTCAGGTTTACATCATTAAACAACACTCTTTTACCAAACTGGACCGATACGTTCGAGACTGTAATCATGTCTTATATTTTCTTATTTATCTATTTAATACCTATTTTTCCGGGTGCAAAGATACGAAATAATACGATAAATCAGGCTACAACAAGTTAACTTATTGCGTGATATGAAGTTAACTAATCATGTACAACGAAGTTAACTAACTACCTACAACGAAGTTAACTTATTGCCCCCTATCAAGCTAACTTCCTGCAAACACGATACTATCTCTACTATTTATGGAGCATTTCGCTGCCAATCTGACATAAATGTATTACCTTTGCAGCGTTTTTGGTAAAAGCCGCCATTCTGGCAAAGTTTTTGCAGATGAAATCATACTAACTTAAACCCCAACAGCAATGAAAGCAAAAGCATTTTATAAAAATAATGAACATAACAATATGGACCCGAAACAAAAAGAAAACATTCAGGAAGAAGAGTTGAACGTTCAAGACGAGGCTCAAGACGAGAACGGTGAAGAAACAACCGAAAAGGCAGCAGAAGAAGCCCCCCTGACCGAAGAAGAAAAGCTTGCTCAGGAACTGGAGAAAGCCAATGCAGAGATTGAAGACCAGAAAGACAAGTACCTCCGTCTGTCCGCCGAGTTCGACAACTACCGCAAGCGGACGATGAAAGAGAAGGCAGAACTTATTCTGAACGGTGGTGAGAAGAGTATCAGCAGCATTCTTCCGATTGTAGACGACTTTGAACGTGCCCTCAAAAATATGGAAACGGCTACCGACGTAGCCGCCGTGAAAGAAGGTGTAGAACTTATTTACAATAAATTCATGTCCGTACTGGCCCAGAACGGCGTGAAAGTAATCGAAACCAAAGAGCAACCGCTCGACACTGACTACCACGAGGCCATTGCCGTAATTCCGACACCCGACGAAGTACTGAAAGGCAAAATACTGGACTGCGTACAAACCGGTTACACGCTAAACGATAAAGTAATCCGCCATGCCAAAGTAGTGGTTGGAGAATAACAAATACACTATATGGAAAAAAGAGATTATTACGAAGTACTGGAAGTCGAAAAGACAGCATCGACAGAAGAAATAAAGAAAGCATATCGCAAAAAGGCCATCCAATATCACCCCGACAAGAACCCGGGCGACAAGGTAGCCGAAGAGAAGTTTAAGGAAGCGGCAGAAGCATACGACGTATTGAGCAATGCAGACAAACGTGCCCGCTACGACCAATTCGGTCATGCCGGACTGGGCGGTGCTGCCGGCAATGGCGGTCCGTTCGGTGGTTTCAGCGGCGGCATGTCTATGGATGACATATTCTCCATGTTCGGTGACATCTTTGGCGGACATGGCGGTGGCGGCTTTGGCGGCGGAGGCGGCAGTTCGCAGCAACGCCGTTATAGAGGGTCGGACTTGCGCGTAAAGGTGAAGTTGAACCTGAAAGAAATCTCTACCGGTGTAGAAAAGAAGTTCAAGTTGAAGAAATACGTGCCTTGCGGTCACTGTCACGGCACGGGTGCCGAAGGCGACGGCGGTGCAGAGACGTGTCCCACTTGTAAAGGTAGCGGTACGGTCATCCGCAACCAGCAGACCATACTCGGAACGATGCAGACCCGCGCAACGTGTCCTACTTGTGGAGGTGAAGGGAAAGTAATCAAGAATAAATGTAAGGAATGTGCCGGTGAAGGTATTGTGTACGGCGAAGAAGTGGTTAGTGTGAAAATTCCAGCCGGCGTAGCCGAAGGCATGCAGCTCTCTATGGGCGGCAAAGGTAATGCCGGAAAGCACAACGGAGTGCCGGGCGACCTGCTGATTTTGGTAGAAGAAGAACCGGATAAGGAGCTCATCCGCGATGAGAACGATTTGATTTACAATCTGCTCCTCAGCTTCCCGACGGCAGCCTTGGGCGGTGCGGTAGAAATTCCGACCATCGACGGCAAGGTGAAGGTAAAGATAGAATCGGGCACGCAACCGGGCAAAGTACTCCGCCTGCGCGGCAAAGGCCTGCCTAACGTAAACGGATACGGAACGGGAGACTTATTGGTAAATATCAGCGTATACGTTCCCGAAACTCTGAACAAGGAAGAAAAGAAGGCAGTGGAAGAAATGGAAACTTCCGAAAACTTTCAGCCGAATACTTCGATAAAGGAGAAGATATTCAAGAAGTTCAAGAGTTTGTTCGACTAAACTCATCAATTCCCTCCATATAGAAAATGCTGCATATTACATGCAGCATTTTTTTATATCCTTTCTTGTGAGATACAGACCGATACTGGAGATTCGTTTCCCCGGTGGGGAACGACAGTTCCTCGGTGGGGAACGACAGTTCCCACGATAGGAAACGACAGTTCCCATTATAGGAAACGCTCGTTCCCTCAAGGGGAAACTCTGCTTGCCTCAGGGTATCGGCACGCACATACAGCTAATTGCCTAGCAACGTAAAGCCGACGCCAATTCTTCGCAAAGCGTATAGCTGCAAATCATCATACGGGGAATGTGGAAAGGCCCCTTGAAAAGATTGCCTTTAGCAGGCTGTGCCACCGTGCCGTCGCGATGCAGATAGCCATACCATTCTCCATATTCCTTATCTGGAAAATGGCTATAAGTCCAGTCGCTAATCTGCTTGTGCATAGCAAGATACTTCTCGTCGTGCGTAGCCTGATAAGCATAAAGAGTGGCAATGATGGTTTCGGTTTGCGGCCACCAGAACTTCATGTCCTGCGAATAGTCTTGAACAGGAAGATTGCGGCAATCGCGGAAATTGATGATGCTGCCATACTCTTTGTCCCAGCCCCACTCCCACGACCAGTCGAATATCTGAAGCGCAGTCTGTACCAGATCTTTGTCCCAATTACGATGTTTAGCTTCTTCAAGGATGAATCAGGAAGTCTCGATGCAATGGCCGGGATTGATGACACGCCCGTTGCAGGTATCAATAAATTCTCCGTTCGGCCCCACCATTTCGAGCAATGCATTGTATTCAGGATGCATGAAATAGCGGCGGATTGCATCGAGAGAGTCATTGATTTGCGTGTCAAGTGCGGGGTCGGAAATGGCTGCCCGGATGCAGGAAGCGGTATTAATAAGAATCATGGTGATGGAGTGTCCGCGGGCTTGCAGAGCAGGCAGATACTTCGGTTCCAGAAAACCGGGGGTGGAAAGGGATTTCTGTATCCGCTTGAAGAGTGCCAACGCTTTTTCTCCATAACTCTTATCGCCCGAAGCAATGGCATACTCGGACATCGCAATAGCCGCGAAACATTCGGAAAAGACATAACGGCGCTTGCGAAGCGGCGTACCGTCTTCGGTCACTTCGAAGAACATATGGCCATCGGCATCAAAGCAATATGACTCGATAAAGTCGATACAACTCTTGGAGGCAGCCAGCCAGTCGGGGTTCTTCTCTATATTGTTATAAGCATAGGCTGCCACATATCCGAAACGCCCTTGAAACCAGACGGATTTGGTGGTGTCCATCAGACGCCCTTCACGGTCGAGGCAGGTATATATGCCCCATGTTTACGGTCGAGCCCGTACTTCATCCAGAAAGGCATGATGTTCTCCGCAAAATCATGCTTGTAGGATGTAGCCCATGTTTTTAGATAATCTGTTATATTCATAGAGCAGGTCAGAATTTAAAATTTATTGCAACGGTTGAAGAAGCCGATGGCTTCGAGCTCGGCTCTCATCTTCTTTTCTTCTTCATCGGTCATATTCTGGAACGGAGTACGGTTCTTGCCTAAATCAAGACCAATCAGTTTCATGATGCGCTTGCCGCCCACAATGTTACCGCGGTAATGGCAAATGACGTTGATTACTTCTTGGGAGAAGTTCTGGCGTTCGCGTGCCAAATCCAGGTCGCCAGCTTTCCAGGCTTCTATTATGCCGACCAATTCGCGACCGTTGTAGTTGGTAGTGCCACCGATGCCGCCTCGTGCGCCACCCATTGCCAGACAGGGAAGAATGGTTTCATCTTGCCCGTGCAGCATGTCGTATTTGCCGTTTTTATACAGACGGCATTGTACAGGCTCTCGAAGGTGTACTTGATGCCGACAAAATTGGGCACACGTCCGTCAATAGCCTCCAAAAGCTGCACCATAGGCAGGAAAGCACCGTTGAAAGCCGGGATGTGATAGTAATAGAATGGCAATGCCGGAGCACCGGAAGCAATCTCTTCGATATACTTCACCAATTCTTCAACACGTCCGATTTTAGGGAAAGGAGGCGCCATGGCACCGATGCCCCATGCTCCTATTTTCTGTGCATGCTCTGCCAGCATACGGCTGGCCTTCACACAACAACTGCCCACGTGCACTATCACCTTGAAACCTGCGGGGGCCACTGACACCCAACGTTCTGCCAGCTTCATGCGCTCTTCATCGGTCAGCATATAGCCTTCGCCCGAAGACCCGTTTATAAACACGCCTTGCAAACCGTTCTTCTGAAGCATCTTAGCATAAGCCTCGATGGGTTCGTAATTCACTTCTCCATTTTCATAAAAAGGAGTAAAAGGAGCATCAATCAAACCAATAATCTTTTCTATATTCATTGTTTTTATATCGTTAATACATAATTTATTCCATATTGTCTGTCCGCGGGCGGAGGAAATAGAGTTGAAGTGCCAAGGCGATAAGTACGATGATACTTAGCATGGCAAATCCTTTGCCCAGATTTCCGCTGTCGGTCCATTTGCCCAGCAGTTCCGTCACGGCGGCACCGGCAAAGACACCGGTCATGTTCATTATCCCATAGGCCGTCCCCCGATGTTTGGCAGATACGAATTGGCAGAGGATAGGCATGTTGTTGGCATCGAAAATTCCAAAGCCTACTCCGAACAGCAAACCTGCCCCGACAACGGCTACAAAGCTATGGCCGAAGCCCAACAGCATCAATGCGGGAACTGTCAGCCCCAACCCGATAGCACCGGTATAGACACGGCCACGAATATTCTTCTGCACACAACGATCGGACAAGATGCCACCTAGAATTACTCCGATAAAGGAAGAAAAGGCAATAGTAATGGTAGAGATAGGACCTGCTTCGGACATCGGAATATTCAGGCTCTCGGCAAATAGTGTCGGCAACCAGTTCTTCGTCGCCCATCCGGGAAGGCTGGGTGCTGCAAAATAGAACAGAATAATCCAAAATGCCCACGTGGAAAACAGAACACTCAGTCCGCTAAACAGAGACGGCTTCTTACCGTTCACCGCCTCGGAAGACAGCTTCTCGGTAGCAGCATGAGACGGATTTTCACGCAACAGAAACATCAAGACTACCGAATACGCTATTCCTATTATACCAAACCAATGGAAGGTTGCGTGCCAGGAAAACATGGCGGCAACAGTAGCACCAAAACCGCCGATAGCTTGTCCTACGTATAGTCCCGTCATGTGCACTCCGATAGCCAATGAACGGGACTTGCCTTGATGCCAGTCGGCAATAAGAGATAAGGCGGAAGGTATATAAAGAGTTTCACTGACTCCCATTACGGCACGCAGCCAATAGAGTTCGTGAAAAGTGTCGGCATATCCCATAAGGAATGTCACTCCCGACCAGACAAAGAGACTACCGACCACCAGCCATTTACGACTGACACGGTCGGCAACCATACCGGCTATGGGACTCATGAAACCGTAAATCCAAAGAAAGATAGCCATTAACGCACCAAATGCTTCGGCTTTGTTCAACTCCACAATATCAGCTTTCATCGCTTCTTGCATAGTAGAAAGCATTTGCCGGTCCATGTAGTTAAGTAAAGCAACCACCCAAAGTAAAGCTACCACAATCCAAGGATATACATTCTTGTTCTTCATAATCAGTTATTAGTGTTATATCAGGTTATTATTGAATGCAAATATACCATTCATTTTATTATAAACAAAACTATTAATAAAATATTTTATTAATGATTACAGGCTTAATTAAAGCTTAACCTTAGCTATCAATTTACGAATTTTACCTTGCCCGATTATCGGTGCATGAGGGTCTTCAGGATACACAATCATAAATTGTCCGGGAGTCAGGTCTACCCAGGTAGTAGCTTTATCCTTATAGAGGGCACAACCTGCTTCAGCATCATAAGGTTGCACTTCGTGAGAAAGGTCTTCAATGGCTTTCCAATCTATCCGTTCCGAACCGGTCAAAAGGATATGAACGTCGATATAAGTATGATGGACTTCGAGAACTTGTTCATCCTGAGAGACACACTCCGGATTTATATTCATAATAAATAGATTATCACCCTCTATTTCAATACGCCCCAACTCTGTATGTAGCAAATCGTGCGTCTTTACATAATCAAAAAGAGTTTTAAACATCGGATGAAGGCCCTCTATCCGACCACTGTTTTGCAAATTAGAAACAATCATGCGCTTTAAGTTTTAAGGATTTAACATCGATTTCGGTAGGCAAATATACGAGTATTTATATAACAAAGGGACTGTCTAACAAGTTTAGTCAGTCCTTTTTTGCAGGCAAAAAGAAGGCT
>JAJQAY010000035.1 GCA_021203515.1 Bacteroides sp. | reverse complement strand
TATAAAGATACAACTTTTATTTGAATTATGCAAGATTAAAACAGGCAATTCCGATTTTATTTCAATAAAAGATGAAGATAAATCACCATTTAGCTTCACCGCAAAGATAGAAATATTCTGATTAATAGTTTCGTTTTATTCTATCTTTTTTAATTGAAATCTGTTCAGGCTTAGGCTGTTCAGAAACAATGAACTTTCAAGATTGTTCAAACTCCGTTCAAACTCCATTCAAACCTTACATCCCAATTAGTACCCTATTCGTTCCCCACCGGGGAACGGGTCGTTCCTCACCGGGAAACGACAGCTTCCTCACCGGGAAACGACAGTTTCCTCACCGGGGAACGAACAAGGCCTTATCCGTACCTGCTCCATACCTGCCACGTATCTCCCCGCCCGATATAGACGAAGTAAATAAAAAGCAGGTACAGGGCATAATCTATCTTTCAAATATTTGCTATATTTGGCAACTAAGAGAATAAACTAGAGTACAACACAGCGTAAAAATGGAACAAATAAAAGAATTACTAACAGAAAATCCCAGTTTGCTGGGGTTATTCTTCGCAGCAGTCGGAGTAATGGGACTATTAGCAGCAATTTATAACTGGGATTGGCTATTCAAAGATGTCAGCGGAGCAACATACAGCCTCAAAAAGATATACGGCTGGATAAATATGTTTGGTGTAAAGACCGCACGCATTGTTTTTGGTATAGGTTCGGTGGTAGTGATACTTGCAGGATTACTCTGGTTCTATCTGGGTACATTCGGATAAAGTTAAAGCTCCGAAATCCGAAGATTTCAGAGCTTTAACTTTCGCGGTGCGTACGAGACTCGAACTCGTGACCCCATGCGTGACAGGCATGTATTCTAACCAACTGAACTAACGCACCAATATATCATTGTTTTGTTGCTATCTCTCTCGATTGCGGTTGCAAAGGTAGACAAAAATCTTATATCTGCAATAGGTTAAAAGAAAAAAAATCATCTTTTTTTAGCAGAGGTTGATTATAAGAGATTTATACCACCTTTGCATGACTAAATAAAAAATAGAAACATGAAAAATACTCCTATCGAACGTAAGTTGATTGACGAAACTATCGAAGACTTTCATATTGCGGACTTTGCCCAAGCAACCATCCGCGAAGTAAAAGCAATTGCAGCCAAGGCAGAAGCTGCCTCCGGTGTGGAATTTATTAAGATGGAAATGGGCGTGCCCGGTCTGCCTCCTTCTGCCGTGGGCGTTAAGGCTGAAGTGGAAGCTCTGCAAAACGGAATAGCCAGCCTGTATCCTGACATTAACGGATTGCCTGCACTGAAAGAAGAAGCATCCCGTTTCATCAAAGCCTTTATCAATGTAGACGTAGCGCCCGAAGGCTGTGTGCCCGTCACGGGCTCCATGCAAGGCACTTTCGCCTCATTCCTCACTTGCAGCCAGTGCGACGAGAAGAAAGATACCATACTCTTCATCGACCCGGACTTTCCGGTGCAGAAGCAGCAGTTGGTTGTCATGGGACAGAAGTACGAAACTTTTGATGTGTATGACTATCGCGGCGACAAGCTGAAAGAGAAACTGGAAAGTTATCTCCGGAAAGGAAATATCTCAGCTATCGTCTATTCCAACCCGAACAACCCCAGTTGGATTTGCCTGAAAGAAGAAGAACTCCGCATCATAGGTGAACTCGCCACTAAATATGATGTCATTGTGCTGGAAGACCTCGCCTATTTTGCCATGGACTTCCGCCAAGACCTGAGTAAACCGTTCCAGCCTCCCTATCAGCCTTCGGTAGCACATTATACGGATTACTACGTATTACTGATTTCCGGTTCCAAGGCATTCAGCTATGCCGGACAGCGTATCGGAGTAAGTTGTATCTCAGACAAGCTCTATCATCGTGCCTATCCGGGACTGACGAAACGCTACGGCGGCGGCACTTTCGGTACGGTATTCATCCATCGCGTGCTCTATGCACTTTCTTCGGGTACCAGCCACTCGGCACAATATGCGCTTGCCGCTATGCTGAAGGCTGCTAATGAAGGACAATACAACTTCCTCGATGAAGTAAAGGTATATGGCGAACGTGCCCGCCGCCTGAAAGAAATATTCCTGCGCCACGGTTTTCACTTAGTGTACGACAATGACCTGGGCGACCCCGTGGCAGACGGCTTCTACTTCACCATCGGCTATCCGGGCATGGATAGCGGAGAATTAGCAAAAGAGTTGATGTATTACGGAGTGAGTGCCATTTCGTTGGTAACTACCGGAAGTCACCAGCAAGGGCTGCGCGCCTGCACCTCGTTCATTCAAGACCACCAATACGCCCAACTGGACGAACGCATAGCTATCTTCGCAGAAAATCATCCGACAAGATAAAAAGTTTACATTACTAAAGAAACAGGCATTCACCCACTGCCTGAAAGCTTAAAAATCAGATAAAGCTCACTTTTTTAGATAAAAAAGTGAGCTTTATTTTGGCTTTTATGGAAAAATCTATATATTAGGGGCATGTATACCAATACGGATATATTTAAAATAGAAACGAACCATGTTGTTCCGGCGCGGGGAAAGGTCTTGATTTCCGAGCCTTTCTTGTGCGACCAGACATTCGGACGTTCTGTTATCTTATTGGTAGACCACACGCAAGACGGAACGATGGGACTGGTAATGAACAAACCGCTGCCGCTGTTCTTAAACGATTTATTGAAAGAATTCAACTATCCGGAAAACATACCTATTTATAGGGGCGGACCGTTGAGCACGGATACACTTTTTTATCTACATACATTGCCTGAAGTTGAAGATGCTCTTCCCATATCCAAAGGGTTCTATCTGAACGGTAATTTTGACACAATCAAGCAATACATCATGGAAGGCAACCCGATAAGCGGCAAGATACGTTTCTTCCTGGGTTATGCCGGTTGGGAGTCCGAGCAACTGAGCCAGGAGATACGGGAAAACACATGGTTGGTAGGAAAAGAAGATACCCCCTCCCTTATGAATGAAAAGACAAGCGGAAAACTTTGGAAAAACGCACTTGGCAAACTGGGCAGGAAGTATGAAATGTGGTCACGCTTCCCGCAAATACCCACTTTGAACTAACGTTCCCTATCCGCAGGGCGAAGGCACTGCATCAGGACTACATCCTTGTAATGTCCTCCTACGAACCACCACTCTTTCAGCACTCCGCACTGCACAAATCCGCAGGAAGCAAACAGACGCAGGCTGGCTTCATTGTCGGCAGCAACGTGAACGATGAGTTGCTTCATAAACAGAAAGCCGAATACATACTCACACAAAAGTTTCAGTGCATCCGCCGCATATCCGTTGCCTTGATATTCCCTGCGCACCACAATGCCTACCTCTCCCCGCTGATGCATAGTGGCATAGTCCGTAATGTCGACAGTGCCTATGACCGCATCGTCTTCGCGGCGGACAATCATCATGCGGAGTTGCCGGTCGGCAAACACATCGCATTGGGAATTTTCTATATATTGCTTCAATACAAACTTGGAATAGGGCACCGTGAAGTTAGTGACGTCCCACGTCTGGGAGTCATTCTCCATAGTATATATAACTTCCAAATCCTCGGGTTCTATGGCACGAAGGCGGATGCGTTCGTTTATGAAATAAGATGGTTTCATGTTATTCTTCTTCCTTATTGATATGTAATTCCTTGCGCATGCGTTCCTCTCCGGGCAGGCAGAAGAAGGAAGCTGTCAAAGCTATCATGGCGCATAAAATTCCTGTGTTGCTCATCATCAGATAATAAGTAAAAAAGCCAGCCAACACGGGTATGGCAAGCAAAGCCAGATGCACACCACTCCAAAGAGAGTACAGGCGCAATGCTTCGGAAATCGTTACCACATCTATCTTCTTGACAAACATCCATGAAAAGAGTTTCAAGGAAACAGGCACACAGATAGCAGTAGACAAGATAGCCAGGGTTTCGGCATAATATGCAGCACGTACATTGCCCGCATACATACCTACCCATTCGCCGCCCGTTTCACCGAAAATTACAAGAAATACAGGCAACAGCCAGAAATACACAAACATCATCTTTACGCGAGCCGCAACCCGCTTTATTTTATCTTCCATTCATCCGAATATTTAAAAGTCATAACTATACCGCACCCGAGAACGGTGTACGGTTTACAATACTGCGACCTAGAGTCACCTCGTCCGCATATTCCAACTCATCGCCCACGGAAATGCCACGGGCAATGACGGACAGCTTCACTCCCGTTTTCTCCAGCTTACGGTAGATGTAGAAGTTGGTCGTATCGCCTTCCATCGTAGTGCTCAGTGCAAAGACCACTTCTTTGATGCCACCGGCAGCCACCCGCTGCACCAGGCTTTCTATCTCCAAATCACCGGGACCGATGCCGTCCATGGGCGAAATGACTCCGCCCAACACATGATATAGTCCGCGGAACTGTTGCGTCGCTTCCACCGCCATAACGTCATGTATGTTCTCTACCACACAAACGATGGAAGCATCGCGCTGCGGGTTGGAACAGATGCGGCAAGTCTCCGTGTCGGATATATTGTGGCATACCTTGCAATACTTTACTTCCTGTTTCAACGTAACGATGGCATTGGCAAAGTTTTCCACCATCGCCGTGTCCTGGCGCAGCAGATGAAGCACCAACCGCATAGCCGTTTTCCTGCCTACGCCCGGCAACTTGGCAAATTCGTTTACCGCCTTCTCCAATAATATAGAGGGAAATTGTCCATTCATATTTAAAATTCTCCTACTTGGCGGCAAAGATAACGCATTTCATGAAATAAGTGCTACCTTTGCGGCAAGAAACAAATTAAGAATTGACAAGAATATGGAGATATCAAACGCTGAATTCGTCATCAGCAACACAGACGTGAGCAAATGTCCTGCCGGGACATTCCCCGAATACGCCTTCATCGGACGTTCCAACGTTGGCAAATCCAGCCTGATTAATATGCTGACAAGGCACAAAGGTCTTGCCATGACTTCGGCCACACCGGGCAAGACGATGCTTATCAACCATTTCCTGATTGACAAAAGTTGGTATATTGTTGACCTTCCCGGATATGGCTATGCCCGTCGCGGACAGAAGGGACAGGAACAAATACAGCACATCATCGAAAGCTACATCCTGCAACGCGAACAGATGACAAACCTATTTGTACTCATCGACAGCCGTCACGAGCCGCAAGCCATCGACCTTTCTTTCATAGAATGGCTGGGCGAGAATGAAGTACCCTTCGCCATCGTGTTCACCAAAGCGGACAAGCTGAAAGGCGGCAAGCTCAATGCCAACATCCGCAGCTATCTGGAAAAACTACACGAGCAATGGGAAGAACTTCCCCCCTACTTCATCACTTCTTCCGAAAGCCGACTGGGGCGGGAAGAACTGCTGAACTACATTGAACAGATAAACAAAGAAGTAAATTCCAAATAAAACATTAAACGAAATGAGAAAATTTGTTTTTTGACATCTATTTGTTGCCGCACTATTCATGGTTACCAATAGCCAAGCACAATCTATCAAAGATTTATTCAACAAAGAGAATATTGAAAAGGTGGTGAACACCGTGACCGGCAAGAACACGGCAAGCATGGAGGGTACATGGATTTACTCGGGTGCAGCCATCGAGTTCGAATCGGACAACCTGCTCGAAAAGGCCGGTGGTTCCCTTGCCGCCGCCACCGCAGAAAAGCAACTGAACGAGCGACTGGCAAAGGTAGGCATCAAGGAAGGCAACCTGTCGTTCACTTTCAATGCCGACAGCACGTTCAGCGCCAAAGCCAGCATCAAAAGCATAAAAGGAACTTATTCCTACGATGCCGACACACAAAGGGTAAACCTGAAAATCTTGAAACTGATTAATCTGGATGCCAAAGTGAACTGCACTTCCTCCAACATGGATTTGCTGTTCAACTCGGACAAACTACTGAAGCTGATTACTTTCCTGTCCAGCAAAAGCAGCAATACCACCATCAAGACAATCGGTTCGTTGGCAGGAAAATACGATGGAATGATGTTGGGCTTCGCCTTACAAAAGGAGTAGCACCGAACAGTGTTGCTTAACACAGGAAGAGATTAACAGATAACGAAAAGAGCCTTGCAAGAAATATACTTGCAAGGCTCTTTTCTTTTTTTTTAAAATAAGTTGAATGAAGTGAGCGGAAAACGAGACTCGAACTCGCGACCCTAACCTTGGCAAGGTTATGCTCTACCAACTGAGCTATTTCAGCGTTTGATGACCCTCTTTTCACAAAGAGAAAGTGCCCAGAACAGGACTCGAACCTGCATGCCTCTCGACACACGCACCTGAAACGT
>JAJQAY010000051.1 GCA_021203515.1 Bacteroides sp. | reverse complement strand
TGACGCAAGTAGAAATGCAAAATGTCAAAATGAAACTTTTTATTCATACCCGTACCAATACGAATTAAATGTCGGTCAATAGCACAGCCTAAATCCACCAGGTTTTGCGACTGCTTCGGATAAACGACACTGGTCGAAGGCATTGTGACAAAATGAAAGGTGCTGATAGAATTCTATCAACACCTTATCATAACCGTTATCAGCACCCTATAAAGTATTTATTATCATTAGATTATCATCATAAAACTATGAGTGACGATAGAATCTATTTATTTTCAAGTTTCAGTATTCCTTTCACCAGTCCTTTTCCGGTGGCTTCGAGTGTAATCTCGCCCGGTTTTTCAGAAGAGGCAACGATAGCCGTCATCATGCCGCTGAATACTTTCATCTTCGGTGTCTGGAAAGACTCCAGCGAAGCGGGATTTCCATTGGCTCCGGCACGATAGCTTCCGGCACCTTTCACCTTGAAGCTGATTTCATTTTCGGCCAGAGGACAGAGATTGCCGTCCTTATCCACCACTCTGACGGTGACGAAGGCCAAGTCCTTGCCGTCGGCTTTGATTTCCCTGCGGTCGGGGATTAGCTCTATATGGTGAGGCTTGCCTGCCGTGTGGATTTCCTTTTCGGCAACGGCCTTACCGTCTTTGTCGTAGGCAACGACTTTCACTGTTCCCGGTTCGTACTTCGTGTCCATCCACATCAGGCGGTAGCGTTGCTGGCGCTTGAAGGTAGCGGTGAAAAGGGAGTCCGCACTGTTATCGATGGTGACAGACAGGTCTTTGGTACGCTTGCCCTGGCTCTTGCCGTTGATGAAGAGCTCGGCAGAGGGATAGTTGGTGTAGACGAATACCGGTGTCACTCCGCCCTCGCGTCCTTCCCAGTTCCAATGGGGCAAGATGTGGAGTGTCTCCTCGTTCTTGTTCCAGTGGCTGCGATAGAGGTAGTAGCGGTCTTTCGGCAGCCCGGCAAGGTCGATGATGCCGAAGAGGGAGGAGTGGCTGGGCCAGTCTGTATAGTAAGGAGTAGGCTCGCCCAGATAGTCGAAGCCCGTCCAGACAAACTCGCCGATGCAATAGGGTAAATCTTCGTGTTGGATGAAATCATCTTCGGGCAGATTGGACCAACCGCAATGCTCCACATCGTAGGAGGAAGACTGGTGGTCGGGGTACTTCTGCATGGAACGGCGCTCCACCGGGAACTTATACACGCCGCGCGAGCTGACGGTGGAAGCCGTCTCGCTACCCAGTATGATTTCCTGCGGGAGCTTCTTGTAGTTCTCCT
The DNA here is from genome assembly GCA_021203515.1 of Bacteroides sp. Lineage (GTDB taxonomy): Bacteria > Bacteroidota > Bacteroidia > Bacteroidales > Bacteroidaceae > Bacteroides. The sequence continues at coordinate 40,889 of JAJQAY010000051.1, read as the reverse complement.
GATATTTGTGCGGACGGTAGTTGAAGCCGGCAACGTCCATCACGGCCGCCATGTTATTGTTCACCACCGCATCCGGGGCATCCATGCCTTGCGTGACAGGGCGTGTGGGGTCTTCGCGGTGGCAGATGTCCTGCAAGAAGCGGGAGAGCTTCGGGCCACGGTTGCCGTTCCACTGGTCGGACACTTCGTTGCCGATGCACCACATCACGATGCTCGGATTGTTGCGGTAGTGGCGGAGCAGGTTCACCAAGTCCTTTTCCACCCATTCATCAAATACCTTGTGATAGCCGTTCTGCACTTTGGCGGCTTTCCATTCGTCAAAAGACTCGGCCATTAGCATCATGCCCATTTCATCGCAAGCACGAACCAGTTCGGGTGCAGGCATGTTGTGGGAGGTACGGATGGCGTTGCAACCCATATCCTTCAGGATGCGTATCTGGCGGCGGATGCCAGCTTCATTGGCAATGCCGCCCAAGGGGCCGAGGTCGTGATGATTGCACACGCCTTTCAGCATCGTCCGTTGTCCGTTCAGGTAGAAACCTTGGTTGGGGATGATTTCAATAGAACGAATGCCGAAAGGAGTAGTATATTCGTCTTTCAGCGTAGCGCCTTCGTACACCTTCGATACTGCCGAATAGAGCACCGGAGCATCGGGCGACCAAAGTTGGGGAGACGTCACTAGGAACTCTTGTTCGAAGGTATTCTCATCGAACGCGCTGCCCGGCTTCTCGTTCGTGGCAACTACCTTACCATTCCGGTCTTTCAGCTCCGTCACGATGCGATAGTCGGCAAAGGTCTTTCCGGCAGGGACTTCCAGACTGGTCTTCAGGTGCACCCGGGCATAGTCATTCTTCACAACCGGAGTAGTCAGTTGGGTTCCCCAGGTGGGGATGTGCGCATCTTCGTTCACCACCAGATGCACGTTGCGGTAGAGTCCTGCACCCGGATACCAACGGGACGACTCGGTTTCGTTCTCCAGGCGGACGGCAAGCATGTTCGCTTCACCGGGTTTGAGGTAAGGAGTGGCATCCACGTAGAAGGAGTTGTAGCCATAGGGCCAGTAGCCGGCTTCTTGTCCGTTGATGTAGACGCGGGCGTGGCTCATGGCTCCGTCAAAGACAAGGGTGGCTTTCTTGCCGGGAGCAAAGGAAGGGGCTTCGAACTGCAACCGATACCAGCCTACTCCCACAAAGGGCAGACCTCCGGTGCGCCCGGCATGTTCCATCGCCTCCTTCTGCCCGTCTTGGCTGATGGCGACTTTCTGCTTGTCGTTATTGATACTGAAAGGGCCGTAGATGGCCCAGTCGTGCGGGACAACGACCGACTGCCACTTGGCATCGTCGCAGGCCGTCCGGCTGAAGTCCGGATTGTCTTCACGGGTGAACTTCCACCCTTTCTCAAAGGTCTGTTCGGTTCTTACCCGCGCCCGGAGGAACAGGGGCAGAGCAAACAAAGTGATAAGTGCAAAGATGAGTTTTCTATTCATACGATTGTGAGATTGATTGAGATTTATTTCACTACTATTTCATCCGTGAATATCCAACCGCCAAACGCCTTGCCGGCACGGGCCTGATAGCGGATGTAACGGGCCTGCGCCTCACCTTGCCAACCATAGTTGCGGAAAACGATGACATCGGACTTCACGACTTCGTGGATGAGACGGGTCAGTTCGGTGAAGTCGGTGCCATCCGTAGAAACGGAGATGATGACTTTGGCGGGAAGAAAGACTTCGGGTCCCACCACCTGCATGAAGTAGGCACTGATGGAATGAAGTTCCGTATCCGCTTCCAGGTCGATAGTAACGTCCAGGCGATCGCGGGAGATGAAGCCTTGCCAGGCACCGTCAGAGTAGGTCCAACTGCCCCGTATGCCATCGGTAAGCGTCTTCTCTCCTTGTGCGGGGTAAGAACTGTTGAAGGGGGCGTTGTACTTCACCAGCTTGCCCAGCGCCAGATGGCTGACGGGCTGTACCGCTTCGGGACGGTTGCCTATTTCATTTTTCAAAGGGAACGGGTGGTAATCATGTGCCTGCAGCCACTCCACTGCTTTCAATGCACGTGCATGGAAGTCGTCATAGGACTTCCGGGCGGGAGCGCTCCATTCCACCTCGGCTATCGCAAGGATGCGGGGATATATCATGTATTCGTAATGCTCGTCCGTGGGTATGTATTCGGCCCAAAGATTGGCTTGCACACCGTATATGAGTGCCGCTTCTTCTGCCGTCAGTGCCTCCGGAACGGGATTATAGGAATATACCTTCGACAACGGGATATATCCGCCGATAGCCTCCGGCTGTGAATAGGGAGCATCCTGGTATTTGTCCAGATAGCAATACTCGCCGGGCGTCATGACGGCCCGATGCCCTGCCTTGACGGCACGAATGCCACCTTCTTCGCCCCGCCATGACATCACGGTAGCGTTGGGCGCCAAACCGCCTTCCATGATTTCGTCCCAGCCCAGCAGCTTACGCCCATGAGCATTGAGGAATACTTCGATGCGGTGAATGAGATAGCTTTGCAGTTCGTTGACGTCTTTCAGATGGTTGTCCGCCATGCGTTGCTGGCACTTGGGGCAGGTCTTCCACGCTGCCTTGCCGGCCTCATCGCCACCCACATGAATGTATTCCGAAGGGAAAAGCGCCATGACTTCCGTCAGTACATCTTCAAGGAAAGCGAAAGTCTGCTCGTTGCCTACGCAGAAATCGGCACTCTTATACGGTTCGCCCGGACAAGAGAGTTCGGGATAGGCAGCCAACACTTCTTCGGAGTGCGCCGGCATTTCTATCTCGGGAACGATGGTTATATGGCGTTCGGCAGCATAGCGCACCATTTCGCGAATATCATCCTGCGTGTAGTATCCGCCTTGTGCGCGGGGGTCGGTCTGTTCGCAATACTTGCGTCCGTCTTCGCCAAACCACCATTTCTTCCAGGTGGCTTCCGGCTGCCAGGCGGCAAACTCCGTCAGGCGTGGATACTTCTTTATTTCGATGCGCCAGCCGGCACCGTCCGTCAGGTGCAGATGCAGGCGGTTCATCTTGTAGCGTGCCAACGCATCAATCTGCTTCTTGACGAATTCCTTGGAACGGAAGTGGCGGGAAACGTCCATCATAAAGCCACGGTAGTCAAAGCGGGGAGCATCTTCCATGCGAACGGAAGGAACTTTCCACTGAGCCTCACCGACGGGTTCGGCCAGTTGGAGCAATGTCTGCAAGCCGTAGAACAGCCCGGCATCCGTAGCCGAACAAATCAATACTTGTGCGGGAGTGGCCTCCAGCGTGTAGCCTTCGGGAGCAGAGAAGCCTTCCTCCATCTTCCGCAGGATAATCACATTCTCGCGGGTACTCCGCTTGCCGTTGATGCCTGCATTGAAGGGAGACGGAAGGGTGGACAGATAATTGTTCAGGGCTTTCTTCTCTTTTCCTTTGAGGTTGGTATACAGTTTCGTGTCGCGGGAAAGAAGGAAAGCACCGTTCCCTTGCTCCACTTTCAGCGGAACGGGAATGACGGACTGTGCCGCCAGTGTGCCGCCGCCCAGCAAAAGGGCGGCGCACAACAAGAAGCGGAATAAACGGTTGATGTGGGGCATATGACTAAATGGGTTTATACAAATTAGAAAATCTTATTCTGCTCCCCAACGGGTGGGCTGGTCGGTCATCACCAGTTCAAGCGTACCGCCGCCCATAAGTTGGGCGTGGGTGAAGAATGGTTTATCGAGCGACTTTCCGTTCAACGTAGCAGATGCAATATACGGGGTCTTGGCCGAGTTGTTCTTGGCGATGATGCTGAACGTCTTTCCATCAGGAAGATTGATAGTCACCGCATTGAACAACGGGCGTCCGATGGAGTATTCCGGCTTTCCGGGACAGAGCTGATAAAAGCCCATCGCGTTCATAATGTACCAGGCAGACATCTGTCCGCAGTCTTCATTGCCGGACAAGCCGTTCGGGTCGTTGAAGTATTGCGAGTGAAGCACGCTGTCTACCAACGCTTGCGCCTTCCAGGGTTGTCCTACCTTATTATATAGGTGAAGAATGTGATGGCTGGGTTCGTTGCCATGTGCATACTGTCCGATAAGTCCGGATATATCTGCCGAAACAAGTTCGCCATCCAGCTCGGAGTCTGCCGTAAACAAAGAATCGAGCTTACCGATAAAGCCGTCGCGTCCGCCCATCAGGTCAACCAGTCCTTCGACATCATGCGGCACGAACCACGTCCACTGCCAGGCGGTGCCTTCGCAATAGTCGTCTTCGCGATGGTTGCTGGAACGGGGATTGAAAGGTGTGCGCCACTGTCCCTTGGAGTCCTTGCCCCGCATGAAGCGGACACTGGGGTCGAAGTAGTTCTGATAGGCTTTGCTCAATTTCGCATAGCGCTGTTGCGTTGCCGTATCGCCCAAGGCTTGGGCAAAGATGCTGATGCACCAGTCATTATAAGCATACTCCAACGCTTTGGCTACGGACTCGTTTTCCTTGTCGCAAGGCACGTAGCCCAATGTATTCTTATAATACTTCGACATAGGCATCAGCGCATTGTACTTCAAGTAATTGGTGGTAGCTATCGGCGACAAAGTATCGTATTCGGCACTTCGGAGACAAGCCTTGAGAGCCAATTCGGCATCAAAGTCGTGCTCGCCCTTCATGTAGGCATCTACAATGACGGGGACGGCATGATAACCAATCATCGTGCCGGTATAGTTGCCCGCCAGTTCCCACATCGGCAGTATGCCGCCATCCTTGTACTGCTGTAGCAGGGCATGGATAAAGCCGGTATTCTGCTTGGGGTCGATAATGGTGAGCAACGGATGCAAAGCACGGAAGGTATCCCACAAGGAGAAGATGGTGTACATCGGCCGGCCGGCTTCGGCGGTATGGATTTGGCGGTCCAAGCCACGATAGCGTCCGTCTATATCGGTAAATAAGTTCGGAGAAATGCCGGTGTGGTACATCGCCGTATAGAAGACGGTTTTCTGTTGCTCGTCCGGCGTGTCGATGTCTATCTTGCCGAGATAGTTGTTCCATGCTTGTCGGGCATCACTCTTCACTTGTTCAAAGTCCCAACCAGGTATTTCGGCAAGGTTCTTCTTTGCGCCTTCCACATCTACGGCCGAAAGAGCTATCTTCACCAACACCTGCTCGTCTTTTGCCGTGGCAAAACGGAGCAAAGCCTTGACGGGAATCGCCGTACCGACCGGTTGCACAGAGTCAGTCTGCATCGTGCAGGTGAAGGGCTTGGAAAACACGGCATAGAAGTAAACGTCGTGCTTCCACGCCCAACCATTTGTGTTCTTATGTCCGCAGAGAGTGGAGTCGTTCAGCACTTGCAGCGTCAGTTCCCGGTTCTTCTGTCCCTGCAAGGAGTAGTCCAAATCGAGGATGAAGCCGGCTTCCGCAGTTTCGGGGAAGGTATAGCGATGAAGCGCTGCGCGCTGAGTGGCGGTCAGTTCCGCTTTTACTCCGTAAGTATCTAAAACCACCGAATAGTATCCCGGAGAAGCCGTTTCATTGGCATGAGAAAAGCGGGAAGCATAGGCCAACGCTTGTGCATCCGGCGCTACACGCTCCGTCTTCTGTGTACCCACGGTAGGCATCAACAGTATATCTCCATAATCTCCGCAACCCGTCCCGCTGAGGTGGGTGTGCGAGAAGCCGTTGATGGTGCTGTCGGCATAATAATAGCCTGAGCAGGCATCCCAACCGTAGATACGTGTGTCGGGGCCGGGCTGTATCATTCCGTTGGGAACGATGGCACCGGGGAATGTGTGTCCATGCCCACCGGTGCCTATAAAGGGATTTACATAATCGGCATACTCTTTATGCACGGCAGTAGTGCTGCAAGCGGCAAGAAGAGTTGCAACGACGACGCTTCCCAATAACTTAGCGTTCAAATGCATCATAGTTCTTCCGTAATATTATCAGTCTACCGTAATTTCATCTACAAACAGGAAGGCAGGATTTCCCTTGCCACCGTGCCAAGCCGGTATCGACTTCTCGGAAGGAGCTACTACACGCACGTAGCGGGCTTTCACCGGAGCAAATGTCAGCTTGTGTTCATACAGTCCGTTGCGGTCGCTCTCCTTCATGGCAGGATATTCCTCGGAAGCTACTTTAGTGAAGTTGGTGCCGTCTTCGGATACTTCTACGGTAGTGCCGCGGACATCGAATACCCAGTCGCCCTTCTCCACGCAAGTGCTGTAAGCCACGCTGGATATTTCGGTGGGTTGAAGCAGGTCGATGCTCACGTCCATATCATTGCGATAGAAAGCAATCCACCGGCCGGTCTTGTAGTTGCCGTTTCCTTTCAGTCCGTCGGTCAAGGTCGTCACGCCGTTGAACTGGTATTGTCTGTTCACCGGTTGGTTGGCCTTAGTGGGTTTGGAGGTGGATTTGCTGAAGACAATCTTCTCGGTCAGCATACGGCTGTTGCCGGTAGGACGGATAGCCATAGCCTTGAGCGTGCAGCTTTCCTTGATAACGAGGATGCTGTCGGCAACGGGTGAAGCGGCGGTCGGTTCAGTGCCGTCCAATGTATGATGTATAGGAGCATTGTCGATGGTGTTCATTACGACGTCTACTGTTCCGGTTTCGGAGTTGGCGATGAAGTCGGCCTTTACATCAAACACGTGCGTGGCATAGTTATAGCCTTCGGCATCATATATCCGGATGAGTTGCGGCAGACGAGCCAGGAAGTTCTCATAGTTCTTCTTTTCCGGGTTGGTCCACTGCACTTCGGCAAGGGCGGCCCAACGGGGCAAAGCCATGTATTGCAGTTGCGAGAAGGCAGGAATATATTCGGTCCAATGGTTGGCTTGCACGCCAAAGATGTACTTCTGCTCTTCGGGAGCCAATGAAGCAGGCATCGGTTCGTAGTTGTATACACGTTCCAGAGGCAGATAACCGCCGATAGCCATCGGTTCATTCTCCGTGTCTTTCGTCTGATAGTAGTCAAAGTAAAGATAAGTATTCGGGGTCATGATGATACCGTGTTTCTGCTTGGCAGCTTCGATACCTCCGCCTTCGCCACGCCATGACATTACGGTGGCATTCGGAGCCAGTCCGCCTTCCAGGATTTCATCCCAACCGATAATCTGACGACCGTGTTCGTTCAGGAACTTCTCTGCGTGGCTGATGATGAAGCTCTGCAGGTACTCTTCCTTGCTGTGCTTGGCGTCGCCTTTGATGCCCAGCGACTTGATGCGTGCCTGGCATTTAGGACAAGTTTCCCACTTCACCTTCGGGCATTCGTCACCGCCCACATGGATGTACTCGGACGGGAAGATATCCATCACTTCCGTAAGAACATCGTCGATGAATGTCAGTACGCTGTCGTTTCCGGCACAAAGTACATTGTCCGATACGCCCCATTGTGTCCACGTTTCATAAGGACCGCCGGTGCAACCCAAATGGGGATAAGCAGCCAGTGCAGCCTGCATGTGTCCCGGAAGGTCGATTTCGGGTATCACGGTAATATAGCGTTCGGTGGCATAAGCCAGGATTTCTTTGGCTTGTTCCTGGGTATAGAAGCCACCGTAGGGTATGCCGTCATACTTACCGGAATTGTGTCCGATAACCGTTTCCTTACGCTTCGAACCTATCTCGGTCAGCAACGGATACTTCTTGATTTCCAGACGCCAGCCCTGGTCGTCGCTCAGATGCCAGTGGAAGCGGTTCATATTGTGCAGCACCATCATGTCGATAAAGCTCTTCACTTCATCCACCGTGAAGAAGTGGCGGCTTACATCAAAGTGCACGCCGCGATAGTCGAAACGCGGGTAGTCGTTGATTTCGACAGCTGCCAATACCGGTGTACTATTTGCTACTACGGGAATAGACTTACGCAAAGTCTGGATACCGTAAAACACACCTGCTTCGCTTGCTCCGGAGATGGTTACCCCGTCGGCAGTTACTTTCAATGAATAGGCTTCGGACTTGTCGGCAGGCAGCCCGAGTTGCAGAAGTATGTTTCCTTTTCCTTCCGTTCCTGCTGCAACCGCATAATCAACACCCGTAGCTTTCTTCAGATAGTCGGCAAGGAAGGCGGCATTACGCGCCATCATTTCATTTCCTTCGGGATATACAATCTTCACTCCGCTACTCAGCGTGAACTCTCCATCGGGAGCTGTCGTAATCTCCTGCGAGAGTGGAATTACCTGATAATTGGCGGTTGTCTTCTCATTCTGACACGAGAATAACAGACCTGTCATAGCCAGAAGTCCGGCAAGTTTAAATAGTCTTTTCATGGTACAATAATTATTTATTTAAAGATTAATTAGTATGTTTCGCGTATATGTATGACGGTTATCTCCGGCTTATCCCCTTTCTTTATTTCGGAGGAAGTTATGATTATCTTCCTTTTCTCGCCCGGCAGCAGGTCGAAGAAGTTGTCAGTGAAGCGGGCTCCCTGAATGGGGATTTGGACAAATACATCCTTCGCCAGCTTTGCAGAGGACAGAGTGACTTCGCAATATCCGTCGAATGACTTCGTCCGGCAGGTTACTTCCGTCTGCGGCAAGTCCAGGTCCTTGGTGGGGGTGAAGAAGTGGACGTCCCGCGCCAGTTCGTGTCCGGCCTTGTCTTTCAGGGTGAGCAGCAGGAAGCATTCCTTGCGTTGCTCCTCTCCGTCCCAATCGTTCAAGGCGCAGCCGAATACCTTTACCGAGGCGTTGGCAGGAGCCTCAACCGTTGCCGTGCGTCGGGAGAGTTTCTTACCGCCGAAATCCATCAGTTGCATGTCGAGAACCAGGTTGGAAAGGGTTTCCGGCTTGTCGGAGAGCAGATAGACGTTCAAGCTGCCGTCTTCTTGTACGGGATTGATGAGCAACGGTTCGAAGGCACGGCGGGCCTGATAGTGCAATGCTTTCCAGTTGCCGTAATAGTCGATGCCAGACCAGGATACTACCGGCCAACTGTCATTCAACTGCCAGTAGAGCGTGCCCATGCAGTAGGGACGGTTGCGGCGGTGCGCCTCGAAGCAATAGCGCATCCCCTGCCCTTGCAGCACGAGGCCGACATATACAAAGTCTTCAAACCGCTTGGGAACGATGAAGTCACGTTCCATATAAGTATGTATCAGGCTGTTTCCGATGCTGCTCTTCTGATGGGAGTTCATTACTTCGGACTCTATTTCGTAGTCTTCCGGTGCGGCAAAAGTAGCGATTGTCTTCATTTCGGGGAAGGACTGGAAGCCGAACTCACTCATGAAACGGCCTATTTCGGTATCCGATGTTTCAAAGGTCTTCTTGCCGTACCAGATGCCCCAATTGTGGCTATCGCCAATCTTCCATGACTCCGGACATCCCCAATTGGAGAAATAAGGAGAAGTATGCACGTAGAAGCGGCCGCCGTCCAATTCCTTCACCTTGGCGGGCAGCAATTCGCGGAACAGTTTGTCGTAACTGCGGTAGAACTCATTGTATACATCGTCCGTGTAGTGGGATTTCCATCCCCAGTATTTCAATCCTTCGAGTATTTCGTTATTTCCGCACCACATGGCGAGACAGGCATGATTGCGCAAGCGCTTGATGTTATAATCCGCTTCTTGCGAAACACGCTTCAGAAAGGTAGGGTCGCCGGGATAGGCAGTGCAGGCAAACATGAAGTCCTGCCAAACCAGAATACCGTTTTCATCGGCAAGGTCGTAGAAGCGGTTGTCTTCATAGGTTCCTCCGCCCCACACACGCACCACATTCATGTTGGCGGCTTTGATGTCGCGGAACAGAGTTTGATAGCGCTCGGTAGTCATGGCGGGCAGCATGGCATCGTCGGGGATATAGTTGGCGCCTTTGGCAAACATCGGGAGGCCGTTCACTTCAAAATAATAGGATTCTCCCTGAGCGTCTTTTTCATTCACCAGGCGCACGGTTCGCAGGCCGATGCGGTGGTGTTGTTCGGCCACCACCTTGTCCCGGCAAACTACTTGTGCGGAAAAGTCATATAAGGTAGGTTCGCCCCAACCATTCGGCATCCAACGCACCGGGTTCTGCACCTCCAAGGGGATGCTGATGCGGTTCATGCCGGGGACTAGCGTAACGGGCTGCCGGACAACGGTAGGCTGTCCTTCTTTTAATTGATAGGAGATAAGAAGCTCGGCCACTTCCTCCCGGGGGGATATGAAGTTTATTTCCAATTCATTGGATAAGGTAGCCACTTGGTCGGTCAGCGAGAGTTGCTTCACGTGGTAATCGTCGATGGTTGCCACGTCATAAAACCGCAAGGTTATCGGGCGCCAGATGCCGGAGGTCACCATGCGTATGCCCCAGTCCCATCCGCAACTGTAGGGAGCTTTGCGGGAAAAGACACTTAGGTGCTTGTCTGCATGGTCATTGTCTGCCGGATAGTCGAAGCCGTTCGAGACCCATTGGGGTAGCGTCTGCTTGATGGGGGAATGGAAGAAGACAACCAACTTGTTCTCGCCCGGACGCAGCACTTCTTTAACCGGGACCGAATACCCCACAAACATATTGTCGGCTTTCAGCAGCAACGCACCGTTCAGAAATACGTCGGCATAGGTATCCAATCCTTCAAAGGTCATCTGTGCCGCCTCCCTGCTCAGTTGTTCGGCAGACACGGAGAAGGTGGTGCGGTATTCCCAATCTTCGTTCTCCACCCATTGAATTTTCTTTTCATTTGTTCCATAAAATGGGGAGGGTAATAACTGATGGGCTAGCAAATCCTGCTGTACCGTGCCCGGCACCGTAGCCGTGAGCCACTTGTCTGTGCCGGCTTGTACAAACGTCCATCCTTCATTCAAGATTACTGTTTCCGAGTTGTCCTTTGTTTGTCCGCAAAGCAGGCCGGAACAGAAGATGAAGCCGCATAAGAGTTCTTTTTTCATACTATTTTCTTTATAAAAGGCCGTATGTTGCAAATATAACTTTTTTTCATGGAACAGCATCTAAAATACAATAAGTATTTTCCTTCACGGCCGCAAACTATTTACTTCCTTTGTTGCCAGGAAGGTTCATCCGGGAAATACGCAATGAAGTAGGGAATAGAATATTAATCAGTCGCAATTTCTTACATCGAAAAGAGAGGTGACCTCAGTCGTGTACCGAGGGTATCTCTGTCGTATACTTAGGGTACCTCAGTCGTATAGTGAGGATATCTCTGGCGCATACAGAGAGACGCTTTTCGAGCGCATTGATAATGAGACGGTTACAAAGGCAATGCGACTATCTCCCAAATTAATATATTCATACAAATTGAAATTCGGGAAACAAGTATATATACCCGATTGTCCTTTGCCCGATACACATTTTCCGGATGAACCTTATTAAAGAATAGAAAAAAAGCAGGGATGTAAGCGAAGAATAATTAATTTTGCGAACTGAATATAAAAATAAGTAAGGACGATAAATTAATAAGTAAGGACAATAAATATACTATGAGCACATCAAAACATCCCAAGGGACTCTATCTTATCTTTGCCACCAGTACGGCAGAGCGCTTCAGCTACTACGGCATGCGCGCCATCTTCATCTTGTTTCTAACCCAGGCACTGCTGTTCGACAAGGAACATGCCGCCTCCATCTACGGCAGTTACACCGGATTGGTTTACCTGACACCGCTCATCGGCGGATACATTGCCGACAAGTATTGGGGCATCCGCCGCTCCGTGTTTTGGGGCGCCATGATGATGGCGGTGGGGCAATTCCTGATGTTCTGCAGTGCTTCCATGCTGGATGCCGTGCAACTGTCGCACTGGCTGATGTACATCGGACTCACCTTCCTGATTATGGGAAACGGATGCTTCAAGCCGACCGTAGCCTCTCTTGTGGGACAGCTCTACGAGCCGGGCGACAAGCGGTTGGACTCTGCCTATACTATCTTTTATATGGGTGTCAATGTAGGCTCTTTCCTTGCCCCGCTGGTATGCGGATACTTTGGCGAAACAGGTAATCCGAACGACTTCAAATGGGGTTTCCTGATTGCCGGCATCGTGACTATCTTCACGATGATACTCTTTGAAACGCAGAAGAACAAATATCTTATCGGGCCCGACGGAAAGGCGCTCGGCATCATTCCCGATGCCAAAAAGGAACAGCCGAAAGTTGCAAAGACCGCCCAGCAATCGGCTATCGACAACAGCAAGAAGACACGCAATTATCTGGTGCTGGGATTACTGGCCGTTGTACTCGCCACATTCTTCTACTGGTGTTTCGGCGACGACTGGATCAGCATCGGCATCTTCACCGCCTGCATCGTATTCCCGGTAAGCATCTTGCTGGGAGGCTCGCTCACGAAGATTGAACGCGACCGCATCTTCGTGATTTACATCATCGCCTTCTTCGTCATCTTCTTCTGGTCGGCCTACGAACAGGCAGGGGCTTCGCTGACACTCTTCGCCTCCGAGCAGACCGACCGTGTTATCTTCGGCTGGGAAATGCCGGCCTCGTGGGTACAGTCGTTCAATCCGTTCTTCGTAGTGATATTGGCGGCCATCATGCCCAGCGTATGGGGTGCACTCAACAAGCGCGGCTTGGAGCCGGCTTCGCCCACCAAGCAGGCCATCGGTCTGCTATTGCTTTCGTTGGGCTACCTTGTCATTTGCTTCGGGGTGAAGGATGTTCAGCCCGGCGTGAAAGTGAGCCTCTTGTGGCTGACCGGACTTTACTTTATCCATACGATGGGTGAGATTGCGCTCCCCCCCCATCGGTCTGTCCATGGTGAACAAGCTGACGCCCGCCCGCTTCGCTTCGCTGATGATGGGCATCTGGTATCTGTCCACCGCCACCGCCAATAAATTTGCAGGTACGCTAAGCGGACTTTATCCGGAAGCGGGAAAGGTGAAAACACTGTTCGGTTATCACATCGAAACGATGTATGACTTCTTCATGGTATTCGTCGTGATGTCTGCCGTCGCATCGTTAATCCTCTTCCTGCTCTCAAAGAAATTGCAGAAGATGATGCACGGAGTGGAATAAAAATCGTACTTTTGCGCAAACTTTTTAAAAATCCCATCTTATGGATACGATACAAATTAAAGATAAAAAGTTCACTGTCTCTATCAAAGAACAGGACATACTGAAAGAAGTGACTCGCGTGGCAAACGAAATCAATCGTGACTTGAAGGGTAAGAACCCGCTGTTTCTGAGTGTGCTGAACGGTTCGTTCATGTTCACCGCCGACCTGCTGAAACGTATCACCATCCCTTGCGAAATCTCGTTTGTCAAGCTGGTATCTTATCAGGGAGTATCCTCTACGGGGGTTATTAAGGAAGTGATAGGTATCAACGAAGACTTGACCGACCGCACGGCAGTCATTGTAGAAGACATTGTGGATACGGGACTCACAATGCAGCGCCTGTTGGAAACGCTAGGTACACGCGGCCCGAAGGAAATCCACATCGCTCCCCTATTGGTGAAGCCCGAGAAGCTGAAAGTGGACTTGAACATCGAATACGTCGCCATGAATATACCGAATGATTTCATTGTAGGCTACGGATTGGATTACGACGGCTTCGGACGCAATTATCCCGACATTTATACGGTAGTAGACTAATTACAGTAAATCATCTAAATAATAACTAAACAAAATGTTGAATATTGTAATTTTCGGTGCTCCCGGTTCAGGCAAGGGAACACAAAGTGATTTGATTGTAAAACAATACGGTATTAACCACATTTCCACCGGTGATATACTACGTGCCGAAATGAAGAACGGCACAGAACTGGGCAAGACTGCCAAAGGCTACATCGACCAAGGTCAATTAATCCCCGATGAATTAATGATTGACATTCTGGCAAGCACACTGGACGGCTTCAAAGATAGTAAAGGTGTTATTTTCGACGGCTTCCCCAGGACAATCGCCCAGGCTGAAGCATTAAAGAAGATGCTGGCCGAGCGCGGACAGGAAGTAAGCGTTATGCTCGACCTTGAAGTTCCTGAAGAAGAATTGATGACCCGCCTTATCAAACGCGGAAAAGAATCAGGACGTGCCGACGACAACGAAGAGACTATCAAGAAACGTCTTGTTGTTTATCATACCCAGACTTCTCCGCTGATTGACTGGTACAAGGAAGATGGCAAATACCAACACATCAAAGGCTTTGGTGAACTGGACCAAATCTTTGCTGATGTTTGTAGTGCTATAAATGCAGTAAAATAATTATTTAATGTGCTAATGTGCCAATGTGCTAATTGCCATCCGGCATAGTAGCGCAGCACATTAGCACATTGGCACATTAACCATATTAGCATATTAACCATTATGGCTGAATCGAATTTTGTTGACTACGTAAAGATATATTGCCGTTCCGGTAAGGGCGGAAGAGGTTCCACGCACATGAGGCGCGAGAAATACATACCGAACGGAGGTCCTGACGGAGGAGACGGAGGAAGAGGAGGTCATGTTATTCTCCGTGGCAACCGTAACTACTGGACACTTCTGCACTTACGCTACGACCGTCATATCCTTGCCGGCCATGGCGAGTCAGGCTCCAAGAACCGTAGCTTCGGCAAGGACGGGGAAGATAAAGTTATTGAAGTCCCCTGCGGCACAGTGGTGTACAATGCCGAAACCGGCGAATACCTCTGCGACGTCACCGAGCACGGGCAAGAAGTAATCCTGCTGAAAGGCGGACGCGGCGGACAAGGCAACAGCTACTTCAAGACCGCTACCCGGCAAGCTCCCCGATTTGCACAGCCGGGCGAGCCGATGCAGGAAATGACGGTTATCATGGAGTTGAAGTTGCTGGCAGACGTCGGTCTGGTAGGTTTCCCCAATGCAGGCAAATCGACCTTGCTTGCCTCTATCTCTGCCGCAAAACCGAAGATTGCCAACTATCCTTTCACCACGCTGGAACCGAACTTGGGCATCGTGTCTTATCATGAAGGCAAGTCGTTCGTCATGGCGGATATTCCCGGCATCATCGAAGGAGCCAGCATGGGCAAAGGCCTGGGGCTTCGCTTCCTGCGCCACATCGAGCGCAACTCCCTGTTGTTGTTCATGGTTCCCGCCGACAGCGACGACATCCGCAAGGAATACGAAATCCTGCTGAACGAACTGCGCACTTTCAATCCTGAAATGCTGGACAAGCAACGGGTACTTGCCGTCACCAAATGCGACATGCTCGACCAGGAACTGATGGACGAGATAGAGCCGACCTTGCCCGAAAACATTCCGCATGTGTTCATCTCCTCCATCTCCGGCCTGGGCGTTTCCGTGCTGAAGGATATTCTATGGGAAGAGCTGAATAAGGAGAGCAACAAGATAGAAGGTAAGGCGGAAAGCATCGCGCATCGTGTCAAAGACATGAGCCACCTGCTCGAAGAATTGAAGGATGAAGGCGAAGACGAAGAGCTCACTTATGAAGTAGAAGACAAAGATGAGGACATCGAAGACCTCGAAGACTTTGAAGACTTTGAATACGAAGAAGAAGACTGGGAGGAAGACGGAAAATGATTTCCCTCACCGAAGATAAGCGAATGTTGGGATACGAGGCGCTTGCCCCGTATTCCAACATTTCCTGTTTTGTAACCACCCGCCACGGAGGATGCAGCCGGGGCGATTACGCCTCTTTCAACTGCACGCCTTATACGGGCGATGATGCCGAATGCGTGCGGCGCAATCAGGAACTGCTGTGCGCTTCGCTGCTGCAACGTCCGAAGGAGTTAATTATCCCCTTTCAGACACATGGCACGGAGGCCCTTGCCATCGACGACACCTATCTGCAAGCTACCGATGCCGAGCGCCACGCCCTGCTTCAAGGCATCGACGCACTGATGACCCGCGAACCGGGCTGCTGCATCTGCATCTCTACGGCCGACTGCATCCCTATACTATTATATGATAAGGAGCATCAAGCCATAGCCGCCGTCCATGCCGGCTGGCGGGGAACGGTGAACTACATCCTCGGGCACACGCTCGAACGGATGCGGACGCTCTACGCCACGGAGGGCAAAGACATCATAGCCTGCATCGGCCCCGGCATCTCCCTCCCCTCTTTCGAGGTGGGCGACGAAGTATATGACACTTTTCGCGAGCAAGGCTTCCCGATGGAGTATATCTCGGAGTGGAAGCCCCAGACACACAAGCACCACATCGACCTGTGGGCAGCCAACCGGCTGCAACTGCTGGACTTCGGCGTACCCGGCAAGCAAATAGAAAGTGCAGGTATCTGCACCTACCGGCAACACGAAGATTTCTTCTCGGCACGGCGGCTGGGTATCAAGTCCGGACGCATCTTGTCGGGAATTATGATAACTCATAACTAAAAACATGTATAACATCACTGTATCGGAAGAAATAAAGAAGGCATGCCCCATATTCAAAGGGGCGGCCGTTTATGCAGAAGTCACCAACACCCTCTTCAACGAAGGACTTTGGGAAGAAATCAAGGCCTTCACCCTAGAGCTAACAACTACCACCGACCCGGACGACATCAAGCTCCAACCCGCCATTGCCGCCACCCGCGAAGTGTACAAGCGTTGCGGCAAAGACCCCAGTCGTTACCGTCCTTCGGCAGAGGCCCTGCGCCGCCGCCTCATGCGGGGGCTGGCGCTCTACCAGATTGACACGCTGGTAGACCTTATCAACCTCGTCTCCCTGCGCACCGGTTACTCCATCGGCGGCTTCGATGCGGACAAGATACAAGGAACAGACCTCGAACTCGGCATCGGACGCTCCGGAGAGCCGTTCGAAGGCATCGGACGGGGAATATTGAATATCGAAGGACTGCCTGTCTATCGCGACCGGGAAGGAGGTATCGGCACCCCCACCAGCGACAACGAGCGTACTAAAATGGGACTTGAGACCCGCCACATCCTCGCCATCATCAACGGCTATAGCGGACAAGAAGGACTGCGGGAAGCCGCCGAAATGACACAAGAACTTTTAAGGAAATATGCTTTCTCCGACGGTGGAACGATACAATACTTCGGATAGCCCGGCAAGGCATCGTCCGCAAACAGTGCCGTTCGGCAAAAAAAATAACATACCGAACAATTTAAGTATGCAAACGTTTCACTACATTTGCAGAACGTTTCACCTACAAAACGAATTGAACTTTAAAACATATCGATGATAGAAAAACTGATTGTTCTTGAGGATATCGACCCGGTTATCTTTTATGGCGTCAACAATGCCAACATGCAACTGATAAAAGCCTTGTATCCCAAACTCCGCGTCGTTGCCCGTGGCAACGTAATCAAGGTATTGGGAGATGAAGAGGAGATGTGTGAATTCGAAGAAAACATCATCAAACTGGAAAAGTATTGTGCCGAATACAACTCCCTGAAAGAGGAAGTTATCATAGACATTATCAAAGGCAACGCCCCGCAAGCCGAAAAGTCGGGTAACGTCATCGTGTTCAGCGTCACCGGAAAGCCGATTATCCCACGCAGCGAGAACCAGTTGAAGTTGGTAGAGGCATTCGGCAAGAACGATATGGTGTTTGCCATCGGCCCCGCCGGTTCCGGTAAGACTTATACCGCCATCGCCCTGGCGGTGCGTGCGTTGAAGAACAAGGAAATCAAGAAAATCATTCTTAGCCGCCCTGCCGTAGAGGCCGGAGAGAAGCTCGGCTTCCTGCCCGGCGACATGAAGGACAAGATAGACCCGTATCTGCAACCGCTTTACGATGCCTTGCAGGATATGATACCCGCTGCCAAGCTGAAAGAGTATATGGAACTGAACGTCATACAGATTGCCCCTCTCGCCTTCATGCGCGGACATACGCTGAACGATGCCGTTGTCATTCTGGACGAAGCGCAGAATACCACCACGCAGCAAATCAAGATGTTCCTCACCCGTATGGGTATGAATACTAAGATGATTGTTACGGGTGACATGACGCAGATAGACTTGCCACAATCGCAGACTTCCGGCTTGATACAGGCGTTAAGGATACTGAAAGGTGTGAAAGGTATTAGTTTTATTGAGTTGAATAAGAAAGATATCGTTCGCCATAAACTTGTGACACAGATTGTAGAGGCCTACGAGAAGTTCGACAAGGAGCAGAAGGCTGAACGGGAGAAACGGAAAGCGGAAAAAGAGGAGAAGTGACATCCGCCAGCATAAATAGTAAATTCTAAATCATAAATATTACAAAGATGAAAGCATTAACAAAGACAGATTTCAATTTCCCGGGACAGAAGAGCGTGTACCACGGAAAAGTACGTGATGTGTACAACATCAATGGTGAAAAGTTAGTCATGGTCGCCACCGACCGCATCTCAGCCTTCGATGTAGTATTGCCGAAAGGCATCCCCTTCAAGGGACAGATGCTGAACCAGATTGCAGCCAAGTTCCTCGATGCTACTACTGACATTTGCCCCAACTGGAAGCAGGCTACGCCCGACCCGATGGTCACCGTAGGCGTGATGTGCGAAGGGTTCCCCATCGAAATGATTGTACGCGGCTACCTCTGCGGCAGCGCATGGCGTGCCTACAAGAGCGGGGTCCGTGAAATCTGCGGCATCAAGTTGCCCGAAGGCATGAAGGAGAACCAGAAGTTCCCCCAACCGATTATCACCCCGACTACCAAAGCCGAAATCGGCGAACACGATGCAGATATTTCTAAAGAAGAAATCCTTGCCAAAGGTCTGGCTACTCCCGAAGAATATGCCGTATTGGAGAAATACACAATGGCCCTCTTCCTGCGCGGTACAGAAATCGCAGCAGAGCGCGGACTAATCCTGGTAGACACCAAGTATGAATTCGGCAAGCACAACGGCACCATCTACCTGATGGACGAAATCCACACTCCGGACTCTAGCCGTTACTTCTACTCCGAAGGCTACGAAGAACGTTTTGCTAAAGGCGAACCGCAGAAGCAGCTCTCCAAAGAGTTTGTACGCGAATGGTTGATGGACAACGGTTTCCAGGGCAAAGAGGAACAACAAGTACCGGAAATGACCGACGAAATCGTTACCTCCATCAGCGAACGCTATATCGAACTGTACGAGCACATCACCGGTGAGAAGTTCGTAAAAGAAGATACCAGCAACATCGCCGAAAGAATTGAGAAGAACGTAATGAAATTCTTAAAATAGTGATTAACGGTTAGTGATTGGTGATTAGTTGGCTGCGCAATTAATTGGCTGCGCGATTATGCCGCATGACAATCACTAATCACTAATCACTAAACACTAACCGCTATCATCATGGACTACCCACAAGAACATATCAAGCCTTACGGCAAAGGCGGCAAGAAGAGCGAACAAGTAGAAGAAATGTTCGACAACATTGCTCCCGCCTACGACAAGCTGAACCATACCCTCTCTATGGGTATCGACCGATGCTGGCGCAGGAAAGCAATCAACGCTCTCCGTCCCTTCCGCCCCCGCCGTATGATGGATGTGGCTACCGGCACCGGCGACTTCGCCATTCTTGCGTGCCGCATGCTCCAACCGGATACGCTGATAGGCACCGATATATCGGAAGGCATGATGAGCGTGGGTCGTGAGAAAGTAAAACAGGCGCACCTCTCGGACAAAATATCCTTTGCCCGGGAGGACTGCACCTCCCTCTCGTTTGCCGATGACAGTTTCGATGCCATAACCGTAGCGTTCGGCATCCGCAACTTCGAAGGACTGGATAAAGGACTCTCCGAGATGTGCCGCGTACTGGTGTCCGGCGGACATCTCGTCATACTGGAACTCTCCACTCCGGACCGCTTCCCGATGAAGCAGCTCTTCACCCTTTACTCCAAACTCATCATCCCCCTACTCGGCAAATGCATCTCGAAAGACAACAGCGCCTACACCTACCTACCCCAGAGCATCCGTGCCTTTCCACAAGGCGAGGTGATGCAGGAAGTCATCCGGCGGGCAGGTTTCAGTGAAGTGCGCTTCAAGCGGCTGACTTTCGGAATATGTACCTTATATATTGCTAAGAAATAGCCACTAATCTATTATTAACACACTGAGAATATGCAGAAATACGGTTTAATCGGTTACCCGCTGAAACATTCGTTCTCCATCGGGTTCTTCAATGAGAAGTTCACCGGAGAGAACATCGATGCGGAATATGTCAATTTCGAAATACCCCGCATCGAAGACTTTATGGAAGTAATAGAAGAGAACCCCAACCTGTGTGGACTCAACGTAACCATCCCCTACAAGGAGCAAGTCATTCCCTACCTTGACGAACTGGACAAAGACACCGCCAAGATAGGTGCTGTCAACGTTATCAAGATTATCCGCCTGCCGAAAGGTAAAGTCAAACTTGTCGGATACAACTCGGACATCATCGGATTTACCCAATCCATCGAGCCGCTACTGCAACCGCATCACAAGAAAGCATTGCTTCTGGGCACGGGAGGTGCATCCAAAGCCGTGTATCGCGGATTGGAGAACCTGGACATTGAAAGCACCTTCGTATCGCGTACCAAGAAAGACAACAACATCCTCACTTACGAAGAGCTTACGCCCGACATCATGCAGGAATATACGGTGATTGTCAACTGTACCCCCGTCGGCATGTATCCCAAAGTGGATTTCTGCCCCAACATCCCTTATGAGCTACTCACACCCAACCATTTGCTCTACGATTTGTTATATAATCCCAACGAAACCCTCTTCATGAAGAAAGGGCAGGCACAAGGCGCCGTCACTAAGAACGGGATGGAGATGCTGCTGTTGCAAGCCTTTGCCGCATGGGAGATTTGGAATAAATAACTAGAACCGGTCAATAGCAAAATGAAGAAGAGCGTTAAATATGGCTTAATCTTGTTAGCAATAGTAGTTATCGCCGTCATCGCCGGCGGTAGCTTCTATATGCTCAGTTATTCATTGACGCCGAAAGATAATAAAGGAAAAGACATCCCCGGTTCCTACGAGTATATGTATAGCGAATATCCGTTCATCCGGCCGTGGGTGGACAGCCTGCAGACCGTGGGCGCCCTGCGTGATACCTTTATCATCAACCCGGAGGGACGGCAACTGCACGCCATCTTTGCCGCCGCGCCCGAACCTACCGACCGAACCACCGTCATCGTGCATGGCTATACGGACAATGCCATCCGCATGCTGATGATAGGTTATCTATACAACAAAGGCCTGAAATACAATATCCTCCTGCCCGACCTTCAAGACCAGGGACTGAGTGACGGCCCGGCCATCCAGATGGAATGGAAAGACCACCTGGACGTGCTGCAATGGATACGTGTAGCTTCCGACATCTTTGAGCAGCCCTACCAAACTGAGCCCGATACCATATACGACAGCGATGGGAAATGGACGGCTTACTATGAGTCGGGCCATACTTCGCAAATCGTGGTGCACGGCATTTCGATGGGCGCAGCCACCACCATGATGCTGTCCGGCGATGAAGACCTGCCGTGTATGGTGAAGTGCCTTGTAGAAGATTGCGGCTACACCAGCGTATGGGATGAGTTCGCGTATGAACTGAAAGGCCAGTTCGGGCTGCCCGCCTTCCCGCTGATGTACACCACCAGCCTGTTGTGCAATGCAAAATATGGTTGGAACTTCTGGGAAGCCTCCTCGCTGAAGCAAGTCAGGAAGTGCCGGCTACCCATGTTCTTCATTCATGGCGATGCAGATACCTACGTGCCCACGTGGATGGTCCACCCTCTATATGAAGCCAAACCGGAGCCCAAAGAGTTGTGGCTTGTTCCCGGAGCAACCCACGCAATGTCTTACAAAGATTACCCGCAAGAATACACGAAGCGTGTGAAGAAATTCGTAGGAAAGTACATTCATTAATACGATTTTCCCTATCTTCGCCACAACTAAAATAATGATATGAAACGATTTATATCTATAGCATTCCTCTTATGCCTGCTTGCATCCTTGCAGGCGCAGACAATCTACACCCCCAGAACATCCCCAAAGTACACCTCCAGGACAAGACGCGCTACGTCTGCAATCCTGCCGGCATCCTCTCTACATCCACCTGCAACGACGTCGACCGCATGCTTTACGCACTGGAACAGCAGACGGGCATTGAAACCGTGGTAGCCGTGTTGCCGTCCATCGGCAACGAAGATTGCTTCGACTTCTCCCACCAGTTGCTCAACGAGTGGGGCGTGGGAAAGCAAGGCAAGAACAACGGACTGGTCATCTTGCTGGTGACCGACCAACGCTGCGTCCAGTTCTACACCGGATACGGGCTAGAGGGCGACCTGCCCGATGCCATCTGCAAGCGCATCCAGATGAAGGAGATGATACCCTATCTGCAGGACGGGAATTGGGATGCCGGCATCATGGCCGGCGTGAAGGCCGTTTGCGACAGGCTGGACGGAGACGTTGCTAATGATGACGAAGATGAAGGAAGCGGCTCGGTAGGAGTTGTCATTGCGATATTTGTCGGCATCTTCCTCATTGCGTTCATTGTAGGACTCATGGCACAGCGAGCCACCACCAAGTGCCCCAAATGCGGGCAACACAAATTGCAGCGCAGCAGCAGTACACTCATTTCAAACCACAGAGGGGTGAAGACGGAGGACGTGACTTACACCTGCCGCAACTGCGGACACAAGGTAGTGCGCCGCCAGCAGTCCTACGATGAGAATTATCGGGGCGGCAGAGGCGGCGGGCCCATCATCTTCGGAGGCGGAGGAGGCTTTGGCGGCAGCGGAGGCGGATTTAGCGGCGGCAGCTTCGGTGGAGGCATGGGCGGCGGAGGCGGTGCAGGGTCGCGCTTCTAAACGATAATTTAGCTTTCACCACAGATTACACAGATTAACACAGATTGTTTTTATTGAAACGCAGATTAACACAGATTTTCGCAAAGGAACTCTATCATATAAGTAATCTGCGTGAATTTGCGTTAATCTGCGTTTCTTTAATTTTTCTCTTTAATCTGTATTAATCTGTGTAATCTGTGGTGAAAACTAAATTCACATTTACTAAAACTTAATATATTGTATCACTATTAATAAAGAGAAAGAAGTATGAAAAAATCAACGATTATCATCCTCGTCATAGTAGCCCTCCTCGCCATTTGGGGCGTCACGGGGTACAACGGACTGGTAACAATGGACGAAAACGTAAGCGGACAATGGTCGAACGTGGAAACGCAGTACCAACGTCGTGCCGACCTCATCCCCAACCTCGTAAACACAGTGAAGGGATATGCCACGCACGAGCAGGAAACCCTTGAGGGAGTAGTGGAGGCACGCAGCCAGGCCACCCAAATCAAAGTGGACGCCCAGGACCTGACGCCCGAAAAGCTGGCCGAATATCAGAAAGCACAAGGTGCGGTGACTTCCGCCCTCGGCAAGCTGCTCGCCATCACGGAGAACTATCCCGACCTGAAGGCCAACCAGAATTTCCTCGAACTGCAAGCCCAGTTGGAGGGTACGGAAAACCGCATCAACGTGGCCCGCACCAACTTCAACAACTCAGCGCAGAAGTTTAATGCCGCCATCCGCCGCTTCCCGAAGAACATCCTTGCCGGAATGTTCGGATTTGAGAAGCGCCCGTACTTCGAAGCTGCCGAAGGCAGTGAGCAGGCACCACAGGTGCAATTCTAATCATACGGCAATTCCCTCTTCCGCAATCTGTGCCCTATTCATTGGAGGATGTATAAAAGCCCTCTTGATGCTTTCTTTTAGGCACGGATTACACGGATTTCACGGATTTAGTTTATTTAATCCGTGTTATTCCGTATAATCCGTGCCTAAAATTTTATCATTATGTAAGCACTCAAGCACTTTTTACACAACTTCATTGGGGTGGAGATTGCGGAAGGGGGAATTGTTGTATACGGACGTTTCCTCTTTGCTCTGCCCGGCATAGTCGTCATTCAGCCTCTCATGTGGAGGGAATGGAAATCACTCGTAATCCGAAATAAACTTAAAAGGCTTTTATTAATAAATTAAAAGGCTTTTAATTATCTATTATAAGGCTTTTAATACTCAATTAAAAGCCTTATATTTACACATCAATCATAAACAAAGCTATAATCATGTTCTACAAGAAAAGTCGTGCCAAAGTAGGGAAGATATTCAAATGGTTCCCCAGAGCTCATGTCCTAAGAGTACCCGTTGATACCCAGCAACTTGGTGAAACCATCTCGCAACGTTACACCGTCACTCCGGCCGACGTTCATGCCGTGCTTCGCGCCCTGCCCGAGGTGATGGCCGAATACATGGAGGCCGGCCGCAGCGTGCGCATGGACGGACTCGGATCTTTCCACTACAAGCTGAGTTGCGCCGGGCAGGGAGTGGACACTCCCGAGGAGGTGGGGCCCCACCAGGTGAAAGCGGTGCGCGTGCAGTTCATCCCCGCACGGAAGAAAGGCGCTTTCGGCTACGAGCGCTCGCTGGTGAAAAATAAGAGTTTCGTGGAATTCGGAGGTAAAGGAAAATGAATAATTCTTCATTCTTCATTCTTCGTTTTCATTATTATCACTACCTTTGCGCATTCAATTGAACTAACTTATTAACTCATGAGTAATCAACGATACATGATGCGAGGCGTCAGCGCATCGAAAGAAGATGTGCACAACGCCATCAAGAACATTGACAAAGGCATTTTTCCGCAGGCTTTCTGCAAAATCATTCCCGACATACTGGGCGGTGACCCAGAGTATTGCAACATCATGCACGCCGACGGGGCGGGCACAAAGTCGAGCCTGGCCTACATGTACTGGAAGGAAACGGGCGACCTGGGCGTGTGGAAAGGCATTGCGCAGGATGCGCTGATAATGAACATCGACGACCTGCTTTGCGTGGGCGCGGTAGACAATATTCTGGTGTCCTCCACCATCGGGCGCAATAAGCTGCTCATTCCGGGCAAAGTAATCTCCGCCATCATCAACGGCACGGACGAACTGCTGGCCGAACTCCGCCAGATGGGCGTGGGCGTGTATGCCACCGGCGGCGAGACGGCCGACGTGGGCGACCTGGTGCGCACCATCATCGTGGACTCCACGGTGACTTGCCGCATGAAGCGCTCGGACGTCATCGACAACGCCAATATCCGTCCGGGAGACGTCATCGTGGGGTTGGCTTCCTACGGGCAGGCCACTTACGAGAAGGAATACAACGGCGGCATGGGCAGCAACGGACTGACTTCGGCCCGCCACGACGTATTCGCCAAATACCTGGCGGAGAAGTATCCTGAAAGCTACGACAAGGCCGTACCCGAGGAGTTGGTGTACAGCGGCCAGTTGAAGCTGACCGACCCAGTGGAAGGCAGTCCGCTGGATGCGGGCAAGCTGGTGCTCTCCCCCACCCGCACGTATGCGCCGGTGGTGAAGAAGTTGCTGGATGCACTCCGCACGGAAATTCACGGCATAGTGCACTGCTCGGGCGGTGCGCAGACCAAGGTGCTGCACTTCATTGGCGACCGTTGCCGCGTCGTCAAAGACAACCTCTTCCCCGTTCCCCCGTTGTTCAAGACCATCAAGGAGCAGAGCGACACGGACTGGAGTGAAATGTACAAGGTATTCAACATGGGACACCGCCTCGAAGTATATCTCTCGCCCGAACATGCCGAAGAGGTGATTGCCATCTCGAAGAGCTTCGGCATCGACGCGCAGATTGTGGGACGCATCGAGGAGAGCGAACAGAAAGAGTTGATTATCAAGAGCGAATTCGGAGAATTTAGATATTAAGCATGACAGACAACAATACCACCCTACTCGAAAAGCTGGACGGCCTCGTTGCCCGTTTCGAAGAAGTATCCACACTGATTACAGACCCGGCAGTGATTGCCGACCAGAAGCGTTACGTAAAACTGACCAAGGAATACAAGAAGCTGGGCGACCTGATGAAGGCCCGCAAGGAATACATGCAAGTGCTGAACGGCATTGAAGAAGCCAAAGAGATTATTGCCAACGAAACCGATGCCGAGATGCGCGACATGGCACGCGAGGAACTCGACGCCTGCCAGGCACGCCAACCGGAACTGGAGGAACAGATAAAACTGCTGCTCATCCCCGCCGACCCGCAGGACAGCCGCAACGCCATCCTCGAAATACGCGGCGGCACGGGGGGCGACGAAGCCGCCATCTTTGCCGGAGACCTCTTCCGCATGTACACCAAGTATTGCGAAACGAAGGGCTGGCGCATGGAAATATCCAGCGCCAACGAAGGCAGTGCCGGTGGGTTTAAGGAAATCGTGTGCAGCATCACCGGCGACGGTGTGTACGGCACGATGAAATACGAGTCGGGTGTGCACCGCGTGCAGCGAGTGCCCGCCACCGAAACGCAGGGACGTGTGCACACTTCGGCCGCCTCCGTGGCCGTGCTGCCCGAAGCCGAAGAGTTCGACGTCGTCATCAACGAAGGCGAAATCAAGTGGGATACCTTCCGAAGCGGTGGTGCCGGCGGACAGAACGTGAACAAGGTGGAGTCCGGCGTGCGCCTGCGCTATAACTGGAAGAACACCAACACGGGCGTTGTAGAGGAAATACTCATCGAGTGTACCGAGACGCGCGACCAGCCCAAGAACAAGGAGCGCGCCCTCAGCCGTCTGCGCACGTTCATCTACGACAAGGAACATCAGAAGTACATCGACGACATTGCCTCCAAACGCAAGACGATGGTCAGCACCGGCGACCGTTCGGCCAAGATACGCACCTACAACTATCCGCAGGGACGCATCACCGACCACCGCATCAACTATACCATCTACAACCTCGCCGCCTTCATGGACGGTGATATTCAGGACTGCATCGACCACCTGATTGTGGCCGAGAACGCGGAGCGACTGAAGGAAAGCGAACTGTAAACCGGCCCTATAAGTAGTGTCTATGAAAGCGCCCCTGCTAAAAAGAGCATTCCACACCATGACCGAAGCGTTCAGGAACTGCCTGAAACGTTTTCCCGTCACCGTGTGCTTTGCCCTGGCGCTTACCGTCTTCCTGCTCTATCTAGCGACTGCCGACAGATATGACAACGAGAAACTGTTCTGGGTGTTGGGCTACTACTTTTCCATCGGCACGTTGCTTTCGCTCAGTCTTCACTTGTGGAGCGAGGAAGTGGAAAGCAAGGTCTGGGAAGTGGTGGTGCAGGCTGTGCCGCATGCGCTGCTCATAGTGGACGCCGTGTTTCTCTATAGCCTTTCTCCGGAAAGGTCGCTGATAGAGATAGGCATTGCTCACGGGGCGGGCATCCTTGCATTGGGGATTTCCATCTTCTTCCTTTCCTTCACCAAGGAGGAGAACGACATCCCGAGCTGGAACTTCGCCTCCTACACGGTATCGGCAGGCATTACGGTGAACCTGATAGGACTCATCATGAGTGGCGGCATCTGCCTGCTGCTCCTCTCGCTGAACGTCCTTTTCGACATAGATGCAACCAAGAGAAGCTACCTGAGCTATACCTTTATTATATGTAGCGTATTGCTCCCGATGCTGCTCTTCCTCGGCATGCTGCCCCAAGGCGCACAGAAGCACAACCGCCGTCCGCAACCCTCGGCTTTCTTCAACGGCATCATACATTTTCTGTTCTTGCCACTCATGGCGGGCTATCTGTTGGTGCTCTACATCTATGCCGCCCGCATCTTCTACAACTGGGAGTTGCCCAACGGATGGGTTTCGTGGCTCATCGTAGTACTCATGGCCGGATGCATCGCTGTTGAGTTCGGGCTGTATCCGGCACGCATAAAAGAAGCGAAACGCATCGACCAATGGATTGCACGCTGGCTCCCGGCACTGATTTTACCGATGCTGTTATTGATGACAATCGGCATCGTGCGCCGCCTCAACGACTATGGCGTCACGATAAACCGGCTCTATCTCATCACCCTCAACGTCTGGTTCTACATGGTCTGCATCGGGCTTATCGTGTCGAAAGCACGCCGCATCAGTTGGATACCGGTTTCGTTTGCCGTTATCTTCCTGCTGACTTCGGTGCCCCCCGTCAACTATGCCAGCATCACGAGAAATACCATTCGCAACAGCATCAAGAAGGAGCTGCAACACACCAACGAAACAGAGTTGCCGCTTTCGAGCGAACGATATGACAAGTGGCTCTCCTCACTGCCGGACGAAACCGCCATACTGGTGAACACGCGGTTTATCTATCTGAATAACTGGTTCGGACGGACCAGCACAAACGACCTTGTGGAGGGAGGTACATCGTTCTACTCGTCCTCCTACCGCGAGACGAATACGACTGTAGATGACACCGTAATCTATAGCGGGGAAATACATGCAAAAACTGCTATCGAAATACCCGACGGATATACCCGGTTCGTACATATCGGCACGCCGAACAAACGATACAGCATTCCACACAAAGAAGTGGAAAAAGGCATATTGCCGGTATTCCTCGATACTAAAACGGGCCAAACGAACGATACGGTCTACATCGACCTCGAAACACTCGGAATGCTCCACGACTATAAGTATGGAGACATGCCGCCCACCACCTTTAAATGCAACTCCAATAAATGCCTGTTCCTACTCACTTATTTCGAACTGACGTACAATGAGGGGGGAAAGAACGATGCACATCTCAACTTAGACGGATATTTATTTAAGAAATAAACATATAAACTATATTCGATATGAATAAACAACAACTCTTTGAAAATATCAAATGCAAGAAGTCTTTTCTTTGCGTAGGTCTGGATACAGGCATCAAGAAAATCCCCGGACATCTGCTGAAGAAGGAAGACCCTATCTTTGCTTTCAACAAAGCCATCATCGACGCCACAGCCGACCTGTGCATCGCCTACAAGCCCAACCTCGCTTTCTATGAGAGCATGGGCGTGAAAGGATGGATTGCCTTCGAAAAGACCGTGAACTATATCAAGCAGAACTACCCCGACCAGTTCATCATCGCCGACGCCAAGCGTGGTGACATCGGAAACACTTCCGCCATGTATGCCCGCACGTTCTTCGAAGAACTGGACATCGACTCCGTCACCGTGGCCCCGTATATGGGCGAGGACAGCGTGACGCCGTTCCTCACCTACAAAGGGAAATGGGTTATCCTGCTTGCGCTGACCAGCAACAAAGGTTCGCACGACTTCCAGATGATGATAGACGACAATGGCGAGCGCCTCTTCGAGAAAGTGCTGCGCAAATCACAGCAATGGGCCGGTGACGAGCAGATGATGTACGTAGTGGGTGCCACTCAGGGACGTGCCTTCGAAGACATCCGCAAGATTGTTCCCGAGCACTTCCTATTGGTTCCCGGTGTCGGTGCACAAGGCGGCTCATTGGAAGAAGTCTGCAAATACGGTATGAACAAGACGTGCGGACTGATTGTAAACTCCAGCCGCGGCATCATCTACGTGGACAAGACCGAGAAGTTTGCCGAAGCGGCACGCAAGGCGGCACAGGAGGTACAGGGGCAGATGGCGGAAGAGTTGAAGAAAGTGATTAACGTTTAGTGATTAGTGATTAGTAGCTGCGCTATATAAGCCTGCATTAATCACTACTTGTCACCAAAACTAATCACTAATCACTAACCGTTAACCACTAAATTACGTGTTCGAAAGAAAGATTATCAACGACCCGGTCTTCGGGTTCATCAACATACCGAAGGGACTGCTGTACGACCTTGTACGGCATCCCCTTTTGCAACGCCTGAACCGCATCAAGCAATTAGGGTTGTCGTCGGTGGTGTATCCCGGTGCGCAGCACACCCGCTTCCAGCATTCACTGGGCGCTTTCCACCTGATGAGCGAAGCCATCCAGCAACTCACCGCCAAAGGGAACTTCATCTTCGACAGTGAAGCAGAAGCCGTGATGGCAGCCATCCTGATGCACGACATCGGACACGGCCCCTTCTCGCATGTACTCGAAGATACCATTGTGCAGGGCGTTTCCCACGAAGACATCTCGCTGATGCTGATGGAACGCATCAACAAAGAGATGAACGGGCAACTGACGCTTGCCATCCAGATATTCAAGGACGAATATCCCAAACGCTTCCTGCATCAGTTGGTAAGCGGGCAACTGGACATGGACCGCCTCGACTACCTGCGACGCGACAGCTTCTATACCGGCGTCACGGAAGGCAACATCAGCTCAGCCCACATCATCAAGATGCTCGATGTGAAGGACGACCACCTCGTAGTGGAATCCAAGGGCATCTACTCCATCGAAAACTTCCTGACGGCACGCCGCCTGATGTATTGGCAGGTATATCTGCACAAGGCATCGGTGGCCTATGAAAAGATGCTCATCAGCACTCTGCTGCGCGCCAAGGAACTGGCAAGCCAGGGTGTGGAGTTATTCGTCTCGCCCGCTCTGAAGTTCTTCCTCTATAAAGACGTCAACCGGGAGATATTCTACAATAACCCCGAATGTCTGGAGAACTTTATCCAACTGGACGACAACGACATCTGGACTGCGCTGAAGGTGTGGAGCGCCCATTCGGACAAAGCGCTTTCCACCCTGAGCCTCGGCATGATTAATCGTAACATCTTCAAAGTGGAGATTTCCTCCGACCCAATTGCCGAAGAACGGAAAAAAGAATTAACTTTGCAAATCAGTGAACAACTGGACATTCCTCTCTCCGAAGCGAGATATTTCATCTCTACCCCCAGCATCGAAAAGAATATGTACGACCCGGCAGACGATAGTATCGACATCCTCTACAAGGACGGTTCTATCAAGAATATTGCCGAAGCATCGGATATGCTCAACATATCTCTGCTATCTAAGAAAGTAAAAAGTACTACTTGTGCTACAAACGTTTGCACAAGTAAGTATAAAATATTCATCACAGGATAAGGAAATATAAAAAAAAAGTCCGTTATTTGTGTTTCGAAACCATCTAACAATAATAAGAAATGGAGTTCTCTGCTAAACAAATTGCAACATTTATACAAGGAGAAATCATTGGAGACGAAAATGCAACCGTACATACCTTTGCTAAAATTGAAGAAGGAATACCGGGGGCAATCTCTTTCTTGTCTAACCCCAAATATATACCTTACTTATACGAAACCCAATCAAGCATCGTGCTGGTAAACAAGGACTTTACTCCCGAACAGGAAGTGAAGACGACTATGATTAAGGTAGACAACGCCTGCGAAAGCCTTGCCAAACTGCTCAATCTTTACGAGCAAAGCAAACCGAAGCGTGTAGGCATCAGTCCGCAGGCTTACGTGGCCGAGAGTGCAAAGATTGGTAAGGATGTTTACATCGCTCCTTTTGCCTGCATCGGCGAATATGCCGAAGTGGGAGATAATACGGTTATCCATCCGCATGTAACCATCGGAAGTGGTGCCAAGGTGGGAAGCGAGTGCATCATTTATGCCAACGCGACGATTTATCACGATTGCCGGGTAGGTAATCATTGTATCCTGCATGCCGGTTGCGTGATTGGTGCAGATGGTTTCGGCTTTGCTCCTACTCCCGAGGGATATGAAAAGATACCTCAAATCGGTATCACGATACTGGAAGATAATGTGGAAATAGGTGCGAACACGTGCGTAGACCGTGCTACGATGGGAGCAACCATCGTGCACAGTGGTGTAAAGCTGGACAACCTGATACAGGTGGCGCACAACGACGAAATAGGTTCGCACACGGTAATGGCCGCGCAGGTGGGCATTGCCGGTTCTACCAAGATAGGCGAGTGGTGCATGTTCGGCGGCCAGGTAGGTATAGCTGGGCATATTCACATCGGAGATAAGGTGAACCTTGGAGCACAGTCGGGAGTACCCAGCAGCATCAAGGAAGGTAGCCAGCTTATCGGGACACCGCCTATGGAGCAGAAACCTTACTTTAGGGCCGCTACTGTTTACCGCAAATTGCCGGATATGTATTTAGAGTTGAATGCACTCCGCAAAGAACTGAATGAACTAAAAAACAATTAAATAAGTAACCAATGTTGAAACAAAAGACTCTGAAAGATAGCTTTTCGCTCAGTGGGAAAGGTCTTCACACGGGACTCGACCTGACCGTTACTTTTAACCCGGCTCCGGACAATCACGGATACAAAATTCAACGCATCGACCTCGAAGGACAACCCCTCGTCGACGCCATAGCTGATAATGTAACCGAAACTACTCGCGGCACTGTCCTCTCCAAGAATGGAGTAAAGGTAAGTACGATAGAGCATGGAATGGCAGCCCTCTACGCTCTGGGCATAAACAACTGCCTGATTCAGGTTAACGGTCCTGAATTTCCTATTCTGGACGGAAGCGCCCAATATTACGTAAAAGGGATAGAACGCGTTGGCACGGTTGAGCAAAATGCCGTAAAGGATTTCTATATCATCAAGTCCAAGATTGAGTTCCGCGACGAGGAAACCGGTTCTTCCATTGTCGTGTTGCCCGACGAGAACTTCAGCCTGAATGTATTGGTATCTTACGACTCTACCATCATCCACAACCAGTTTGCCACGTTGGAAGACATGGCGAAGTTCAAGGATGAAGTGGCAGCCAGCCGCACTTTTGTATTCGTGCACGAGATAGAACCGCTGTTGCAGGCAGGGCTTATCAAGGGCGGTGACCTTGACAACGCCATCGTCATCTACGAACGTGAAATGGAGCAGGATGCTTACGACAAGCTTGCCGACGTAATGGGAGTACCTCATATGGACGCCAAGCAACTGGGTTACATCAATCACAAACCATTGGTATGGCCCAATGAATGCGCACGCCACAAACTGTTGGATGTTATCGGTGACCTCGCCCTGATTGGCAAACCCATCAAGGGATGCATCATCGCTACCCGTCCGGGGCACACCATCAACAACAAGTTCGCCCGCCAGATGCGTAAGGAAATCCGCCTGCACGAAATACAGGCTCCTACCTATGACTGCAATCGCGAACCGATTATGGACGTGAACTACATTCGCGAACTGTTGCCACCGCTACCCAATGCAACTGGTGGACAAAGTGATTGAAATCGGTGCCAACTATATCGTGGGCGTCAAGAATGTGACTGCCAACGAACCTTTCTTCCAGGGCCACTTCCCGCAAGAGCCGGTAATGCCGGGCGTATTGCAGATAGAGGCTATGGCACAGACCGGCGGGCTGCTCGTATTAAATTCGGTAGGCGAACCGGAACGCTATTCCACTTACTTCCTGAAGATTGACGGTGTGAAGTTCCGCCAGAAAGTAGTGCCGGGAGATACTTTGATTTTCCACGTAGAACTGCTGGCTCCTGTCCGCCGAGGTGTCTCCACCATGAAAGGCTATGTTTTCATAGGCGAAAAGGTGGTGTGCGAAGCTGAGTTTATGGCGCAAATTGTAAAAAACAAATAAAAGGATTTCAGATTTATGATTTAAGATTTCAGCAAATGCCAAAACAATGAAATCCAACGTCTAAAATCTAAAATCTAAAATCTAAAATAAAAGACATGATAAGTCCCTTAGCGTATATTCATCCCGAAGCAAAAATCGGGGAAAACGTAGAGATTACTCCTTTTGTTTTCATTGACAAGAATGTGGTAATCGGCGATAATAACAAGATTATGGCGAATGTTAACATTCTGTACGGCACACGCATCGGCAACGGAAATACTATTTTCCCCGGAGCAGTGATAGGTGCCATCCCCCAAGACCTGAAGTTCAAAGGGGAAGAAACAACTGCAGAAATCGGTGACAACAACATTATCCGGGAAAACGTAACAATCAACCGGGGTACGGCCGCCAAAGGAAAAACCATTGTAGGCAATAACAACCTGCTGATGGAAAGTGTGCATGTGGCACACGATGCCCTTATCGGAAGCAACTGCGTCATCGGTAATTCGACCAAAATGGCAGGTGAGATTGTTATCGACGACTGTTCCGTAATCAGTGCCAACGTACTGATGCACCAATTCTGCCGAGTAGGCGGATTTGGCATGATACAAGGAGGATGCCGCTTCAGCAAGGATATTCCTCCGTACATCATTGCCGGACGGGAGCCTATCTGCTATGTGGGTATCAACATCGTGGGATTGCGCCGCCGCGGTTTCTCCAATGAAACAATCGAGGCTATTCACAATGCCTACCGCATCATATACCAAAGCGGACTGAACAATACGGATGCTTTAAAGAAGATTGAGGATGAAATGGAAATGACACCTGAAATCAGCTATATTATAAACTTTATACGAGAATCGGCTCGCGGCATTATCCCGGCGAGCAAATAAAAAGGCCAACATTATGATATACAGATTTACAATCATCTCCGATGAAGTGGATGACTTCGTAAGAGAAATACAAATCGACCCGGAAGCTACATTTTATGACTTCCACCAGGCAATCGTGAAATCGGTAGGTTATACCGACGACCAAATGACTTCTTTCTTTATCTGTGATGATGACTGGGAGAAAGAGAAAGAAGTTACGCTCGAAGAAATGGATGACAATCCGGAGATGGATAGCTGGGTGATGAAAGATACGCAACTAAGCGAACTGGTAGAAGACGAAAAGCAAAAGCTGCTATATGCGTTCGACTACCTGACCGAGCGCTGCTTCTTCATCGAACTTTCCGAAATCATTACCGGAAAGGATATGACCGGAGCCAAATGTACCAAGAAAGCCGGTGAAGCTCCCAAACAAACCGTAGACTTTGAGAAGATGGCTGCTGCCAGCGGTTCGCTCGACCTGGACGAGAACTTCTACGGCGACCAGGACTTCGACATGGAAGACTTCGACAAGGAAGGCTTCGTAGGACTGGACGATGCTGCCGGTGACGTAGCTTTCGAAGAAGAGAAATTCTAAATAGACCGTTTCGGGCGAATGACAGTTTGCTCCGATGAAGACAGAACATCCGGCTAGGATATACTTGTTTCATCGGAGGAAATTGTTCTTCGCCCGAATTGTTTTTTGTAATGACTTCGTGAAGTCCGTATAATCCGTGCTTAAATAATTTTCTACGCATGAAAACGTTGATTGTACTTATCGGCCCCACCGGGGTAGGCAAGACCGAACTCAGTCTCCGGCTGGCGGAACAATTCAAGACCTGCATTGTCTCTGCCGACTCAAGGCAGCTTTATGCCGACTTGAAGATTGGCACAGCCGCACCTACTCCCGAACAATTGCAACGGGTGAAGCACTACTTTGTCGGCACTCTGAAACTTACCGATTATTACAGTGCCGCCCAATACGAAGCCGAGGTGCTGAAACTGCTCGATACGCTCTATACCCGCCATGATGTCGTGCTCCTGACCGGTGGCTCCATGATGTATGTGGACGCCGTGTGCAAAGGCATCGACGATATACCGACCGTAGATGCCGAAACCCGCGAGATTATGTTGCAGAAGTACGAGACGGAAGGGCTCGAAAGACTATGCGCCGAGTTGAAGTTACTAGATCCGGAATACCATAAGATTGTAGACCTGAAGAATCCGAAGCGGGTAATACATGCACTGGAAATCTGCTATATGACGGGAAAGACTTATACCTCTTTTCGCACGCAGCAGAAGAAGGAACGCCCTTTCCGCATCCTAAAAATCGGATTGACACGTGACCGAGAGGAACTTTACGAGCGCATCAACCACCGGGTGGAGCAAATGATAGAAGACGGCCTGATGGAAGAAGCCCGCCGCGTCTATCCATACCGGACACTCAACTCGCTGAACACGGTGGGCTATAAAGAGATATTCAACTATCTCGACGGCGAGTGGACACTGCCCTTTGCTATCGAGAAAATTCAGCAGAACTCCCGCATCTACTCCCGCAAGCAGATGACTTGGTTTAAGCGGGATGAGGAAATACGCTGGTTCCATCCGGAACAAGAAACGGAGATACTTGAGTACCTCCGTTCACAAATCTAAGTTTAACGGTACTATCTCACATTCTCCTCCTCTTGGGAGGAGGAGTACCCGTAGGGGGAGGTGGTAGGTGAAGAAATACCTTTGAGAGAATGTTCAGTAAGTGTACTCACCTACCACCCCGCCCTAAAGGGCACCCCTCCTCCCCGGAAGAGGGGAATAAGTTACTTCTAAACTCAACAGTGAGCTTACACTAAAACGGTATCTTTATGGCAGAGCAGTAATCGTCTCTTTCAGCCGGATGTCCTGGCTGGAAGCACCTATCAGGATTTCAAACTCGCCCGGCTCTACCGTCCAATTCATATTACGGTCTAATAACTGCAGGTCTTCCGGCTTCAAGGTAAACGTAACTTGTTTCGTTTCACCCGGTTGCAGGGATACACGTTCAAAGCCGCGCAACTGAGAGTCGTAGGTAATGATGCTGCTCACCTTGTCGCGTACATACAACTGTACAACTTCATCACCTGCACGCTTTCCGCTATTCGTTACATTTACTTTTATGGTATAATCCCCTTGTGTACGTTGCTTCAGCGGAGACACTTCCAGATTGGAGTAAGCAAAGGTAGTGTAACTCAGTCCGAAGCCGAAAGGATAAAGCTCACCGATGACGCGGGTAGAGCCTGCCCCATTAGGACCGGCCTGCGGCTGACTGCCGTGCGAACCGGACTTAAAAGGAAAATTCAACTCTATCTGCCCTACGCTCTTCGGGAAAGTAACCGTCAGCTTACCGCCCGGATTATGCTCGCCGAACAGCGTCTCGGCAATCACCGTCCCGCCCTGGCAACCGGGAAACCAGGTCTCCATGATAGCGGGAATGTAAGCATTCGCCCAGTTGATAGTAAGCGGCTGACCGTTGACCAACACCAACACGACCGGCTTTCCGGTGGCATGCAGCGCTTCGAGCAGTTGCTGCTGTCGGCCGGGCAAGTCGAGCGAAGTGCGCGAACGGCTTTCACCGGTGCGACACTCATCTTCTCCCAATACGGCAATAATGACATCGCTCTCTTGAGCCTTTGCCACAGCTTCGGCAATGCTTTGCTTTTCTTGTTCATTCATGGGGACGGGCAGTATCTCGGTAGCAGGCCAACCGGCATCTACAATCTCACAGCCCTTGGCATAATCCACCTCGGCAATACCTTTCAGGTAATTGCGCAGACCGGATAGAATAGTAACCGTCTCCAGTCTGTTAGGGCCATAACGGCTAGTCATAAAATTATCTTCATCGGCCAAGGGGCCGGTCACCAATACCTTCTTAATCTGTTGTTTGTCCAGCGGGAGAAGACTGTTCTCGTTCTTCAAGAGCACGAGCGCCTGTTGCTGCATCTGCTTCACAAAGTCCATATTGCGGTCTACGCCACCCACTTTGTCGGCTGCCTTCGTATCCGCCACATAGGGCTGGTCGAACAATCCCAGGCGGAACTTCACGCGCAGCACCTCTGCCACACGCTTGTCAATGGTCGCCATCGAAATCTTCTTCTCTTCGAGCAGACGGCGAACCGGCAAGATGAAATCGGACGGCTGAGTAAAATGGGTGCGTACATTCAGACCGGCTTCCAATACCTGGCGCACAGCCTCATCATAAGTATCGGCCACATGATGCTTGGTCAGCACGAACTCCACCGCTTCACTATCGCTCACCACATAACCGTCGAAACCGAACTCCTCACGCAACAACTCGGTAAGGAAGTAATAGCTGGCAGATACGGGCACACCGTCCCAATCATTATAACTGCTCATCACTCCCATAGGATGGGCGTTCTGAATTACTTTCTTAAAAGGATAAAGGAAAAGTTCGTGCAACTCACGAGGCGCCACATGCGGGTCTGTACGGCAGTTCCCGTCGCGTCCGCCCTTGGGCACGCTATATACGGCATAATGTTTCAACGTAGAAGCAACTCCCTGCGACTGGATGCCATTCACCATTTCCGTTCCCAGGGCAGCAATCAGGTAAGGCTCTTCACCATAGCATTCCAGCGTGCGTCCCCAACGCGGGTCGCGCACCACATCCAGGATAGGGGCATATACATTCGTATAGCCCAATGCTTTGGCCTCCTGTCCGGCAATGACACCGGCACGATGCACCAGTTCCTTGTTCCAGGTGCTTCCTATGGCGATAGGAGCCGGCAGAGGCGTCGCCTTCATATGGTTCAGGCCATGAATACCTTCATTACTGAAATCCACGGGAATACCCAGGCGAGTCTCTTCCACAAACCAGCGTTGCACGGTATTTATGGCTTCGGCATGATTGCTGAACGGATATAGCAGATGGGGCACGCGGGCAGACTTCCCTCCTACCCCGTTCAGCATCTCGTCGATATTGGCAATTCCGTCTTTCCAAATCTTGTTCTTCCAGCCGGCAGTGGGCAGAGAGTCTTTCAACACACGCCCGTAACCGTAGAGAGTGGCGAGCTGACAGGTTTTCTCCTCCACCGTCATTTGGGAAAGCAGGTCGGCAACACGTTTCTCAACCGGTTGGGTGGGGTCTTCGTAGATGTCTTTCACCCCGTTCTTGTTGAAGTCAATCCAGCCCTTCTGATACATCTTCTTGCTTTGCGCATGCAACGTTCCGACCAAGCCGAGGCAGAGGACGGAAACTCCAATCATAAGTTTGTGTCTCATGTAGAAATAGTTAATATGAATAATTATTAAAGTTCAAATAGTTCCGCATATTGTGTGCTGATAAAATCGCCCAACTCACTATAGAGCACCTGCATCGCCCGGGTGTCGATGCTTCCTTGCTTGCGCCACTCCTTCAGGCGTGGTTCCACACGCCGGAATACACCCTCTTCCACCGGAGCCAGCAACTGCATATAACCGTTTTTCTCCGCATTATAAAGTTTCTCCCAGTTCATGTAGCGGCCGCTGCCCATGCCTTGCGTATAAGAGAAAACGTCTCCCGCCAATGTCACCGACCAATCGCATAACGGAGAGACTTTCCTCGCCTCATCGCGTGCCAAGAGTTTCGGCAGGTTCTTATCGGCCCCTTTCACCCATACAGGCATCGCAACGCCGGTGGGAGGATAGCCCAATATCGTCCACATCGTTGTAAGTTCCGGATTTTCCCACGGCTTCACCCCCCCTGCACCACTACCGAGCTTGCCGTACTGCTCCGGGCTATAAAGTCCTGATCTACAAACCATCCCGTAGTTTTAGGGCGATTGAACTCTCCCGTCTTCAGGTCGATGCCTAGCAACGGATTGGCAAACGAACGGGACAGCTCATTGAATATCCATTGCGGTGTGATTCGTCCGGTGGCGGAAGCAGGCAGCAACATTCTGTCTTCCTGCATGAAGCGCACGTAGCCTGCACCTTCGTTCACCTGTCCCGAGAAAGAGAAGTTTGTACGCGCAATATAGCCACAAGGGGCATCCTTCGGATTATTGGCATCGTACATCACATATTTGTAATAATCCACTTCGAACATTGCCGCGCCACCTTTCACATCAATTGCTCCGAAGTTCGCTTCAATCAGGCTGGGCTTCGCAAGGGTATCAAGGAAATGGCAGAAATCTTCCACCGTGGCGCAAACTTCCAGTGCACGGCGCATCACACGCCCGTTGGCTTCACCGCGTTCTTCGCCGGGCTTTATCTCCACCAGATTATAAGATTGCGTATTCATCAGGGAGAAGCCCGCCGAGTTCGTACCCATCCACACCTCCGAGGGATTATCCGCCACACTGTTTACAATGGCAATGAACGGATAACGTTCCCCTTTAAAATACTTCACACTGTTCTGAGGAAAATCCGTGTCCCGGTTCTTCCACAACAAGGGGCGACCGTCGGGGGGGTATCTTACCGGAAATCACAGCGGAGGTGCAAGCCATAAGCGGCTCGGTGCAATAGCAACAACTGACAAGAGTAATCAGGGCAAGCAATATTCGTTTCTACATAAGTTACAAAGATTGGATAGTCGACACAAAAATAAGATTTTCCGGCAAGAAGCACCTCAAAAACGAGAATTATTCTAAGACAGCTGCCATAAAACCCAAAGAGACTACCCCGGAGCAAGCCCGAGATAGTCTCTTATCATCTTTATTATTTTGCAATTCTATTATCCTTCTTCCAAGACAACTTTCATTTCCGGTTCAACTTTCACTTTAGCCGTTTTCATTCCGATATACTGAATGCTCAATACATTGTCTTTGTCGGCTGACAAAACAAAGCATCCATCTGCATCACTTATCGTACCCACCGTAGTTCCTTCTATCAACACAGCAGCACCGATAATCGGCTCGCCTTGCTTATCCACCGCTTTACCTATAATCTTCATATCACCCCGAGGAATTGTTTTCTCCTTTTTAGTAGATATATAAATTATACCTTCACCACTTATTTTTTTACTGACAGTAATACTTTCTATATTATCAGCCGGCACCAGGTCGTCCACTTTTTCCCCTCTCTCTGTCTACCTTTACAAAGTCAAGATAAACATCTGCCTTGTCAATATCCAGAGAAGTGGCTTTATCCATTTTATTATACACATTGCCTACCCCTACCGCTGCCATAGTCGGATGGTTCTCCTTCAAAGTTATCAGTAAAACACCATTCTTGCCCTTCTCGCCATATGTCTCCAAAGCCGCTTTATCTTTCAATACAGACATATTCTCAATCTTGTCCGGGTTCAGCGCTGCCATCACTGCTATATCCACCTCTTTACCATTGACGATGCACAATGGAGTGTTTCCGTCATCCCATGATTGAATGCTGACCTTGGCTTCATCTTTCTTTGCATCAGCATCGTTCAGTCTGAACACTATCGGAAAAGTGTACTTCACCGCTACCGCCTTGCCCTTCTGCTTGCCCGGTTTCCATTTCAGCATTGCCTTCACCAGACGGATGGCTTCCGCTTCCAACTCCTTGTGTTCCGACCTCATTATTCGCGGCAACACGACATTGCCTTCCGCATCAACCACAAACTGCACAGTGACACGTCCTTGTATTCCCGCTTTCCGGGCAGCCTCCGGATAATGTATATTCTTTCTGATATAGTCCAGAGACGCTTGTATACCACCGGGAAACTCCGGCATTTCCTCGACTACAGTAAAGACAGTAGCAGGTTCAGCTTGTTTCACCGTATCGGTTACTCCATATTCTGCCACTTTTGTTTCTACAATTGCCGTTAAATCATTAACTTTGACGGCGGAAATCTCCTCTGCTACATTGGAGACTTCGGGACGGGCGAAAGCTGTTACCGCAATAGCAGCTACCGGAAGTACATAGAGATACTTCAAACGTGCCCACGAACTTGACTTTTCTTTTAACATCATAGTGATACGTTTTTTAAGTTTACTGTGATTAAAGCTGTT